>WFPM01000096.1 GCA_015487635.1 Rhodothermus sp.
GCGCTCCTGCGTCGGTTTCATCAGATGGGCTGGACGTCGGCTACGCTGCGCGACGCGGAAGCGTTCGTTACCAAGGTGGTGACGGAAGCCTGGCGCACGCCCAAAGAACAGTACGAGCGCACCATCGCGGCCTGTGTAAACCAGGTGCTCGAGCCGGTGCTGAAGCTTCACAAGCGCTCACGCACCAGCATCTCGCTGGAAGTCCTTCCCCAATAACCTGCCGGCCTTCGCCATGTATCGCTTTTGCCTGCTTGCGCTGCTGTTTGCTTTTTTGATGGGGTCGGTACCGGCTTTTGCTCAGGACTCGGTAGAAGTCGTGCCGCCGCCGCGCTCGGGAAGCCTGGAGCGCAGTCCGCTGGCCCTGGCCACCACGTGGCTCGACAGCACCTACGTGAAGGTCGTTTACGGCTCGCCGCGCAAGCGCGGCCGCGAAATTTTCGGCGCGCTGGTCCCCTACGGCGAGCTCTGGCGCACCGGCGCCAACGAAGCGACCGAGATCACCACAACGGGCGATCTGATCTTCGGCGGCCATCACCTGCCGGCCGGTACCTACAGCCTCTACACCATCCCCTATTCGGATCGCTGGACGATCATCGTCAACCGGGCACTGGGCCAGTGGGGGGCCTTCAACTACAACCCGGAGCTCGATCTTTTCCGCTTCGACGTGCCTACGCGCCGGACAGACAAGCTCTACGAGGGCTTTACCATCACCTTCGAAGAAGAAGAGGGCCAGACCTACCTGTACCTCCGCTGGGATCGCACCGAAGTGCGCATTCCGGTGGCCGCCGCCTCGGAGTAAGCCGAAGTTTTAACCACGGCGTAAATTCTGCCAAAAGCGGGAACGATTTCCGGAGCAGATGTCCTATCTTCTCTACCCTTCATAACGCTTTCCCTGCAACCAAACCCGAAGGCAACCCATGGCACAGATCAAGTTTGGCACCGACGGCTGGCGGGCCGTCATTGCCGAAGATTTCACGTTTGCGAACCTCGGTCGTGTGGCCCAGGCGACGGTCCGCTGGCTCAAAAAACGCTACGGCGATCACCCAAAGGTGGTCATCGGCCACGACACACGCTTTCTGGGACGTGAGTTCGCCGAGCATGTGGCCCGCATTTTTGCTGCACAGGGCATTTCGGTTCGCATGGCTGACACCTTCACCACCACCCCGGCCGTGAGCTGGGCCACCAAACACTTCGGTTGCAATGCGGGCATTGTCATTACGGCCAGCCACAACCCACCCAAATACAACGGCTTCAAGATCAAGGCGGACTTCGGGGGGCCGGCTTCGCCGGAGATGATTGCCGAAGTTGAACGGGAGCTACCGGACGCCGAACCGCCGACTGAACTGCCTGCTTTCGACGATCTGGTCAGCGACGGTCGCGTCGAACTGTTCGACCTGAGCACGGCCTACCTGGATCATCTGCGCACGAAGCTGGACATCGACGGCATCGCCCGCAACCTGAAGATCGCGCACGACGCGATGTTCGGTGCCGCGCAGGGCATGGTCAGCCGCCTGCTCGGGGCCGATCGGGTGGTCGAGCTGCACTGCGACTGGAACCCCGGCTTTCACGGCCAGCCGCCGGAGCCCATCGAGCGCAACCTGAAGGAGCTGTCAGAAGTGGTCGTCCGCGAGCGGTGCGACCTGGGCATGGCCAACGACGGCGACGCCGACCGGATCGGGCTTTTTGACGAAAACGGTCGCTTCGTGACCTCGCATGAAATCCTGGCCCTGCTGGTCAAGTACCTGCACAAGGAGCAGGGCTTGAAGGGCGACATCATCAAGACCTTCTCCACTACGCACCTGCTCGACAAGATGGGCCAGGCCTATGGGCTGCGCGTCGAGACCACGCCCATTGGCTTCAAACACATTGCCAAGCAGATGGTAGAGCGCGACGTGCTCGTGGGCGGCGAAGAGTCGGGCGGCATTGCCGTCAAGGGCCACATCCCTGAACGTGACGGCATCTACATCGGGCTGCTCGTGGCTGAACTGCTGGTGCGGCGGGGCAAGAAGCTCTCGGAGCTGGTGCAGGAGCTGTTCGACGAATTCGGACCGCATCACTTCTTCCGGATCGACCTCCACACGACCGACGAAAAGAAGCAGGCAGCGTTGGATCATCTGCGCCAGACGGGCGGGCTGAAGGACGTGGCCGGCGATGCCGTACGCGAGGTGCAGACGCTCGACGGCTTCAAGCACATCACGGACCGCGGCTGGGTGCTGATCCGTCCTTCGGGCACCGAACCGCTGCTGCGTGTCTATGCCGAGGCGCCCACGCCCGAGCTGGCCGAAGCCTACGTGCACAATGCGATCGAACAGCTCGGCTTTGCGGAAGTGCCCGCCCACTGAAGCAGCCGTCGGTTGCAGCCGACAACGCCGGGTCGCACAGCCCGGCGTTTTTCATTTCAGCGCTGCGGCGTATCGGCAAAACGACGGCCCAGCTCAGCGCAGAGTTGCTCCAGGTAGCGCTGATCGACTTCGGTAAACGCGGCCGGGATGTCCGAATCGACGTCCAGCACGGCCAGCAGGCGACCGTCGGGGGTCAGCACGGGCACGACGATCTCCGACTGCGTGGTAGCCGAGCAGGCGATGTGGTCGGGAAACCGGTGCACGTCGGGCACGAGCTGTGTCTGCCGTGTGCGAGCGGCGGCGCCACACACCCCCCGGCTGAACGGGATGCGCAGGCACCCGTGCGTGCCCTGGTAGGGTCCCACGATGAGCAGCTCGTCCGAGACAGCCCGATAGAAGCCGGTCCAGTGGTAGTAGTCGAAGGCGTGGTGCAGCTCGCATGCCACGGTCGCCATAGCGGCAATCCAGTCGGTTTCGCCTTCGAGCAACGTGTCGATATGCCGGAGTACAGCTTCGTAGTGCCGGGCGCGCTCGTCGGCGCCTGCCGTAACCGGAAGCGCCGATAAGATCGCGGATTGCCCTCCCATAATATTGCTATTTGATCTTCGTTTGGAAGGAAGCCCTTCTACGCCCGATCTGATTTCGAAGATGCCGCGGCGTCTTCCGCAAACACTCCGGCTCGCTTACAGCGCCCCGAAAAGAAACAGCGAAATGCGCACGACGACGACGTCGGCCAGCAGAATCAACAGCGACGAAATTACCACGGCCTGCATGGCCGCCTGCCCGACTTCGCGCGTGCCGCCCCGCACCGTATAGCCCAGGTAGCAGCTTACAATCCCCACCAGAAAACCGAACACGCTGGTCTTGAGCGTATCGACGATCAGGTCCGAAAAGCGCAGGCTCGAAAAGGCGCTATTCCAGAACAGGCGATAGTCCATGTCGGCCGAGATGACCGATTCGACGTACCCCCCGGCCAGTGCGATCATGTTCGTCCAGGTCGTCAGCACGGGAAACATCACAATGCAGGCCACCACGCGCGTGATCACCAGGTAGTGAAAGGGCTTGAGCGCGGCCACCTCCAACGCGTCGATCTGCTCGGTCACGCGCATCGAGCCGATCTCGGCGGCCATTCCCGCCCCGAGGCGTCCGGCCAGCACCAGCGACGTGATGACCGGCCCGATCTCTTTGAAAACCGACAGCGCCAGCATATTGGGCAGCACCGCCTCAGCCCCGAAGCGGGCGAGCGTGCCCCGGCTCTGCATGGCCAGCACCACACCGATGGCAATGCCCGTAACGGCCGTCAGGATGAAGCTCTTCGAGCCGGCCTCGTCCATCTGGTTGATCAACTCGCGCCCTTCGTAAGGCGGCCGCCACACATCCCGGAAGAACCGGGCCATGAACAGCACCAGCCCGCCGGCCTTCTCGAAAAAGGCGCGGCCGACGCGCTCGGGCGGACGCTTCGGGATGTCGAGCGCTTCCGACTCAGTAGGCATAGCGCCACAGCAGGTTGATCCGCATGGTCGTTCCCTGGCTGGTCACGCGCACGATCATCGCATCGAAGATCGTGTATTCGACGGTGAACTCCGTGTAAACCTCCGTCCGTTGCGTGGCGGCCTTGTTGCCGAAGGCGATCGGCCGGCTGACGGCGGCAAACAGTCGCGGCGAGACGTATTTGCCAACGGTCAGTTTGGCCCCCTGCAGGCCGTCGGGTTCGATCTCGACCACGTCAAGCCCGAGTTCTTCGCCGGCCAGTCCTTCGACGATGCCGGCCAGTTGCCCGAGCGCCAGACCGGCTCCGCGGCCCAGCAGCCCCCCGCCGACGCCGTTGCCGCCGGGTGCCAGTGAGGCAAGAGCCTGCCCGGCCGGTCGGCCGAAGACAATGTACGAGATGATGTCCGGCAATTCGAGACCCGAAGGGTTCTCGGACGAAAACGCCAGGTTGAGCCGGTCCAGCCGCCCGCTGACCGACAGCAGGATCGTGACCTGGCTGGATTGATCCTCACGGGAGGGCACCACGTAGCGGGCCTTCAGATTGAGTTCTGGATCGTCGGCCGGCCCGTTGAACGAAAGCGTTCCTTCCGTAATCTCAAACCGTTTGCCGAACTGCACGATGTAGCTGCGCTCCGGGATCACCTCGATCGTCCCGAAGAGCTGCAGATCCTGATGGGGCTCCTTCTGGACGGTGAGCGTGCCCGTGAACTGCACGTTCATCTCGGGGCTGGCATTCGAGCGCAGCCACACGTCGCGTTCCATGTGCAGGTTCAGGCGCATGCGCGAGGCTTCATAGAAGTCGAAGGTGGTCGTGTCCTCTTCGGTAATGCGCACGCCAAAGTACTGGCGCAGCATCTGCAGGTCGGCTTCGGTGAGCTGGACGGGCTCCAGGTCGGCCACCGTGGTTTCTTCAATCAGGTAGATGTCGGCGCTGACCACCTGCAGGTCGCCCTCGATTTCGGGGCGGTCGGTCGTGCCGGTCAGCCGGAGCGTTCCGGAAAGAACGGTGCGATAGGCACGGTTGTCGGCGGCCAGGAACGAGCGGGCCCGCATGCGCAGGTCGAGCGTACCCAGCGTGAGCGCCTCCAGTTCGACGGTGCCGCTGCCGGTGAGGCGTCCGCCCGAGTGCAGCTCAAAGGAAGTCAGGATAATCCGGTTGCCTTCCATACGGGCCTCGGCCCGGATGTCGCGATAGGTGACGCCCAGTTCGGGAAGATAGACGGCCCCGTCGAAAAGCCAGGCCTGTCCGTCGAGCCGTGGACTCGCCAGCGTACCGCCGATATGCACGCGTCCGGCCAGCCGGCCCCGCACGCCGCGCAGGACTTCGGGGTCCAGGAACGGCTGGATCCAGGCGATGGCGAAGGTGTCGGCGACCAGGGTCAGATCGAGCGGAGCCCGGTTCGGGTCGAACGGCGGCGCGTCGGAAGGCACCTGCAACCGCAGGTCCACCGGGATCGTGCCACGCAGCGTCATCGTGCTGGCATCGGCCCGGTGCTGGAGCCGGGCGTCCACCTGCAGCCGCAGGCTGTCGTACTGCAGATCCAGTTGCAGATCGCCCACAGCGCGCCCTTCCGAAATCAGATCGAGCAGAAGCTGCCCGCCGAGCCGTGGCGCCGTGGCCGGACCGGTCAGGTCCACCGTGCCGCTGAGCGCACCGCCCAGTCCGGCCAGGTCGAACAGATCGGTGACGGTTTCGAGCCGGAAGCGTTCGAGCGTCAAAACGAAGCTCTGCATGCCGTCCGGGTCGAGCACGCCGTCGGCCGCAAGCTGCTGGTCCTGCGCTTCGGTGTAGAGCAGCAGGCCCTGAATGCGATAGGCCTCGCCATAGGTGAACGTGGCCGGTTGCAGCAGGCGCCAGCGGGCGTCGTGCAGCCGCATGTCGAGCCGGGTCAGCCGGATTTCCTGCTGCGTCGGGAGCGCCTGGCCTTCGAGGCGGACGGTGTGCTGCCGATCGACGTTCAGGCGCAGTTCGTAGTCGGCCTGCCGGCCGTCGTAGCGTAGCTCTGCCCGTGCGTCTGCCACCTGGAAGGTGCCCAGCGTCAGCAGATGCACCTGCGACCGGATCTCGGCTTTCGAGAGCCGACGCTGCCGGTCCAGTTCGCCAGCCGTGCGGCCCTCAAGTTCCACCAGACGCAGCTCGTCGTAGATCAGATTCTGGAGCGTCCATCTCCCCTCGAACCGGAGCTGACCAGGCCGTCCGTAGGCACGGGCTTCGATCCGGCCGCCGTCGAGCGCCAGCAGCCGCGCGCCAACAAGGCGTCGCAACGGCTGTAACCGATGAAACTGCACCTGCAGCGTCAGCCCCGAGCTTCGCACGCCTTCAGAATCCACGAGTGCCACCTGACCACCGCCTTCCACCGTCGCCACATTGCTCTGGAGCCGGAGTGTATCGAGACGCAGCAGCCCTTCGGCTACTGAAAACCGGATGTCCAGCCGGTCGACGGCCAGCGCGTCGAGGTGCGCCCCGTCGCTCTGCAGGCGGCCGTGCGCCTGCATGATGGCCGGGTCGAAGCCCTCACCCTCCAGTTCGGCATCGAGCGAGAGCCGGGCCGAGAGCGTGTCGATGCCCAGCAGGGGCATCGGGTCGAGTTGCTCGGCCGCGAGCGTCAGCGCGTAGCGGGGCGTCGGCCCATCCAGCAGCAATCGGGCGTCGAAACGGGCCTGTCCGTCGGCCACGCCCATCTGTCCGCCGAACTGCCAGCGTCCGGCCAGGGCGGCCACGCGGAACTGTCCTGAAACAGGTCGCTCGCTTACCTGAGAAGCGTCGAGCCGCAGCCTTGCGGCAAGCTGCATCGTACGCGGCTCCATACCCCGGCCATGCAGCGTCAGCACGCCGTTCAGCCGGGTTCGGGGCTGCTTTTGTCCGGTCCAGGCCGCCAGATCCACGCCGCGAAAGACGAGCCGCTCGATCGTGTAGACCGGCGTGGTCGCCAGCGAGTCGGCCTGCACCTCCAACTGCAGCGAACCATTGGGCCAGGTAGCCCGGGCTGCCAGCGTCAACAGTCCGCGCCGCAGCGTGGCGTCCAGCGTGGCCGCTTCCAGCGGCTGTGCGTTGAACCGGGAGTCCTCCAGTTGCAGCGCCAGCTCGGCTTCCGCATCGGCCAGCGTCGCGCCCCGATAAAACCCTTCGAACGAGCCGTTCAGCCGCGAAGACCAGCCCGGCATCACGGCGGCCAGGTTCACCCGCTCCAGGCGGCCGCGGTCAATCTGCCAGCGGGGCCTTCGGGCCATCGGCCGTCCCTGCAGGCGAAAGGCCACACGGCCCGCGCCCAGTCCGATTTCGGGCGTGGCCGTAAGCCGGCCCCGGTCCATCCGGACAGGCACGCGCACTGGCGCCAGTCGGTAAGTGCCATAGACCAGGCTGTCCAGCTCAAGCGCGGCCTCCAGTCGCATTGCTTCGGGAGCCATCCCACCACCGTGTAGCCGAAGCTGACCGCTGACCGCACTGTGCAGCGTATCACCCAGCAGCGCTGCCACGTCGATCCGTTCCAGCACGAAGGACTGCACCTCGTAAGAAGGCATCGAGGCGCTGGCCCATCGCCCGCGTCCCTGCAGGCGGCCACCGGCCAGCGCTGCCTCCAGCGCAAAGCGGAGCGTGTCGCCCCGCAGGTGTACGGCCAGCTGTCCTCCTTCGATGGTGGCCCGGTTCAGCCGCGAAGGCCGGAGCATGAGCCGTCCATCCATCCGGTTCGCCCCCTCGCCCTCCAGCCGAAAAGCCAGGTTCAGTCGTCCTGTCCAGCTCGTGTCGGACAGGAAGCGGGCCGGGTTCAGGTTCTGGAGCAGGCCATCCAGGCGATAGGTGGGTGTCGCGTCGAACGGACGCCCCCGGCCGGTCAGCTGCAGCCGGGCGCCGCGCAGACCGGTCTGTGCCGCCAATCGGCCTTCGCCCTCCACGAAGCGCACGGCAATCCGAGTGGGGTCCAGTCGGTAGGCGCCCAGCCGGGCCTCCGAGATGGTAAGGGTAGCCACGCCGTCCAGCGCCTCCAGCGACGGTCCCTGCAGTTTGGCCCGGAATTGCAGATCGAGGCGGCCCGCCGGTCCGCCGAAGAAAGCCGGGTCCAGCCGCTGTACCTGGACTTCGGCCCGGTAGCGCACCGGACCGTCCAGCAGCGGCGTGAAGGTGGCCGCCAGCGCCAGTTTTCCCTCCGTGCTGGTGCGCAGCTCGGCCTGCGCCCGCAGCAGGCGGCCGCTGCCCTGCACGGTCACGAAGCCCTCGAGCGTTCGCCCCGGATCCGGGACCGTCACGAACGGCGACAGGTCGTAGAGGGCCAGCGGCCGTGCTTCCAGCCGGAATTGCACCGCTTCGATCTGTCCCGTGTCGGCCGGAAGCAGCAGTGTCCCACTACCGACCACCCGGCTGCGGGCAGACCACATGTGCAGCGTGTCGAGGTGGAAGCGCCGGTCGCGCAACGCCAGCCGCGCGGCGACGTGCACCGAGTCGGGTGCATCGGGTGGCTGGAGTACCGCCTCCAGCTGGCGCACCGAAAACGTCGGCCACCCCTTCGGCGGCAGCCGCAGCGTGTCGAGCTGCATATCGAGCCGGTGCAGGTGCCAGGTCGAGTCGGCGCGGGGTGCATAGAGATGCAGGACCGCCGTTCCCTCGCGCAACCTCAGGTGGTCGATCCAGAGATCCGGCGCGGCACCGGCCTCCGCTTTCGTTTCCATCGTGTCGGGCGCGGTAGCGAACAGGCGAAGCAGGTCCCAGGTACTGTCGGGCTGCTGCGTCAGCTCCAGGCGCGGACGGATCAGGCGCACCCGCCGCAGATGTACGCGCCGGTCGAAAAGCAACGCCTCAGGCACATAGGCTATTTCGAGCGAATCCAGCGCCAGCAGCACGCGCCCGGACGTGTCGCGCAGGGCGACGTCGTAGAGCGCCAGTGTGCGCACGAAGTTACCCTGCAGCGTGCCGATCTCCAGCCGCCCGCCCTGCAGGTGCACGTTTACCTGGCGTTCGATCAGCCGACGCACCTGTTCGGCGCCCCACGACGTCTGCAACACCAGCAGAAGCAGCCCGACCAGCACGATCGGCGTGCCGAGCAGTCCCAGCAGCGTCCATCCGATCCGGCGCAGCCACCGGTGCGCAGGGGATATGGCCGGGGTAGGTTCCATGGACGTTGGCGCTCAGAACGTCTGGCCGATGCTCAGGTGGAGCCGCAGGCGGCGTTGCCAGTGCGCCTCCGGGGGACGATCCGTCAGCCCCTGTCGGTAGCGGTACACGTCGGCCGGATCGCGCAGGTCCTCGTAGCTCGGATTGAGCTTGTAGGCCAGATCGAGCCGGACGAAGCCAGCGG
Source organism: Rhodothermus sp. (assembly GCA_015487635.1). Classification (GTDB taxonomy): domain Bacteria; phylum Bacteroidota; class Rhodothermia; order Rhodothermales; family Rhodothermaceae; genus Rhodothermus. Next base: position 9,125 of record WFPM01000096.1, read on the forward strand.
GCGTCTGGTAACGCACGCCCAGACCGGCCGCCCACCGGAAAGCCGTCGTGCGCAGCACCAGCCGATCCTGACCGAGCTGGCCGCCATCGAGAAAGACAGCCCCCTGCCAGTCGCTGCCGAGTCCCGGCAGGCCGAAGCGCAGCTCCAGGTTCAGCACCAGCTTGCGGTTGCCGCCGATTGGCTCGTAGTAGATCGTCGTATCGCCGTCGCTGACCTGCAGACGGGTTACTTTCGGGCCGAGCTGTTGCAGTCCCCAGCCGCGCACATCGCTACTGCCGCCCGCGTAGAAAAGGATCGGGTCGAATCGGTTCTCGTAGCGCAGGCTGTCGGCACGTCCCAGGCGGCCGGCCAGCGCCTCGCGGCTGCGTCCCAGCGGCTCCAGCCGCCCAAAGAGCAGGCGGCCAGCCAGCACGCTCCGGCGCGTGAGCGGCAGGTAGCCCGTCAACTCGGCCCCCAGCCGGTAGTATTCGATCTCCGAACCGATGAGCCCACCGCCCAGCTCGGCAAACGGTCGGATGAGATAGCCGCGCCGGGGATTGAAGTAGTTGTTCGTCCGGCCGAAGGTGGCCGTCAGCGACAGGATGCTTTTATCGAACAGGTCGCGCGTGCTCGTCGTGTCGCGCCGCTGCTGCGTGAGCTGCAACGCCCGGCTGAAGGCGTGCTGCAACGTGACGGTGCGGAACGGATAGATCTCGTAAAACAGGGTGGTGTTCAGACCGAACTCACGCGTGTTGATCTGCAGTGGTTCGTCGCTGTCTTCCAGCAACGGATCGCGCTGATATTCCAGGAAGGGCGACAGCAGCAGCTCCATCCGCCGCGAAAACAGATAGGGCTGGCGAAACAGCGCGCTGAAGCGAAACAGCCGGGGCGGCGGCGTGCCCGGACCACGTCGGGCCAGCAGGCCGGTCTGCGCCACCAGGTTCAGCGTGAGCGTGCGGGCATCGCCCAGAAAGTTGCGGTGCGTCCAGCGCACCTCAGCCCCGAGCCCTTCGCTGCGGCCGAAGCCGCCCTGCAGCACCAGAAAGCGCAACGCTGACTCGGCCACCCGGTAGCGTACGGTCACCGTACTGTCGCGCGGCTGCGGCGGAATGTCGGCCAGCGCCACGCGGAAGATCTCCAGCCCGAAGAGCTGGCGCTGCCCTTCCACCACCTTGCGTTGCGAAAACAGGTCGCCTTTGCGAAACGGCAGCTCCCGACGCAGCACACGGTCGCTCACCCGCCGATTGCCTTCGATCTGAATCTCCGAAAAGTAGCCACGCGGGCCGGTATCCACCATGAAGCGCAGGTCCACCGTGTTGAAGGTCGAATCGATGCGGGCCTCGGAGCGTACGCGCGCAAAGGCATAGCCCCGATCCCGGAACCAGTTCAGCACGGCGTCCTGAATCTCCACACGTCGCGCTTCGGTGTAGCGGTCGCCCACCCGAAAGGCGATCCGGCCCCGGAATTGACGCCAACGCTCCCGCAGCCCCGGATCGAGCGTGGTCACCAGATAGCGTCCCTCCAGATCGAAGAAGCCCACATCCTGGATAATGAGCGGCGGTCCCTCGCGAATGCTCAGTACGATGTGGATCTGGTTGCGCACCGTGTCGAGCTGCGAGGCGGGATAGGTGATCTCCGTGTGCAGAAAACCGTTGCGGGCATAGAAGCGGCGGAGCCGCACCACGTCGCGGGCCAGTTCAATGGGATCAAACAGGTAACGGGTAGGAGAGACGAACGGCAACCGGCCCTTGACGCGATCCCACCAGGATGGCGCCTGCAGCACCATCTGCTCCCGGAGCTGGTCCTCTTCGAAGCTCTTTGTGTCCACGAACCGAAACGAAATGGCTCGAATCGTGGTGCGCTCGTTGACCAGCCACAGCGGCGCCTGCGCCATGAGCGGCCGCGCCAGCCCCAGCAGCAGCGCCGCGACAATCCCGATCCGACAGCGCCCGCGCTTCATGCGTCCACTTCAGAGATTGCGGTGGTAGCCGGCATTTCCTTCCGGTCGCGCTGGTGTTTTTCGTAGAGCAATACCAGCAACGCCCCCAGAATAAACACCACCCCCGAATAATACACCCAGAAGCCGAAGGCCAGGATCAGGCCGAAGACCCGTCCGATCGCGGAAATACCGCTATTCGCAAAGCGTTCAAAAAACGTGGAACGGGCCGCGTAAAAGGCGAAGGCGGTCTTGGCCGCTTCCCAGAGCAGCGCCGCCACGACGGCCCCAATTAGAGCACCTCGGGCGGGCGGCCGAGGCTTCGGTGTAAAGTAGTAGAGCTGGAAGAACATGGCCAGGCTGAGCAGATAGGGAATGAGCAGACCCAGCACCTGAATAAGCCGTCGCCATCCTTCCCGCACCCACACGTAGTCCAGGTGCAGCCGCTGCAACCATTCCAGACCGGCTACGTTGACCGCCTGGATCGCCAGCGAAACGCCGAAGGTCAACAGAAACAGTCCACCGACCTGCACCATCATGCGCAGGTCGAACAGATACCCGCGCAGGATGGAACGCCCCTGATGCCAGGGCTCATCGAACACCTGGCTGAGCACGCCGCGCAGCGTGGTGAACAGCGTCATTGTGGCATAGAGCAAGCCCAGAATACCGATCAGGGTGAAGGTGCCGCTGACCCGCTGAAGTTGCTCCAGAAATTGAATGAGCTGGTCACTCTGATAGGGTGGCAGAAAATCCCGAATAAAGCGGGCCACGGTCTGAAAGGGACGCTCCTGGCGCAGCATACGGCCCAAGATACCGGTCGCCAGCACGAGCACGGGCACGATCGTCACCAGTACCTTGAAAGCGATAGCCTGGGCCCAGAGAAAGACAGGCTTGCGGTCGAGCAGGTGATAGAGCCCCACCAGGTAGTAGCGCAGCGTTAGCCAGACGCGCCGCATTACCTCACGAAAAGCCGCCCATCGAAGCTGCATGCCGGACCACACAGGTTCCGGAGAGAGACAACGCCAGGGCTAAAGCCCGCGCTCGAAGGGGGTTCCGGCCACTTCTGCAACCGTTGCGTTACGCGCTGGCGCGACGTTCTTCGTAGATCGGGGCCTCGCCGTAGCGAACCGTTGCAGCCGTAATCCGACACACGCCCACGTCGGACATCGTGTGAATGTTGAACATAATGTCGAGCATCACCTCCTCCATGACGGCCCGCAGACCCCGCGCGCCGGTCCCCAGCTCCCTGGCCCGCTCGACAATGGCATCGAGCGCTTCTTCCTCAAAGATCAGCTCAATGCCATCCATGGCGAACAACTTCTGGTACTGGCGCACCAGTGCATTCTTCGGTTCTGTCAGGATGCTCCGAAGCGCTTCGTCCGAAAGCGCCTCCAGCGGCGTAATCACGGGGAGTCGTCCGATAAACTCGGGAATGAGTCCGAACTTGAGCAGATCATCCGGTTCGACATAGTAGAAAATGCGGGGGTCTTTCGGATCGACCCGCTTGCCTCCCGACGCAAAAAATCCGATCGACGAGGTCGAAAGACGGCGGGCGATAATCTCTTCCAGCCCCTCGAACGCCCCGCCGCAGATGAACAGAATATTGCGCGTATCGATGTTGATCAGGTTCTGCTCCGGATGTTTGCGCCCACCTTTCGGCGGCACCCCCGCAATGGTGCCTTCCAGGATTTTCAGCAGGGCCTGCTGCACGCCTTCGCCCGAAACGTCGCGCGTGATCGAAGGGCTGTCGCTTTTGCGGGCGATCTTGTCGATCTCGTCGATATAAACGATGCCCTGCTCGGCCCGCTCCACGTTGAAGTCGGCCGCGTGCAGCAGGTGCGCCAGAATGCTTTCGACGTCTTCGCCCACGTAGCCCGCTTCGGTCAGCGCCGTGGCGTCGGAAATCGAAAACGGCACGTCGAGAATACGGGCCAGCGTGCGCGCCAGCAATGTCTTGCCCGTACCAGTCGGACCGATCAGCAGGATGTTGGATTTTTCCAGCTCAACGTCGTCGTAATCGGACAGATAGTGCTGATTGTCGATCCGCTTGTAATGGTTGTAAACCGCCACGGCCAGCGTCTTTTTGGCCCGCTCCTGGCCGATCACGTATTCGTCGAGGGCGGCCTTGATCTCCGGAGGGGTCAGGCGACGCCGATGCGCCTGGGGGCGCCGACGGGCAGCCGCATGGGCCATCAGATCGTTACGTACAATGCCGGCCGCGTCGTGAATGCATCGGTCACAGATGTACACATCGTTCGGACCGGCCACCATCGAAAGGACTTCTTGGGTCGTCCGCCCACAGAACGAGCAGCGAATCGTGTCGTCACTTCGGCGCATTACGCTCTCAGGTTACCTGACCGAAAACTCGGCGCCCTGCTTCCTATGGTAAGAATATCGGCATTGCAGCGCAACCTCTTCAATCACCCGCACAAAACTACCGGTCGCGAGGTGCGTTAAGGAGCGGGCTGCAACTTACCGTAACTCTCTTTTCCTGCCTCTGGTTCTTCCAAAATGGCCACTACTCTGCCAGAAGCGTTCCTGGCGCGGCTCCGGCGGCTGGTACCACCGGAGCGGTTGCCAATGGTCGAAGCGGCCTTCCGGGAGCCGCGCATCACGGCCTTCCGGGTCAATACGCTGAAGGCCGATCGCGACACCGTGCAGGCCGCGCTGGAAGCCGAAGGCATTCGTCCGCGGCCGGTGGCGTGGTATGCCGACGCCTTCCAAGTGTCCCCGGAAGCGCGCGCGGCACTGCTCGCGAGCAGGCCCTACCGCGAGCGGTGGATCTACGTGCAGGACCTGGCCAGCATGCTACCGCCGCTGGTGCTGGCGCCCGAACCGGACGCACGCGTGCTGGACCTGTGCGCGGCGCCGGGTAGCAAGACGCTGCAACTGGCCTGCCTGATGCAGGGCCGGGGCGAAATTGCCGCCGTTGAGGTCGTGCGCCCGCGCTTTTACCGCCTGAAGGCCAACGTGCAGGCTTACGGCGCCCCCAACGTGCGGTTGTACCTGCAGGACGGCACGCGCGTGGGCCGCTACCGGCCCGAATACTTCGATTACGTGCTGGTCGATGCGCCCTGCTCTTCGGAGGGACGCTTTCACCTGAGCGATCCCGGCACGTTCGCCTACTGGAGTCCGCGCAAGATCCGCGAGATGGCCCGCAAGCAGTACCGACTGCTCGTGTCGGCCGTCCGGAGCCTGCGTCCGGGCGGCGTGCTCGTTTATGCCACCTGCACGATGGCGCCGGAAGAAAACGAAGCCGTGCTCGACCGCCTGCTGCGCACCTTCGAGGGCATGCTGAGCGTCGAACCCGTGGAGCTGCCCCTTTCCAACCAGCTCCCCGGTCTTGAAAGCTGGGACGGCCGTCCATTCCACCCTGCCCTGCGCCTTGCCCGGCGCATCCTGCCCACCGCCGAAATGGAAGGCTTCTTCCTGTGCCGCCTGCGTAAGCAGCGGTCTATCGCTTAAAACAGCTCAATGCGCGGGCCTTCTTCGTCTGCGTCCCTCGCATGCCCGGACGCGCCAGACGGCGGGCGTGGACGCGAGCGTTCCAGCGGCTCTTGCAACCACCGCGCGCCTTCCAGGAGGTAGCCTGCCACCTTCTGGAGGACCTTGATCACCTGCTCAAGTTCCTGACGAGCGACATCCTGAAACTGAATCGCTCCCAGGGTTTCCGAAAGCCGTGCCACTACTTGATTGCTGTTGACCTGCTCGACCACATCGACGAGCGACGAGATGCGCTGATTGTTCTCCCGAAGTGCCTGTTCAATCTGCCGACTGGCCTGCTGCAGCTCCTGCAATTCCTGCGCATTGGTTTCCATTAACGTGCTCAACTGGCCGATTTTCTCCTGCAGACGATGAGTCACCTGGGATACCTGCCGATCGATCGAAGCAGCGATCGTTCGGGTTCGTTCCGAAAGCTTTTGCACCTCGCCCGCAACCACGGCAAAGCTGCGCCCGGCTTCACCGGCTCGGGTCGCTTCGATCGTCGCATTAAGTGCAAGCAAGTGGGTCTGTCGGGCAATGCTGTCGATCTGGTCGACCAGCGGCTGCAATTGCCGGGCTTCATCGACCAGTTGATGCAGTTGTCGAAGTTCTTCGCGGGTACGCGTCAGTTGCGCTTCAAGGTAATCGCGAATTTTCTGCTCGACCACTTCCAGTTCCCGGTTACCCTGTGCCACGAGCTGCACCTCATGAGCAATTTCGGCAATGCGGGCCACCTGCTCCTGCGAAGAGGTATGAATGCGGCTCAGGTGTTCGACCACGCGCATGACATCGCTTTCAGTACGTGTCAGCAGCCCCTGCAAACGACCACAGACATCCTGCAATGAGGGCTCTAGCTGGAACAGATCGTCCCCCAACGCTCGGGCTTCCTGCTGCAACCGCTCAAAAGACTGGCGCAAGTGGTGCAACTCGCGGCGGCTCTCTGAAAGGGTGTGCTGAGCTTGCCCCAGACGCCGTCGCTGTTGCTCCAACTCCCGACGGAGCGCGCCGATGGCGGCCGAATGTTCTACCTGCGGGGCTTCGGGCGCCGGTACAGTCGAGGCAGCCGATTGCACCCTCACCCGTCGATCCCGACGCGAGGGCAGCCTACTGCGCAACACCCATCCCCCCAGAAGCCCCAGCAACCCGCTGCCTTCGACCAGGACCACCACCCAGAAGGTTGGCCGCCACTCCTGACGCTGCGCAAGCATCCATCCTGAACTACCCAGTACTACACCGAAACAGAGGATACCAACCAGGGGCCATCCGAAACGACGCATCGGCACACCTGCTCAAGGTTTACGCACCCTGACCTTCCCGCCCTGGATTCTTGCTTTTTAGCTTCTATTTTAGGACATTTATGCTTCCCTTTCCCTTTTTCATTAAAATTTAACACAATTTACATAATTTGATTGATCAAATCGTCTTACTAATTAAACTATTAATAAACAACATACTAATCAAATAAAAGCATTGCCTTTCTTGCAAGAGTATCTGCATCTTATCAGAAGTAGGGAGTGTCTGCGAAGGAAAGCGCTTTACCAAATTGGACCTCTCAGCGACCCGGTACAGGGATATGGGCACCTTATCGCTTGAAACATGGCCGGTGCCTGTCCAGCAATCGACCATCATGCCTGCAGCGCACGGCACCGTCTCAAGCCTGCTTAGCAGAAAGGCCTGCCGCGATAGCAGGCCTTTCACCCAGGGTGCTGAAGCCCGAATAGCTTTTGCCCCACAAGGGCCGGGGTATTGCGGTCTATGCGCAATGCCTATGTCTGCTCAACCGTTCGACGAAATCAGAAATTCCCGGATTTTCTGTACCTCCTCTTCGGTCAGGTTGGCCCGCACCCGCATATGGTGGGTAATGATTTCCCACTCTGCATCACCAAAGGCTGCAGGCGGCGGGGCATTGTGGCAACGAATGCAGTTCTCCCCCCACAACTGCACCCCCGTCTTCACCTCAAGGGCTCGTACCCGCGGCGTAGCTTCGCCAACGGTCTCCTGCGCCTGCAGATTGGATTGATAGGTTGCCGGACTACACCCGTAGAGGCTCAATCCGAATGCACCCGCCACTGCCAGCACGGTCAGGGTTCTTATCGCTTTCATGGCGTCTCTCCGTTGTTTAGAATCCGATGGCTACATGAATCATGAAGGCATTTTTGAAAACCCCTCCAGCCTCTCCTTCTTCTCCGGCAGGCGTCTTGGCCATACCGGCCAGCTCCTCGTGGGGCGCTTCTCCCAGCATATCATTGACCAGATAGCTGAACTTGATTACTGTACGCCAGTCCAGCCAGTAATTCAGACTGAAGGCGATCTCTCGCCGCTTTTCGCCCCAGGGCGCCTCGGGTGCCAACTGCAACCGGGACAGGCGCCCTACAAATTCCATGCGTTTCAGTACATTGCTACGGACAAACGAAGGTTGCAGCGAAGCCTGCACGAAATAGGCCCAGCTTTCATTGTCAAACGTGACCGTTTCGCCCGGCTCCTGGCCCGGATAGGTTGCGCGATCGACCAGCACAGCATTGTACTGGGCTTTGATGTTCAGCATGCTCTTCAGGAAGGTCAGCCGCCGTACCAGATTCAGGTCGATCGCATACATCCGTGCAGCTACGTCCTCAAAAGCAGATTCAGCAGCACCTACTCGGGCATACTGTCCGGACAGGCCGATCTCCAACGATAGGTCTGACAGCGGCAGCACGCTCAGCCGACCTCCGAAGGCTTTGTTTGTATTGTTATCCTCAATCAGACCATAGGTCAGCTGACCTGCCGCATCCGGATCTGCTTCGCCATCGTTCAACGCCGGACCGTTGACCACGTAGGCCGCATACGTCAGCCGTCCGCCTCCCAGCGGAACGGCGCCGCGCAATTCGATACCAAAGTCAGAGGCCGGTCCCACTGGATTGTCATGTCCAAAACCCGGCGGTGCTGTGGGCAGACGATTAATCCACGCTGGATGCAGGTTCGCCGAAAAAATGCCAAACGGTAAAAGGAACCGCCCCAGCCGCACTGTCAATCGGTTGGTTAGCTTGTAGGATATATTTGCGTATTCCAAGTCAAATTCCACCTCTCCGGCCTCAAAAGAAACCCCTAACTCTCCCTCAAAAAGCAGTCGGTCCGACTGTCGCCACAGAAAAATGGGGTTAAAACTACCTCCTACAAAGCTGTTCTGCCATGGCTTATTTTCAAACTTTCGAAATTCAAGGCCGGTATGGCCGTAGCCGCGTACGGTGAAGAGGCTCTGTCCGGGGGTGGGATCCAGCCGCTGGGCCCAGCCAGGTACCACTCCGATCCCCAGACCGATCCATAGTGCTATTAGAAATTTTCGTTTCATGGCGATTCCTCCTTGAACGTTTCGTTATTTCTTAGCCAGCGTGCGCAAATAAGTCACCACCTGCCACCGCTGCTCTTCGCTCAGCATGTTTTTAAAGGCCGGCATGGCCCCCCGCCCCTCACTGATTTTCCAGAAAAGGGCACCGTCCGTTTGCGCCTGCACTTCTTCCGAAGTCAGATCGCTCGGACGAGGGCTAAGCGCCATCCCTGCCGGTCCGTCGCCACGCCCCTTGTCGCCATGACAGACCACACACTGCTGCTGAAAAATCGTTTTACCTGCCTTAATGGCCTCCTCCACCCGGTTGGCGTAAGGATTTTTCAGGGTATCGGCCCAGGCCGGCGCCTTCCATTTGCTCTGGCCAATGGGCGCCAAAGAGTAGGCACCCAGGCTTCCGCCTATGCCGAGCAATACCATAAGCCACCAGTACCAGCGCATACGTTCGCTCCTTTTTGTTTTTTGGTGTAACAACTTTGTTCATACAGATACCAATCACCGAAGTTTACTTCAAGAGGTTAATTTGAACTTTTTTTGTGACCAAATCCAAGAAAAACAGAATAATAAATGTATTGAGATACATTTATTAAAAAGCTCTTCGGACCGGAATTCGAAGGGCTTTTCGACCAATGCGCTGCATGATGCTTCAGGCCACGAGCACGCCCAACGCGCGGCCGACTTTTTCAAAACCTGCGAGCGGTCGGTTTATCGAATAAGGCGTACCCGGCTTCCAGGTGCCTGCCAGACCCGGTCGGCCGTAACGACCGGCCATCCCTGACGCAAACCCGGCGCAAGGCAGGCCCGATCGGCAAACGAAAGCCCGAGGGCCCGCGTCTGCTTCCAGAGACCCGCGGCAATCTCCGCGTCTCGCATGGTGAATGGTTCGATCTGCAGCCCCACGCAGAAACTGTCGTAAGTGCGCTGTTGCACGTGCCGGACGGCTCCGGCATCATCCGCCTCCAGGTGGTGCTGCATGTGAAAGACGCAACTGCCCGAAGGCGCCACGATGCAATCGTACGACGCGAACACCCGTCCGAAGTGCCTCATTACAGGCCACGCCTCCCGGACAAAACCCTCGTTGGCAGCGGTTGTCCGCAGCAGGTCTGGTCCGGCGGCGACAGCCCAGTCGCTCCAGCAGCGTCAGCGCTGCCCGCGCCACGCGCGGGTACAACTGATCGATATGGCAGGGTACAAACAGTACGACGGTCATCAGGCTTCGCTCATCATTGCCCGATTCAACACAGCCTGAATGCACGCTGCTTTGTTTTCCATCTGAGCCCAGCCTATCCCGGGCGCCGGAAAGACCAGCGCGCTCAGGACGAGTCGGGCCTGCGGGACGAAGACTTCCACGCTGTAGCGGTCGAAAAGAATCTCCAGCTCGAGTTCCTCCGGCATCTCAGGCGGCAGCAGCGCCTCAAAACGACCGGGAAAGTCGGGCGAAAAGTCGGTCCGGCCGACTGCACGGCGATCCAGAAAAAGGCGTCGGCTTTCGGCCTCGTAGCCCAGCGCTACACCGGGCGTCATCCCTGCAAAAAGATGACAGTGCCACGTCCCCCGGCCGTCGGTACGCAACCGGATCCGCAACAGTCCGGCTTCAGGAAGTGGAAACGGTCGCCCGAGCGGCGGCGCCTCCACCGGCTGCGTCCGCGCATAGCTCTCCCGACAGGGGCGCTGCACAAGATGGCAGCGGCCATCGACTTCCACCATTGATAGCTCGCGCGGGATCGTCAGCATGCCGCGCCAGGGGTGGGTGGGCAACGCATTTGCGTAGCGCCAGTTGTTCATCCAGCCCAGCCACACCCGGCGTCCATCGGGCACGTGATTGAAGGCCTGCGCCGCATAGAAATCGGGTCCGGCCTCCACCCAGCGTACCGTTTCGGGCGGATCGTCCGGCACGAAGCGTACGCCGTCGAAATGTCCGGTGAAATACTGCGCGCCCGAGCCGCCCGTCGGCGCCCCATCGTCCACGTCCACCTTCAACAGCCAGTGCGTGCGGTCGGAACCCTCCACGGGTAATTCCAGCAGGGCCGGACATTCCCAGTGGGGCGCTTCCTGCCAGCAGCCGGCCGGACCGAACGTGCTCAGCAGCTCCCAGCGCTTCAGGTCGTCCGAGGCGTAGAAGGCCACCTGCCGGTCGTCGGCCCGGGCCACGGCCATTACCCAGTAGCCGCCCGGTTCGTACCGGAAGACCTGCGGATCGCGCACATGCGGCCGCTCAGGATCCACCAGCACCGGATTTTCCTCATAGAACATCCACCGCTCCCCACCGTCCAGGCTGTAGGCCAGGCATTGCGCTTCGCCGTCGTCCCGGTAGTGGGCCGTATAAAGGGCCACCAGTGCTTCGGCACCGAAACCGGCCGTATTGCCATGATCGACAACGGCCGAGCCTGAAAAAACCATGTGGTCGGGCTGCTCCGGGAGCGCCACAGGCCGATCCTCCCAGTCCAGCAGCGAACGCCCGACGGCATGCCCCCAGCTCATGTGCCCCCAGACCGGTTCATAAGGATTGTGCTGGTAAAAAAGGTGATAGCGGCCGCGGTGGTAGACCAGCCCGTTCGGGTCGTTCATGAAGCCATGCGGCGGGGCAAAGTGCAGCAGGGGACGGGGCCAGCGGTCGCGCGCCATCGGCTACGGGATGTTGAGCGGAAGGGCAACCTCGCCTTCGAGCCATTGCGAACCGCAACGCCGATAGGCCTTGCGCAACGCCTCCAGTCCCCCTTCGGCCGGTTGCATTCCGGACAGATGCAACAGCAGCTCGGCATGCAGGCGCTCGAAGGTGTAGCCATGCCGGCCGGCCCGCTCACGAGCCGCTTCCAGGTAGCTCCGGGCCTGCCCGGGGGCCCGGTCCTGAAGCAGCAATAGCTCGGCCAGGCCCGTGTAGACATAGGCGATGCCCCGGTCGTCGCCCGTCGCACGAAAGAGCGTAAGAGCCTGCCGGAATCGCTCGCGGGCCTGCGCGAGCCGGTGGGTCACCTTGAAAAGCGTTCCCTCGCCCCAGAGCGTGTAGGCGTAGCTGACCCGATCACCGATCTGGTGGTAGCGCTGCTGGGCCTGTGCGAAGTAATGATGTGCGGCCTCAACGTTGCCCAGCATGCGGTGGGCGTTGGCGATGCCGCAGGCGGCATAGGCGCGGCCGAACAGGTCGTCGCAGGCCGTCAGGATACGCTCGGCCACCTGGTAGTAGGCCAGCGAGGCGTCGTATTCACCCCGCATCCGGCTCAGACCGCCCAGCGCACAGCGAACGTACCCCTCGGCCGTTGAAGGCTCCTCATCTTCAAAGATGTCCAGCGCTTCCAGTAGACAGTCGAGCGCTTCGTCAAAGTCGCCGGTCAGGCGGAGCGCGCCGCCCAGACACCAGAGCGTGTAGCCGATGCCTTCCGGATCGTCCTGCTCCTGGTAGTAGTCCAGCGCTTCCCGGAAGCAGGCAATGGCCGTTTCAAGGTCGCCCATGGCGCGGCGGGCCATCCCTTCGCCGACGCGGGCATCCATCCAGAGGGCCTCATCGCCCAGTTCCTGTGCCAGGACCTGCACCCGCTCGTAGAGCTGCAGGGCCCGCCGAAAGTAGCCCACCAGACGCAACGCGTGTGCGGCTTCCAGCAGGGCCTCGGCCCGCCGGTCGGGTCGATCGTCCAGCAGACGTGCCGCTGCCAGATACAGGCGGGCCGCCTCGGCAAAGCGACTGCTCGCATGGGCCGCCCGCGCCCGCTGCAATAGCGTCTGGCTTTTGACTTCCTGTCGTGCAGGTGTCTCGCTCATGTATCCACCGATGCTGAAACCCGATCGAACAAACGATCCAGCACCGGCGGCGTTTCAAGCGAACGTTCATGGCCGAATCATGCCACTGCGGACGGCGCCTTCATGATCTGGCCGTCGGCGGGACCGTACCTGCTCGAAGGCAACGCTCCCGGGCTTCGGCGTCCACGCGGTCACTCTTCGTGCAATCCGCCCTGCATACGTAGAAAGGCGTCCAGTGCGGCTTCAAGCCAGTGGCGGGCCTGCGTCTCGTTCAGTTCAATCTGAAGCGAAGCAGCTTCGATATAGATGCGATCGCTGTGGCGCTCGTACCGATCGATGAGCCCGAGTTCGATGGCGCGTTGCAGCAATTGCTCGACAGAGCCAGGGTGAGCGTTCGGCATACTACGTCTGTGTTTCCACCAGAGTGACTATGCCGAACCCCGCTATCGTTCAGTGCTGAACGATTCGCACGCACGCGTCCAAGTAACAGACTGATTGGTCCCGGAAATATCGTCTATGGCGCATCCAACTATGCGCTTTTAGCGCATCGAAACGCCGTAGAGTTGGTTTTTGATGATATATTGTCGGACCGGCTCGGGCACGAGATAGCGAATGGAGCGGCCCTCGCGACAGCGTCGGCGGATTTCGGTGGCCGAGATCTCCAGCAGGGGGGCTTCGACAAACGTCGTGCGGGCCAGGAACCGAGGATCGACCGGATGCTCGGGCGCCCCGGGCCGGCGATAGACGATCAGTGGTACACGGGCCACGATCTCTTGCGGGGCGCGCCAGGTGTGGAAGGTGCGGAGACTGTCTTCGCCCAGAATCAGCATCAATTCCCACTCCGGGTGCTGCGTTTGCAACGCGCGGATCGTGTCGATCGTGTAGGAGCGGCCGCCTCGGCGAATTTCCACGTCGGACGCTACAAAAAACGGATTACCTTCGACGGCCAGCCGAACCATGGCCAGCCGGTGATGCGGCGCGGCCAGTTCCCGTTCGTCCTTGTGGGGCGGTGTGTGACAGGGCACCCAGAGCACCCGGTCCAGTCCGGCCTGCTCACGCACCTGTTCGGCCACGATCAGATGGGCCAGATGCGGGGGATTGAACGAACCGCCGAAGAGCCCGACGCGCCGTCGTGCCATGTGTCAGTTCTGGCGTTGCCCCTGAGCCAGCGAAGCCTCTCCTTCCAGTTCCGCCAGCCGCTGCTGAGCCCGGGTGTAAAGCGCTTCGGCCGTCCGCAACAGCGGGCTATCGGGAAAGAGCTGCAGCAGGCGCTCGTAGAGTTTGAGAGCCTGGCGATAGCGCTCCGGCTGGCGGGCACGCACGCTCTGCTCGGCGTAGGCGATGTAGGCCCGCATGGCGCCGACAAGGGCATCGTCGGCCCAGGGCGTATCGGGATAGGTATCGAAGACGGTCTCGTAGGTGACGGCCGCTGCCTCGTACAGTTCACGACGTTCGTAGAGCCGGGCCGCTTCGTATTGCTTGCGAGCCAGTTTGGCGCGCAGCTCGCGGATCTTCTGCGTGGCGTCGTCGACCAACTCGTGATTGGGGTAGCGATCGATGAAGAGCTGAAAAGCCTCGATGGCCTTGCGCGTGTCGGTCTGGTCCAGTTCGTAGGGCGGCGAGAGCTTGTAGTAGCACATGGCCCGCTCGTACTCGGCCTGCGGCACGCGGGGGTCGATCTGGTAGATCTGAATGAAGCGCTCGTACTCGCTGGCAGCTAGCAGGTACTCCTTGTTCTGGTAATAGGCACGCGCCAGATAGAACTGCGCATCGGCGGCCCATTCGTGTGTGCGCCCGTAGGTGAGAACTGCTTTGAAGTAGTCGATGGCGCGGTCGTATTTCCCCTGGTTGTAGAATTCCATCGCGCGCTCGAAGGCCTCCTGCGGCGAGCTGTGCCGCAGACGCCCGCTTCCCGCACAACCGGCCACCAGCAGGCCGATCATCAGCAGCCACCCGGCTCTTAACCGTCGAATGCTCTGCAACATAAGCCGTTGTTTTTCAAAATGCCGCGACTGGTACGAAGCGCCGGAGGGCCTGTTCCACCTCAGCGCATCAGTTCAAGCCGCCCGTCACGGTAGCGATGGAAATACAGGGCGCGATTGACCTGGCCGCCGTCGAAGTGCAGCCGGATGCCCAGTCCCTGGTAAAACGGGGCTGTCCGGATGCGATCGGGCAGATTTGCCAGCGCCGAGCGATCCGGCAGTTGCGCCAGCAGAAAACGCGTCACATCGTAGCCGGTGTAGACCAGCCGGTCAGGCGCCTCCGTGCGGCCCAGGGCCTGATAGCGTCGAATAAAATCTTTCACCTCGACCCGACTGGTATCGACGTAGAAGTCGTTGCTGAAGGTCAGCAGGTAGCGGCTGGCCTGCAGGGCCGCCTGAACCTCACGCCAGGCGGCATTGCCCAGCACACGCGGCGTGAGTCCGGAGCGATCCAAGCTGCTCAGTGCCGCCCGGGCCAGCAGGGGGGCATTCGCGCCCGAAAGCGGCAGGTAGAGCGCCTGCACCTGCGCCAGCGTATCGCGGCCAACGTGCTGCACCAGTTGTGCCCAGGCCTGCGCATCGGGTAGCAATTTGTAGAATGGAACGGCAGCTTCCAGGCGAAGCGCCTCACCCTGAAACGCCTCGGCCATGCGCTCGGCGGTCGGGTCGCCAAACTGGGCCACCACGCCGATACTGTCGAGCCGGAGCCCATAGACGGCCATCCGGGCCATGCGCTTGCCGCGCACGGTCAGCGTCGGGTTGGCCTGAAACACAAAGCGGCGCCCTTCCGAAACCCGCTCGTCGGTCGCCAGCGGGGCCACGAGCACGACGCCCCGCTGCTCGGCCACCTCGGCAGCTGCCCGTGCCTGTTCGCTGTAGAGCGGCCCGATCACCAGATCGGCCCGCTGTTCGTCGAGGAGCGCCTGCAGCGCCGCCTGCACCCGGGCCGAATCGGTTCCGGCATCCCGGAACACCATGCGCACCGGTACGGCTAGGCTGTCGGCATTGTGCGCCGCGACGGCCAGCCGGATCCCGTCGAAGAGCGCCTGTGTCAGCGGCGCGTTGTCGGCGTCCAGCGGGAGCAGAATGCCCAGCGTGATCAGTCGGGCCGCCTGTCGGCGTCGCAGCAGAGCCACCTCGGCCAGGTGCCGCAGCCGTTCGGCTTCGGAGCGGTAGCGGCTCGTCGGATATCGCGCTATAAACTCGTCGGCCCATTGGATCACATGGTCGTACTCCCCCATGCGGTAGAGTGCCTTGGCGGCCATGATCCAGGCGGCCGTGGTGCGCCGATGTGCCGGATAGGCGTCGATCACCCGCCGGAATTGCCGGTAGGCCAGTCCGTAGTCGCCCCGCTCGAAGGCCTGCAGCGCCTGCCCGAACTCGGTCTCGGCCGCTTCGATGCGCGGGATTTCGGCCGGCTGGGCCCATGCACCGAGCCCTATCAGGCCCAGCAGCCACCCTATCAGAAGCGCCTGTATTCCACGGCGGCTCATTCCCATTCGATCGTAGCCGGTGGCTTCGAGCTGATGTCGTAAACGGCCCGGTTGATGCCCCGCACCTCGTTGACGATGCGGTTGGACACGTGCGCCAGGAATTCGTGCGGCAGGCGGGCCCAATCGGCCGTCATCCCGTCGACGCTGGTCACGGCCCGCAGCGCGCACACGTACTCATAGGTGCGCTCGTCGCCCATCACGCCAACCGTCTGCACGGGCAGCAGCACGGCAAAGGCCTGCCACACCTGATCGTACAGCCCATACCGCTGCAGTTCTTCGATGAAAATCGCATCGGCCTCACGCAGCAGGTCCAGCCGCTCCTTCGTCACCGGACCGATCACCCGGACGGCCAGGCCCGGTCCGGGGAACGGATGCCGATGCAGGATCACCTCGGGCACCTGCAGTAAACGACCGATGGCCCGCACTTCGTCTTTGAACAGCTCCCGAAACGGCTCAATGATCTCAAAGTTGAGTTTTTCGGGCAGGCCGCCCACGTTGTGGTGCGTTTTGATCGTGGCCGAAGGCCCCCGGAACGACACGCTTTCGATCACATCGGGGTAGAGCGTGCCCTGAGCCAGAAAGCGCGGGCGGCGTCCCAGCTCGCGCGTCAGCTCTTCCGTGGCCTGCTCGAAGACCTCGATGAACGTGGCGCCGATGATCTTGCGCTTCTGCTCGGGATCGACCACGCCTTCCAGGCGCGAGAGAAACAGCGCCCCGGCATCGACGGCCTTCAGCCGGAGGTGGAAGTGATCCCGGAACGTGGTCACCACCTGCTCGGCCTCGCCCTTGCGGAGCAGGCCGTTGTCCACAAAAATGCAGGTGAGCCGGTCGCCCAGCGCCCGGTGCAGTAGCACGGCCGCCACGGACGAATCGACCCCGCCCGACAGGCCCAGAATCACATGCTCGTCGCCCACCCGCTCGCGCACTTCGGCGATCTTTTCCTCAATGAACGAAGCCGGCGTCCAGTCGCCCCGGCAGCCGCAGATCCGCAGCGCGAAGTTCTGCAGGATCTGGCGGCCGTAGTCGGTATGCACTACTTCGGGGTGAAACTGCACCCCGTAGAGCGGGCGATCGACGGCCCGCACGGCCGCGATCGGCGCGTTTTCGGTGTGGGCGATGACCTCGAAGCCCTCGGGCAGGCGCGTCAGGTGGTCGCCGTGGCTCATCCAGACCGTGGTCCCCGAAGGCACCCCGGCAAACAGATCCGAGTCGTCGTCGATCTGCAGGTGGGCCCGCCCGAACTCGCGCCGATCGGCCCGCTCGACGGCCCCGCCCAGCGTATGCGCCATTGCCTGCAGGCCGTAGCAGATGCCCAGCACGGGCAGCGGCGAGCCGTCTTCGCGCCGCAACTCCAGCATCTCGCGGGGCAGCTGCGGCGCGCCTGGATCGTAGACCGAGCAGGGGCCGCCCGAAAGGATCAAACCCTTCGGACGCAGCGCCGCTACTTCGTCCGGCGTAAGCGTGCAGGGATAGATCTCCGAATAGACGCCTACCTCCCGCACGCGCCGGGCGATCAGTTGCGTGTACTGAGAACCGTAGTCGAGAATGATGATCTTTTCGTGCATCGCCGATCGCTTCCCTTCCTGCTTACCCCACCATGGCCGCGTACTCTTCGGCCGTCAGCAGCGTCTCCACCTCCGAAGGATCCTTCACCGCGATGCGGATCATCCAGCCGTCGCCATAAGGCGACTGGTTGACCAGTTCCGGATGATCCTGGAGCGCCTCGTTAACGGCGATGATGGTGCCCGAAACCGGCATGAACAGCTCGGAGACGGTCTTGACTGCCTCGACCGTCCCGAATACCTCATCCTTGGTCAGTTCGGTCCCGACGGGCTGCAGCTCGACGTAAACAATGTCGCCCAGCTCCCGCTGGGCGAAGTCCGTGATGCCGACCGTGGCTTCTTTACCGTCGGCTTCCAGCCGCAGCCACTCGTGCTCTTTCGTGTAACGTAATTCGCTGGGGAATTCCATGGCGTCGCTCGGGTTTCTGGTTCGTCAGGATGCCGGTTCAGGTTCCAGGCGAAACGACTCCAGAAAGCGCGTATCGAACCGCCCTTCCTGAAAGTCCGAGTGTTTTAGCAATTGCTGATGGAAAGGAATGGTTGTGCGCACCCCTTCGATGACAAATTCGTCAAGCGCCCGCAGCATGCGGCGGATGGCCTGCTGGCGCGTGGGCGCCCGCACGATCAGTTTGGCGATCATCGAATCGTAGTGCGGCGGGATCACGTAGCCCGCGTACACGTGCGTGTCGAGCCGTACGCCCGGTCCGCCCGGCGGATGAAACACGGTGATCTTGCCCGGCGAGGGGCTGAAGTTTTTGAACGGATCCTCCGCGTTGATACGGCACTCGATCGCGTGCCCCTCGATCCGGACGGCCTCCTGAGGCGGCAGCGGCTCGCCCATCGCGATGCGCAACTGCTGTTCGATCAGGTCGAAGCCCGTCACCTCTTCGGTCACGGGATGCTCCACCTGAATGCGCGTGTTCATCTCCATGAAGTAGAAGTTGCGGTCCGCATCGACCAGAAATTCAATCGTGCCGGCCCCTTCGTAGTTGACGGCCTGGGCACCGCGCACGGCCGCCTCGCCCATACGGCGCCGCAGGTCTTCATCCACGATGGGCGAAGGCGCTTCTTCCAGCAGTTTCTGATGGCGCCGCTGGATGGAGCATTCGCGTTCGCCCAGATGGATGACGTTCCCCTTGCCGTCGCCCAGCACCTGAATTTCCACATGGCGGGGCTGGACGATGAACTTCTCCAGATAGACGTCGGGTCGCCCGAAAGCTGCCTCGGCCTCGCGGCGTGCCGCATTGAACTGGCGTTCGAAGTCTTCCTCACGCTGCACCACACGCATGCCGCGCCCGCCGCCTCCGGCCGCCGCTTTGATCATGACGGGATAGCCGATTTCGGCTGCCACGCGCAACCCTTCCTTCACGTTCTCGATCACCCCGTCGGAGCCGGGTACCACGGGCACGCCGGCCTTCCGCATCGTCTCTTTGGCCAGGCTTTTGTCGCCCATGAGCCGGATGGCCTCGGGCGAGGGACCGATGAACTTCAGCCCGTTGTCGGCACAGATGGCGCTGAAGTCGGCGTTTTCCGACAGGAAGCCGTAGCCCGGATGGATGGCGTCGGCGCCGGTCACCTCGGCGGCCGCGATGATGCGGTCGATGCGCAGGTAGCTTTCGGAGGAAGGCGGCGGTCCGATGCAGACCGCCTCGTCGGCAAAGCGCACGGGGAGCGAGTCGCGGTCGGCCGTCGAGTAGACCACGACAGTCTTGATGCCCAGTTCGCGGCAGGTGCGGATCACCCGCAGCGCGATCTCTCCCCGGTTGGCAATCAGAACCTTGCGAATCACGGCTGGCTCAGTCGAGGGCGATGACGAAGAGGGGCTGGTCGTACTCCACCGGCTGGGCGTTTTCAACCAGGATTTCTTTGACCACGCCGGCCACCTCGCTTTCGATCTCGTTCATGAGCTTCATCGCCTCGATGATGCAGAGCACGTCGCCGGGTTTGACGCGGTCGCCCACCTCGACGAACGGGTCGGCATCGGGAGCCGGCGCGCGGTAGAAGGTGCCCACGATCGGCGCCCGCACGATGTAGGTTTTCTCCTTCTCCTTGACGGCCGCTGGAGCCCCATCGGCGCTCTGGTCGGTCTGGGCCGCAGGAGTTTCAGCCGCCGGGCCCGGGTTGGATCCTGCTCCGACCGGAGCGGCCGTCGGCTGAGCGGCCGGCACAGGCGCCGGAGCCGGCGTCGGCATCATCTGGGGCATGCCGTAGGGCATCGCGTAGGCCGGCACGGGCGCCGACTGCATCACGATCGTGGGCGCATTTTTACGGATGACCAGCTTGAAATCCTCTTCCTCGATCTCTACCTCCGCCACGCCGCTTTCGGCGACGATCTTCAGCAGTTCGCGGATGCGTTCCAGGTCCATGGTAGGGCTGGGATGGTTGGGTGAGGATCAGCCGGCCTCGGCCGTGGCCACGCGCGTGATGTATTCACCTGTCTCGGTATTCACGCGCACTACATCGCCTTCATTGATGAAGAGCGGCACCTGAATGACCGCCCCGCTTTCCAGCTTGGCCGGCTTCGAGCCACCCGTGGCCGTGTCGCCCCGCACACCGGGCTCGGTCTCGACCACGCGCAGCTCCACATGTTTGGGAATCTCGACGGTGACGGGTGTCTCTGTCTCGGCGTGCATGAGCACGTCGGCCTCACCGCCTTCCTTCAGGAACTCCCGCCGGGGCACCAGATCGGGCGGAATCGTAATCTGCTCGTAGGTCTCCAGGTTCATGAAATGCAACCCCAGCTCGTCCTCATACAGGAACTGGTGCGGCCGGCGCTCGATGCGTGCCGTCTCGACGCGCTCGCCCGCCCGGAAGGTATTGTCCACCACCTGGCCGGTGCGTACGTTTTTCAGCTTCGTGCGTACGAACGCCCCGCCCTTCCCGGGCTTCACGTGAAGGAATTCAACGATCTGCCAGAGATCGCCTTTCCAGACGATCACCAGACCATTTCTGAAGTCACTCGTGTCCGCCATCGGTGCAACGGGTTTCGTTTGCTTTAAAATACGCCACCTAGCAGATCAATATAGGCCGCCCGCCGCTCCGGTGTCAACGAAGCCGCCTCATCGGCACGACGGGCGCCGAGCAAACCTCGAAGAAGGGATTTCGTCTCCCGAATCACGGAGATTTCACGCAGAAAAGCCGGCGTTCCAGCCCATTAACGGTACGGTTTTTCGTGACGCAACACGGCCATCAAGTCTTTGACGCCCACCGGTCCGTGTCGGTACAGGAAGGGTTCGCCGTAGGTGGCGCCGATCATGTAGCCGTAGCTCCGGGCGCGCGCTTCGATCCACCGGAAAAACTCGGGATTGGAAACGAACGTCTCCGGCTCGTCCTCGGCCGGCTCGTATTCGGGATTGTAGAACTGAGAGCGGAAGGCGAGCAGGGCTTCAATGCGTTGCTCCCAGACCTCGGTAACATCCACCACGAAGGTGGGCTCGAAGGGTACGGCCTGCATGTAGTGGAGCACGTGGTGCGGGCGCCAAGGCTCCTGAGGGGTGCCGTCGGGTTCGAAGGTTTCGATGCGACGCAACCCGGCCATGAACAGCGCCGAAGCGGCCAGCCGAGCGGCCGCCCCGTGATCGGGATGGCGGCACTCCGGTGCGTTGATCAGCACGATGTGGGGGCGGTAGCGCCGGACGGCCTGCACGACGGCCAACCGCTGTTCCCAGGAGTCTTCCAGACGTCCGTCGGGCAGGCCCAGGTTTTCGCGCACAGCCAGCCCAATGATGCGGCCGGCCTCGGTGGCTTCCTCCAGGCGGCCCTCCGGCGTGCCGCGCGAGCCCAGCTCGCCCCGCGTGAAGTCCACAATGCCCACCCGGTAGCCCTGGCGGGCGAGCAGGCACACGGTTCCGCCCGCACACAATTCCACGTCGTCGGGATGCGCCGCCAGCGCCAGCACATCGAGCGGACGGCCGGGCTCGACGTCTTCGATGAGCACCACACGCCGATCTTCCATAAATGCGCCGCCGGTTAGCCCACCACGAAGTTGATGATGCGGCCCGGCACGTAGATGGCCCGCCGGATCGGCTTGCCGTCGATGTAGCGGGCCACGTTTTCATGCTGACGGGCGATGGCCAGCGCCGTTTCCTGGTCGGCTTCGGCCGGAATCCGGACGGTCGCCCGCACCTTGCCGTTGACCTGTACGGCAATCTCTACCTCGTCCACCTTCAGATATTCTTCGTTCACCTCCGGCCACGGCTCGTAGGCCAGCGATTCCGTGTGGCCCAGCCGTTCCCAGAGTTCTTCGGCGATGTGCGGGGCGAACGGGCTGAGCATGAGCACGAACGGCTCGGCCACCGCCCGCGGGAACGTCTCCCAGCGATTGGCCGCGTTGACGAACTCCATCATGGCGGCAATCGCCGTGTTGAAGCGCATCGCCTCGATGTCGTCCGTCACCCGGCGCAGCGTCCGATGCAACATGCGGAGTTGCTCCCGCGTCGGTTCGGCGTCGGTCACGCGCAGCGAGCCGTCCGCGTCGTTCACATAAAGGCGCCAGACCCGGTTCAGGAAGCGGTGGACTCCCTCGACGCCGCGCGTACTCCAGGGCTTGACCTGCTCCAGCGGCCCCATGAACATCTCGTAGAGCCGGAGTGAGTCGGCGCCGTACTGCTCAATCACGTCGTCGGGGTTGACCACGTTGCCCCGACTCTTGCTCATCTTGTAAGCGCGGGCTTCCACACGAATCTCGGGCTGCGCCTTGAGCACGAAGCAGTCGCCCTGCTTCTCGACTTCATCCTCCCTGAGCCGGACGGCCTCCAACTTCTCGCCGGTGCGCACATCAAGGCCGTCGTCCACATGCTCGGCCGACACCCAGTGCCCTTCGGCGTTGCGGAAGGCCGTGTATTCCATCTCGCCCAGAATCAGCCCCTGGTTGACCAGCTTCATGAAGGGCTCGGGCGTGGAGACCAGCCCCAGATCGTAGAGCACCTTGTGCCAGAAGCGGGCATAGAGCAGGTGCAGCACGGCGTGCTCGGCCCCGCCCACGTAGAGATCGACGGGCATCCAGTAGCGCTCCTTCTCCGGATCGACAAAGCGCTCGTCATTGTGCGGGTCGATGTAGCGCAGATAGTACCAGCAGGAGCCCGCCCACTGGGGCATCGTGTTCGTTTCGCGATGGAAGTTTTTGATCTCGACGCCGGGCGGCGGCTCCACGCCGGGCTTGAGCAGCCGGACGGTCCCTTCGGGCGTCACCCAGCCCCTGACGCGCACCCAGTCGACGGCGCGGGCCAGCGGCGGTTGCGGCTCGGCATCGGGATCGGGGGCCGGCTGCGGCCGGAAATCCTCCAGGTCGGGCAGCTCGACGGGCAGCTCCGACTCGTCCAGTGGATAGGTGCGGCCGGTGCGACGCCCTTCTTCGTCCACTTCATGCACGATCGGGAACGGCTCGCCCCAGTAGCGCTGGCGGCTGAAAAGCCAGTCGCGCAGCCGGTACTGAACAGAGCGCTTGCCCAGTCCCTTGCGCTCGAGCCATTCGACGATCACGCGCTTGGCCTCCTCGTTGTGCAGGCCGTTGAGCGAGACCTCGTCGTTGGCCGAGTTGATGTGGGGCCCATCGCCCTCGTAGGCCCCTTCCTCCAGGTTGCCGCCCTGCACAACCTCGACGATCGGCAGGTTGTACTTGCGGGCGAACTCCCAGTCGCGCTGGTCGTGGCCGGGCACGGCCATGATGGCGCCCGTGCCGTAATGGCCAAGCACGTAGTCGGCAATCCAGATGGGAATCTGCTGGCCGGTGGCCGGGTTGATGGCATAGCCGCCGGTGAAGACACCGGTCTTTTCGCGGGCCAGTTCGGTGCGCTCCAGGTCCGACTTCTGCTGAGCCTGGCGGCGGTAGGCTTCCACCTCGGCCCGGTGCTCCGGTGTGGTGATCTGGTCCACCAGCGGATGCTCGGGTGCCAGCACCATGTAGGTGGCGCCGAAGAGCGTGTCGGGCCGGGTCGTAAACACGCGGATGCGGGCATCCAGCCCCACCACGGGGAACTCGATCTCGGCCCCTTCCGACCGCCCGATCCAGTTGCGCTGCATTTCCTTGATGCTCTCGGGCCAGTCGAGCAACTCCAGGTCTTCGAGCAGCCGGTCGGCGTAGGCCGTGATGCGCAACATCCACTGACGCATGGGCCGGCGATAGACGGGATAGCCGCCGCGCTCCGACCTGCCGTCGATCACCTCCTCGTTGGCCAACACGGTCCCGAGTGCCGGACACCAGTTGACGGGCACTTCGGCCTCATAGGCCAGCCCCATCTTGTAGAGTTGCAGAAAGATCCACTGGGTCCACTTGTAATAGCGCGGATCGGTCGTGTTGATCTCGCGGTCCCAGTCGTACGAAAAGCCCAGGCTTTTGAGCTGGGCCCGAAAGCGGGCGATGTTGCGTTCGGTGGTGATACGCGGATGCGTGTTCGTCTCGATCGCGTACTGCTCGGCCGGCAACCCGAAGGCGTCCCATCCCATCGGATGGAGCACGTTATAGCCTTTCATGCGCCGGTAGCGAGCCATGATGTCGGTGGCCGTATAGCCTTCGGGATGCCCTACGTGCAGCCCGGCCCCGCTGGGATAGGGAAACATGTCGAGCACGTAGTACTTGGGCTTGTTCGGATCGAAGCCCGGCTCACCGGGACCGGCCGTCCGGAAGGTTTTATGCTCGTCCCAGTAGCGCTGCCACTTCTTTTCGATCTCCTTGAAAGGATACCCGGCCATGGTCCGTGCTCGCTTGCACCATTTTTTTCAAAAGCAGGGGCAATATACGCCGCGAATCCGGAGATTGTTTGTCCGAAAAAACGACAGAAGGCCCCGGCAAGGGGCCTTCCACTAACAGGCCGACAGGCATTCAATCAGCGAAAGACCACACCCAGCGAGAGCAAAAAGCTACGATTCTTTACATCGTCCGCCTTCGGCCCGGTGTGGTCAATTTTTGTAAAGCCCAGATAGTAACGTCCCGAAAGAAACACTTCCTGCATCAACCCACGTTGTACGGGCAATCCCAGTTCTACGCCGCCTACGCCACCTATATCGAACGCTTGAAAGAACATGTCCGCATCTTCGCCCTTCACCCGGGTATTGGTCCGGACCGAGAACTGGGGCCCCAGCAGCAGGCGTACATGGCCGGCACCGGGCGCCACATGCACCAGCAACGGCAGGCTTGTATAGGAGATACGCACACTGGCGCCATCGGGGGCAAAAGGCGCACCGACCAGCCGCTTACCGCCTTTCATTTCATACCAGAGCTCGGGCCGAAGGGCCAACCAGGGGGTCAGGGGGTAACGTAAGAACACGCCGGCCGCAAAGCCTGGTCGGTAGGCGGCACTGCCCAGATCGTTACCGGAAA
>WFPM01000097.1 GCA_015487635.1 Rhodothermus sp.
GCGCTGTAACGGGTGCAGTTTACAATTGGGCTGCCCGGGATGTCAACCTGAAGAGGTCGGGCGAAAACACCTGCGCCTCTTCCTTTCAATCTGAACTTTTCTTATGCTTTAAGCAATCCCATTCACAAGTAAGAAAACCTGCCATGAGGATCTGCGGATTGCTGGGGCTACTGCTCTGGGGCATGCTGGCCTGCCGGGCCCAGCCGATGACCGAGCCGATCACGGCATTCGTCCATGTGAACGTGCTTCCGATGGATCGCGACACGGTGTTGCGCGATCAGACCGTGCTGGTGCGGGGTTCGCGCATTGTGGCCGTAGGACCGGCCGCCTTCGTCGAAATTCCCGAAGGGGCCCGCCGGATCGACGGTACGGGCCGCTACCTGATGCCGGGACTGGCCGAAATGCACGGACACGTCCCCGGCGGTAACGCACCGGCGCAGTACGTCGAGGACGTGATGTGGCTCTACGTGGCCAATGGGGTAACGACGGTGCGGGGCATGCTGGGCGATTCGGCGCAGCTCGACCTGCGGGCGCGCATCAACCAGGGCGAGCTGATCGGTCCCACGCTGTATCTGGCCGGGCCTGCTTTCAGCGGACGCACGGTAACCACGCCCGAACAGGCCGCAGAGATGGTACGGCACCAGAAAACCGAAGGATGGGACTTGCTTAAAGTGCAGGAGGGGCTTCGCCCGGAAGTGTACGATGCCATGGCCCGTACGGCGCATGAGGTTGGGATTCGCTTTGCCGGGCACGTTCCGGACGCCGTGGGTTTGCGACATGCGCTGGAAATGGGACAGGAGACGTTCGATCACCTGGACGGCTTCATCGCCTACCTGGATGCGTTCGACAGGCCCATTGATGAAGCCCGCCTGCAGGAGGTCGTCCGTCTCACGCGTGAGGCGCAGGCCTGGGTAGTGCCGACAATGGCGCTCTGGGAGGTGCTGATGGGGGTGCTGGATCTGGAGACGGTCCGGTCTTACGAGGAATTGCGCTACATGCCGCCGGAGATCGTCGCACGCTGGGTGCGGGCGCATGAGCGTCGGTTGGCCGATCCCCGGCTCGACCGCGAGAGGGCCCGCCTGCACATTGCCAATCGCATGCGGTTGCTCGAGGCGCTGGCCGATGGCGGCGTGGGCATTCTGTTCGGGACCGATTCGCCGCAGCAGTTCAGCGTGCCGGGCTTCTCGGTGTATCGCGAAATCGAACGCATGGAGGCAGCCGGACTGACGCCCTACCAGATCCTGCGCTCGGCCACCTACAACGTCGGCCGCTACTTTCAGCGACACGACAGCTTCGGCGTGGTGGGCATCGGACACCGGGCCGACTTGATTCTGCTGGAGGGTAACCCGCTCGAAGACCTGGACCATCTGAAGCAGAAAGTGGGTGTCATGGTGCGGGGCCGCTGGTTGTCCACTTCAGAGTTGCAGGCAAAACTGGACGAAATTGCTGCCCGCTACGCCCGGTAAAGCTCAGGAGCGGGGAAGCGGTCGACGCACAGTGCGTACGGCCAGCAGGAGTAGCGCGATGGTGAACAGCAGCGTGATGAACAGACAGGCCGCGGGCGTGCCCACCGCGCCGGCAGCGCCCGGACCGAACAGCCCCTGTCGCAGGGCGCTGACCATGTAGGTGACGGGGTTGAGACGCATGAGTGCCTGCAGCACCGGTGCAGCGCCTTCGATCGGGAAGACGGCGCCCGAAAATGCCCAGAGCGGTAGGAGGGCCACGTTCATCACGGCGTGGTAGCCGCGCGTGGAGGCGGCATGCCAGGCCACCACAAAGCCCAGCACGGCAAAGGCCAGCCCCGTCAGCACGCTGACGCCCAGCGCCAGCGCCAGTCCGGATGGGGTCAGGTGAACGCCGTTGACGAAAGGAAGCAGACCCAGCAACAGTACCGCTTCCAGCAGCGCCAGCGTTGTGCCGCCCAGGCCATAGCCGAGCACAAGGGCCGTACGGGGCACGGGAGCCACCAGCGCCGCCTGCAGCAGTCCGCTCCGCCGCTCCTCGACGATCGCCATGGTGGAAAAGATGGCCGTAAACAGGATCGTCAGCACCACGATGCCCGGCAGCAAATAGGCCAGATAAGACCCCGGTGCGGACGGTCCTGCCAGCCGGATCGATCCATGAAAGCCCAGGCCCAGCAGCAGCCAGAAGCCGAGCGGTTGCGCCAGGGCACCGAAGAGCCGGGCGCGATCCCGCACGAACTTGACCAGCTCGCGCCACCAGAGCATCCGGATGGTCAGCAGCGTGGCGTTCATAAGGCCGGGGTTGTAGTGGATTCGGCGGAAACGTGCAGATGGTGGCCCGTGTGCATTAGAAACACGTCTTCGAGCGTGGGGCGCCGCACGGTCGCGCTCCGTAGGCGATCGCCCAGTGCTCCGTAGAGGCGCGGGAGCAGGGCATGGGCGTCGGGCGCGGCCACGCGCACTGCCGTGCCGATCACGCGGGTTTCGACGCCGAAGTGGGTTTGAACGAAGGACGCAACGGCTTCGGATTCGGCGGTCTCCAGCCAGAGCACTTCGTCGCCGAGGGCACGGGCCAGTGCATCAGGCGCGCCAGCGGCGACCAGACGGCCTTCGTCGAGTAGCGCGACCTCGTCGCACAGTTCAGCTTCTTCCAGCAGGTGCGTGGCCACGATCAGCGTCAGCTGGCCCGTCTGCCGCAGTTGGCGGAGCGTCTGCCAGAAGGCGTGTCGCGCCAGCGGATCCAGTCCAGTCGTCGGCTCGTCGAGTAGCAGCACGCGGGGGCGGTGCAGCAGCCCCCGGATCAGATCGACGCGGCGTTGCTGGCCCCCCGAGAGACGTCGCACAGGTTCGTGCCGTCGCTCCTGCAGACCGAAGCGCGTCAGCAGTTCGTCGATGCGCCTCCGGAGCGGCTCGCCGCGCAGGCCGTAGAAGGCGCCATGCAGCCGCAGGTTTTCCTCGACGGTCAGATCGCCGTCGAGCGCCGGTTGCTGAAAGACCACACCCAGGCAGCGGCGAACCGCTTCGGCTGCCGCCGCCGTGTCGTGACCGCACACCCGCAGGCGGCCTTCCGCGGGCTGCAGCAGCGTGGCCAGCAGCCGCATTAAGGTGGTTTTCCCGCTGCCGTTTGGGCCCAGCAGTCCAAAGCAACAACCGGAAGGGATCCGAAGCGAGAGCGATTGGAGGGCGGGGCGGGAGCCGTAGCGAAACGTGAGCGCTTCGATTTCGACAGCAGCTTCGGACATTTTCAGCGCAGCAACCAGTCCAGCACGATCAGACCCGTCAGCGCCGGGATGTACACGACCGACGCGATCAGTACGCGGCGGGCGTCCTGCACGTGGCGCGTCCGGAAGAAGGCCACGGCCGGCCGCAGGAAGTAAAGCCCCAACAGGATGGAGCCGACCAGATAGACCAGACCGGCCACGCCGACCAGGTAGGGCATGACACCTAGCGGCAGCAGGAGTGCCGTGAAGCCGAGCGTCTGCCAGGCCGTCGAGCGGCCGTCGGGCTCCACGACGGGCAGCATCCGGTAGTGGGCGCGCTCGTAGTCCTTGCGGTACATCCAGGCCAGCGACAGGAAATGGGGCATCTGCCAGACGGCCAGGATGGCAAAGAGCGTCCAGCCGCCCACGTCCAGGTTGTTCGTAGCGGCCGTCCATCCGCCCAGTGCGGGCAGCGCGCCCGGAATGGTTCCAATCAGAGTGTTGTACTTGGTGCGCCGCTTCAGCGGCGTGTACACGTAGAGGTAAAGCAACACGGTGGCGATGGCCAGCGCGGCCGTCAGCGCGTTGGCCACCGGGCAGAGCAGGCCCACCCCGGCAAAGACGAGCAGCAGGCCCAGATGGCGGGCCGTGGTGGGCGAGACGCGTCCGGAAGGCAGCGGCCGGCGGGCTGTCCGGCGCATGGCCGCGTCGTAGTCCCGCTCTAGGTAATGGTTCAGCGCGCCGACGCCGGCCGCCGTCAGGCCGGTACCGGTCAGCGTGCCCAGCAGGTGCCAGCCGTTGAGCGCATCCGGCGTGCCTAGCAGGTAGCCGGCCAGGGCCGAGAGCGCCACCTGAAAAGTGATCTCCGGCTTGGTCAGCTCCCAGCAGGCTTGGAGCTGCACGCGCCGCTCGGCCGAAAGCGGCAGGGCTGCCAGCAGGGAACGCGGCTGATCGGTCATAACGGCTTATCGGTTAGTCTGCGAGAGAGCAGCCAGCTCGGGAGCGACCGCTGCGGCCGGCACTTCGGCGCGACGACGCAGCGCCAGTAGCGTCAACACCACCGTGCTGCCCATGAGCAAAGCGCCCGTGGCGACGTGGGCCGTCCGCAGCACCACTTGCAACGTGCTCCGCAGCGCCGCGGGCGTTTCATACAGCAGCACCAGGTAGGCCGACAGCCCCAGCGCAAACTGCAGGGCCACGATCCAGAGCATGGCCCAGGCGGCCCGGTTGAGCAGCCGGTTGGCCTCAAAGTGTTTCTGCACGTGAATGAATACGGCCAGCACTAACCCCGTCACCACGAAGGCGCCCGCAATATGCACCACGGCAAAATGAATTGCAATCCCCTGGCCGGGATGGCGCAACAGCACGCCCAGAATGATCTGGCCGTAGAGCGCCGCGATCGTCCAGAGCGAAAGGCGGCGCAGCCGATCCAGGGGCGGACCGTCGGCCGGAATGGCGCGGGCCTCCAGCCAGGCCGGCGAAGTGAACAGCGCAATTGCTACGATCAGCGAAAAGAAAAGCTGGGCCGTGGCGCCATGTACGGCCGCCAGCGTCAGCGAGTTTTCCGTGACGCGCAGTCCGCCCAGAATCCCCTGAAAGATGACGAGCCCCAGTGCGACAAAGCCCAGGCGGCGCATCCAGCGCCGCGGATCGCTCCGCCAGGTCCACAGTGCCAGGCCGATTGTCAGCAGGCCCACCAGCGCGCCCAACAGCCGGTGACCGTGCTCGGCCAGGATCGGCGTGCGGTCCCACCACTGCGCCGAAGGGTCGGTCGGGTCGTGAAAGCCTGTCTTGAACGGATCGTACGAGCCGAACGACGAAGGCCAGTCGGGCACGGCCATACCGGCGTCGATCGTGGTGACAAAGCCACCCCATGAAATCAGCGCCAGCGTGAAGAAGGCCGTCAGCACGGCAAACCACCAGCGCGCCCGCGCCCGCAGGTCGTAGGGACGAACAGGAATGCTCCAGGGTGCGCCGATCATGTCAATGCGAACAACGTATATCCTGAACTAACACGCCAAACGTTACCTTGCCGGGGCTGTTTCATAAAAAACGACTTGAAAGTCCAGATTGTCAATGGACTTCTGTTGAAATACTCGCTTTTGACGGCGATTCTATGCGAAATTGACAGCAAATGGTCTTTTGCTCAATCGCACTCGAAAGTAAAGATGGACAAGGCGCAGGTTTTGATTGCCTCGATTTCCGGAATTCGAGGTATTTTCGGAGCTGGGCTGGGACCTGAGGAACTGGTGCGCTATACCGGCGCGTTCGGTGCCTGGATTAGGCAGCAGGTCTCCGGCCGACGGCCGCGCGTCGTGGTGGGACGCGACGGGCGCGTGACCGGACCGGTCTGTGCCCGCATCGTGACGGCCACGCTGCAGAGCGTGGGGTGCGACGTGCTCGACGCCGGGCTGGCTACCACGCCCACGGTGGAAGTGGCCGTGACGGCCGCCGAAGCCGACGGCGGCCTCGTGCTTTCGGCCTCGCACAACCCCGCCGAGTGGAACGCGCTGAAGCTGCTCAATCGCCACGGGGAATTCCTGACGCCGGACGAAGCCCGCGAAGTGCTGAATCTGGCCGAAGCTGGCGCTATGCCGCTGGCGACCTGGGAAACGCTGGGGACCTACGAGGCGCGCGACTTTCTGGATGAGCACATCCAGCGTATTCTGGCACTGGAGTTCATTGACCCTGAGCGCATCCGGCGGCGGCAGTTCCGTGTGGTGGTGGACGGGATCAACTCGGTGGGCGCCGTGGCACTTCCCGTGCTGCTTCGGCGGTTGGGCGTGGCCGAAGTGCTGCTGCTCAACGGCGAGCCGAACGGACGCTTTGCCCATCCGCCCGAACCGCTGCCCGAGCACCTACAGGAGACGATCCGGGCCGTGTCCGACACGGGTGCCGATCTGGGGCTGGTGGTTGATCCCGACGCCGACCGCCTGGCGCTCATCGCCGACGGTGGCGAGTACGTCAGCGAAGAACTGACCCAGGTGATCGCCGCCGACTTTCTCTGGCGCTTCCGCGAAGGCCCCTTTGTCACGAACCTGTCTTCGTCGCGGGCGATCGAAGACGTAGCGGTCCGCTACGGAATGCCCGTCTACCGGGCGGCCGTCGGCGAGATCAACGTGGTGCAGAAGATGAAAGAGGTGGGGGCCATCCTGGGCGGCGAGGGCAACGGGGGCGTGATTCTACCCGACGTGCACTACGGCCGCGATGCGCTGGTGGGCGCCGCCATGGTGCTGCAGCACCTGGCCAACCTGGAGCAATCGCTCTCGGAACTGGTGGCCACGCTCCCGCGCTACGCGATCGTCAAGCATAAGCTGCCGCTCGACAATCTGGACGCCGACCCGGCGCTGCAGCGGCTGGCCGAGCACTACGCGCATGCCCGCATCTCGACGATCGACGGCCTGAAGATCGACTTGGAAGAGGGCTGGGTGCATCTCCGGAAGTCTAACACCGAGCCCATCCTTCGTATCTATGCAGAAGCCCGAACACCCGAAGAAGCTTCGGACCTGGTGCAGCGCTTCGTTGATGAATTGCTGACGATTCGGTAAGGAATTGGTCAAATCTCCGAATCGTCTCAACTTCTGAGGCGGGCTCCGGTACAAGTTATGGTACAAATATATGGCAGACCATTAACCACAGGAGCGCCATGGAAGCCCGGCCTGCTACCGTGCAGCACGATCCGTCCCACGAGCTTTTTCAGCCCTGGCGTCTGCAACTGGACGCCATCTTCAACCCGCGCAGCGTGGCTGTTATCGGAGCAAGCGAACGGCCGGGTAGCGTGGGGCGGACGCTGCTCTGGAACCTGATCAGCAACCCGTTCGGCGGCACGGTCTATCCGGTTAACCCCAGGCGCACAAATGTGCTGGGCATTCGGGCCTATCCGTCTGTGAAGGATATTCCCGAGCCGGTGGACTTGGCCGTCATTGCGACACCGGCCCCCACGGTGCCCGGCGTCGTGCAGGAGTGCGTCGAGGCGGGCGTCAAGGGAGCGGTGATCATTTCGGCCGGTTTCAAAGAGATCGGTGAAGAGGGGCGCCGGCTGGAGGAGCAGATCCTGGCGATTGCCCGCAAGGGTGGCATGCGCATCATCGGCCCCAACTGTCTGGGCGTCATGCGGCCGGTCACCGGGCTGAACGCCACGTTTGCCAGCACGATGGCGCGTCCGGGCACGGTGGGCTTCATCAGTCAGAGCGGCGCGCTGCTGACCTCGATCCTGGACTGGAGTCTGGAAGAGAACGTCGGCTTCAGCGCCTTCATTTCGATCGGCTCGATGCTCGATGTAGGCTGGGGCGACCTGATCTACTACCTGGGCAATGATCCCTACACGAAGAGCATCATCCTCTACATGGAGTCGATCGGCGATGCCCGCTCGTTTCTGTCGGCCGCCCGCGAAGTGGCGCTCCAGAAACCGATCATCGTGATCAAGGCCGGTCGGACCGAAGAGGCGGCGCGCGCGGCGCTTTCGCACACGGGCTCCCTGGCCGGAAGCGACGAAGTGCTCAACGCGGCTTTTCGCAGGACAGGGGTGCTCCGCGTCGATCGCATCGCCGATCTGTTCTATATGGCCGAGGTGCTGGCCAAGCAGCCGCGCCCCGAAGGACCCCGGCTGACCGTTCTGACTAACGCGGGCGGAGCGGGTGTGCTGGCCACCGACGCGCTCGTGCAGGGCGGTGGTCAGCTGGCCGAGCTTTCGGAAGAAACGAAAAAGAAGCTGGACGAATTCCTGCCGCCGCACTGGAGTCACGGCAACCCGGTGGATATCCTTGGCGACGCCGATCCGGAGCGCTACGCGAAGGCGCTGGAGGTGACGCTGGCCGACGAAAACAGCGACGGCCTGCTGGTCATCCTCACGCCGCAGGCCATGACCGACCCCACACAGACGGCCGAGCAGCTCCGGCGCTTTGCACAGAGCCGCAAGCCAATCCTGGCCAGTTGGATGGGCGGGGTGGAGGTGGCCGCCGGCAAAAAGATCCTGAACCGCGCCGGTATTCCCACCTTCCAGTACCCCGACACGGCCGTGCGCGTGTTCAACTACATGTGGCGTTACAGCTACAACCTGCGCGCACTGTACGAGACGCCTTCACTGCCCGATGACGAGATAGACGGAGGCCCGGACCGTGAGCGGGCGCAGCAGATCATCGAGCAGGTACGCCGAGAAGGGCGCACGTTGCTGACCGAGTACGAGGCCAAGCAGGTGCTCGAAGCCTATTGCCTGCCTGTAACGCCCACACGCCTGGCCCGCACGGCCGACGAAGCCGTGGCGGCCGCCGAGGAGCTGGGCTATCCCGTCGTGCTGAAGCTGCATTCGCTCAAGATCACGCACAAAACCGATGTGGGAGGCGTCCAGCTCAACCTGGATTCGCCCGAGGCCGTACGGCGGGCCTTCGAGACGATCCGGCGCAATTTGGAGGAGCGTGGCCAGGCCGACGCGTTCGACGGCGTCACCGTGCAGCCGATGGTGCAGGCGCGGGACGGCTACGAGCTGATCATCGGCAGCACGGTCGATCCGCAGTTCGGACCGGTACTGCTCTTCGGCGCGGGAGGAACGCTCGTAGAGGTGTATCGCGATCGGGCACTGGGGCTGCCGCCGCTCAACACGACGCTGGCGCGACGCATGATGGAGCAGACGAAGGTCTACCGGGCCCTGCAGGGCGTGCGCGGACGGCCGCCGGTCAACCTCGACCGCCTCGAAAAGCTCATGGTGCGCTTCAGCCAGCTGGTCGTCGAGCAGCCCTGGATCCGGGAAATCGACGTGAACCCGCTGCTGGCCGCCCCCGATCAGATCGTGGCGCTGGACGCCCGGATCGTGTTGCATCCGCCGGACATGCGCGAGGAAGAGCTGCCGCGTCCGGCCATTCGTCCCTATCCGCGTCAGTACATGGGCACCTGGCGCCTCAAGGACGGCACCCCGGTGCTCATCCGGCCCATCCGTCCCGAAGATGAACCCCTGCTGGTGGAATTTCACCACAAACTCTCCGAGCGCAGCGTCTACCTGCGCTACGCCAGCCTGCTCAAGCTCAGCCAGCGCGTGGCGCATGAGCGGCTGGCCCGACTCTGCTTCATCGACTACGATCGAGAAATGGCGCTGGTGGCCGAGCGGCGCAGCCCCGAGACCGGTCGCCCCGAGATTCTGGCCGTCGCCCGCCTGACCAAGATCTACGGCACGAACGACGCCGAATTTGCCATGCTCGTGCGCGACGACGTGCAGGGCAAAGGGCTGGGCACCGAGCTGCTGCGGCGGCTGATTCAGATCGGCGAAGCCGAAGGGCTTGAACGCATCGTGGCCGACATCCTTGTGCAGAACCACGCCATGCAGCACGTGTGTCGGAAGCTGGGCTTTCGGATCATCCGGAGCGACGATCCCGCCGATCCGATGGTCAAGGCCGTCAGGGTGCTCCGCGTCCCGGCCGAACGTGAATCCCTTGCAAAAGCGTAACAATCCAGGCTTGCACCTAAGCACTTTGCTTTCCGAAATTTGTTAAAGAAATACAGCCGGCTGGCCGATACAGGCTGGGTTGAGGATTCCGCCCGCATGGGCTGACGATAGAAAACCTCCATAAAAACAGAGGGATATCGCATGTCCGAGACGCGCTGCATGGCCGGCCGGCTGCAGGAACTGGCGCTCCTGTATCTGATTGCGGCTTTCCGCGAAGGCTTGCCGGTTGGGGACGGTAGACTGGAGGCGGTCATCGACCAGCTACAGGCCCGTTGTCCGACCATCCCGCCCGACCAGCTGCGGGCGCTGGTCCTGGAGGCGTTCGATGTGCTGCTGGCCGCCGAAGATTCGGAGGCGCTGCTACAGGCCACGCTGGAGGCCGTCGAACCCCATCTCTCACAGGCGCAGCGCCAGGCCGTGCTGCATGATCTGTTGCGCATCGTAGAGGCCGATGGAATCGTGATGGAAAGCGAGCGCCAGTTGCTGGAACTGGTGGCCCGGCGCTGGGGCCTCGAGCCGCCCTACGAGCGGGTGCGCGTGCTCGATCCGGGCCAGGAAGGTATTCCCGAAGTGCTCATCCATCTGGCGCTGCTCTATCTGGTGCTGGCGCACGGCGTCGATCACGAACTCACGCGCCAGGAGCGGCAGATCATCGTACGCAAGCTCCGCGCCTGGTGCCCGGACCTGACCGACCAGCAACTGGCGGCCGTGTTGCAGGAAGCGATCGACCGCTACGCCGAAGGACTGACCGACGCCGAACTGCGCGCTTCGGCCGAGGCGATCAAGATGGCGCTCACGCCTGCGCAGCGACTGACGGCCTTCCACGACCTGGTGCAGATCGCCAACGCCGACGGCACCTTCCTGGACACCGAAGAGGACTTGCTCAACGAACTGGTTGATCTCTGGGAGCTGGGCCCACACGTGGATGTTGCCGATCTGACCCCGGCTTGAAAGCGTCTGGAATCTCCTGTCTGTAGACTTCCGGCAACGGTGCCGTACACCTTCCCGGTGCCCACGGCAGGA
>WFPM01000098.1 GCA_015487635.1 Rhodothermus sp.
CAACGTCTTCCGGGGTGTCGCAACGAACGTCGACGGACAGGCCGCTCGTGGCGCAGTAGAAGGCGGGCATTGTGTCGGTGCGGTAGCCCACCACCGTGACGCCGCGCGTTTCGAGCTGCTCGCGGGTGGCCTCTAGGTCCAGGATGATCTTCGGACCCGAGCAGACGACGATGGCCGGGATGCGGGCCAGCGCTTCCAGATCGGCGCTGATGTCAGGGGCGGCCCGGCCGTCCGCCCGACGATGGACGCCGCCGATGCCGCCGGTAGCCATCACCGGGATGCCGGCGCGCCAGGCCAGGTGCAGCGTGGCCGCCACGGTCGTGGCCCCGTCCAG
The DNA here is from genome assembly GCA_015487635.1 of Rhodothermus sp. Classification (GTDB taxonomy): domain Bacteria; phylum Bacteroidota; class Rhodothermia; order Rhodothermales; family Rhodothermaceae; genus Rhodothermus. Next base: position 335 of record WFPM01000098.1, read on the forward strand.
TCCGCGGGCCACAACGACGGGCAGGTCTCGCAGGCTGACCTTCCGAACGTCCGGCGCCGTGGCCAGATGGCGCAATTCGTCGGGCCGAAGGTTCAGCCGTACCTGCCCCTTCAGGATGGCGATCGTGCAGGGGCGCGCGCCTTCGGCACGGATGGCCGCCTCGCATCGCAGGGCGGCGTCTAGGTTGTGGGGGGCCGGCAGCCCGTGCGCAATGACCGTCGATTCCAGCGCTACAACCGCGTCCATGAACGGTTACTTCTGTGAAAATATGCCGCGCTCTGCTTACACAAGTTACATCCGGATTGGCCGTCTGTTCAAATGGAGCCTGCTTTTGCTCTGGCTGGCCGGGTGCCGGGACGGCGCGCCGGTGCCGTCGCCGCGCGATGCCCGCACCCTCCGGCCCGGAAGCTTTCTCGTCGTGCTGCAGGGCACCGTGGCCGACACGCTGGAAGGACAGGCGCGCTTTCGCCGGGACACGTCCGGGGCGATTGTAGTCGATCTGATCGGCCGGCCGGATACCGCCCGCGGACTGTCGCTGGAGCTTACGCCTGTGGTGGCCGATACACTGGAAGCCGTGCGTCGGTGGGTGCCGGGACCGGAGCCCGGAGCCTTCGTCGTGGGGTATCTGGCCTGGCCGCCCTATACGTTCGTTACCGAGTCCGGCGAGCTGGTGCTCGTAGAGCGTGAACGGGACGATCGGGTGGCTGGCACGTTTCGGCTGGCACTGGGCGCAATGGACCCGCGCACCGGCGAACCGTTGGAAATCGACGCGATTGGCGCTTTTGTTGCCCTGACCGCTTCCGAAAAGTAGCCCGCCGACTTGACTTCGGCCCCTCTTCTTTTAATCTTAACACAGGTGACCACAGGTCCCCGTGAGCTACCTGTTCATTTCAATGCAGAGGAGCCTATGTTTCGGAGCAGCCATGGCCGAAAAGATCGGATCCTGAAGCAGCGTCGGTGTGATGCCTACTGGGAGCATCAGAAATGGCCGGAACCCACGCGTTGTCCCGATTGCGGCGCCGTGTTCAGGGGCGGGCGATGGACGTGGGAGGAGGTGGCCGAAGCGGTGCACGAGGCACGATGTCCGGCCTGCCGACGCGCGGCCGATCGCTACCCGGCCGGCTACGTGGAGCTGGCGGGTGCGTTTCTGCGTGCGCACCAGGAGGAGATCCTGAACCTGATTCATAATCTGGAGGAACAGGAAAAGCAGGCCCGTCCGCTGGAGCGCATTCTGACGATGGAAGTGCAGAATGGTCGCTGTCACGTCACCACGACGGGCGTACACCTGGCCCGGCGCATTGGCGAGGCACTGGCGCGGGCCTATCAGGGCGAACTGGACTTTGCCTACGCCGATGGCGACCGGGTCATCCGCGTGCACTGGCACCGCGACTGACTCCTACGAGGCCGGTAGCAGCCGGCCATAGATTTCCGTAAGTGAACGCAATCGTTCAGCCACATCCGGGCGGAACTGGTCGGCGCGCAGGCGCCAGGACCAGTTATGCGGGCCGGTGGTGCCGGGCGTGTTCATGCGGGCCTCGCTGCCCAGGCCGAGCACGTCCTGCATGGGAAACACAACGAGTTCGGCCACCGAGGCCATGAGCACCCGAATGCAGGTCCAGTGGATTTCGCGTTCGCGCTTGCGGTCCAGGTCCAGATAGGCGCGGGCGTATGCCTTGGCGCGGGCGACGACCTCCGGCGGCAGCGTGGTTTTGTTTTTACCGCGCCACCAGCCCACGATCGTGTCGTTGTCGTGCGTGCCGGTGTAGGCTACCAGGTTGCGTGTGTAGTTGTGGGGAAGGAAGGTGGAGGTGGCGTCGTCGTCGAAGGCAAACTGGAGCACGGCCATGCCCGGAAAGTCGAAGCGCTCCATGAGCGCGGTTACGTCGGGCGTGATGACGCCCAGATTTTCGGCCACGATGGGGAGCGGGCCCAACTTCTGCTGGATCGTCTCGAAAAACTCGGCGCCGGGGCCGGGTACCCAGCGGCCGTTGACGGCCGTCGGTTCGCCGGCCGGAATCTCCCAGTAGGCGGCAAAGCCCCGGAAGTGGTCCAGCCGAATCAGGTCCACTTTTTCCAGCAGCGCGGCGAAGCGTTGCGTCCACCAGTAATGGCCGGTCTCGCGTGAGACGTCCCAGCGGTAGAGCGGATTGCCCCAGCGCTGACCCGTCTCGCTGAAGTAATCGGGCGGCACGCCGGCCACCACCGTGGGATGGCCGCGCTCGTCCAGATGGAACAGGTGCGGATGGGCCCAGACGTCGGCGCTGTCGTGCGCGACGTAGATCGGGATGTCACCCATGAGCCGGATGCCCCGCTCATGACAGTAGGCCCGCAGGTCCATCCACTGTTTGTGAAAGAGGTACTGCCAGAACTGGTGCTTGCGGAACGAGCGGGCCAGTTCCTGGCGGGCGCGATGCAGTGCGGCGGGATCACGTCGGACCAGTTCGACCGGCCACTCGGTCCAGACCGCGCCGCCGTGCGCCTCCTTGAGCGCCATGAACAGCGCGTAATCGTCGAGCCAGTAGGCCTGCTTTTCGCAGAACAGCCAGAAGTCGGTTTCATCCACCCGTTCCGGATGCGCCTCGAACGTGGTGTAGGCCTTCTCCAGCAGATGCTGCTTATAGACAATTACCCAGTCGTAGTCCACACGGTCTTCGGGAAAGTCGGGGGGGCGGGCGATGTCGTCGGGCTGCAGCAAGCCCTGCTCGACCAGCCGCTCCGGACTGATCAGCAGCGGATTGCCCGCAAACGTCGAAGGGCTGGCGTACGGCGAAAAACCGAGGCCCACGGGCACGAGCGGTAGCATCTGCCAGAGCCGCTGGCCGGCCTCGACCAGAAAGTCGACAAACCGATAGGCGGCCGGTCCCAGATCGCCGATCCCGAAAGGCCCCGGCAGCGAGGTCGGATGCAGCAGAATCCCGCTGGAGCGAGGAAGACCGTGCATGAGTTCTGAATCGTCCTGGTGGCACAGAAACAGTTACGGCGGCGCCAAAGATACGGGATTCGCCGGCCGAACGCAGGGAAAAGCCTGTAAAGAAAAAGAAAGCAGCGACTTGCTTACATGA
>WFPM01000099.1 GCA_015487635.1 Rhodothermus sp.
ACACGCTCGAGCGCCTGGAACCAGTCGTCGTTGAAGTGCTCCGATCCGTTGAACATCAGGTGCTCGAACAGGTGGGCAAAGCCTGTGCGCCCCGGCTTTTCGTTTTTCGAGCCGACATGGTACCAGATGTTCACGGCCACGATGGGCGCCTTGTGGTCCGGGCTGACGATAAGCGTCAGCCCGTTGTCGAGTACGAATTTCTCGTAGGGAATCTCAACGGGTAACGCCGACGTGTCTGCGTCGGTCTGGGCAAGGGCCGGCATCGTGCAGAGCAGAAGCAGCAGGCCGGCCGAAAGGCGTCGGAGCAGATTCATGGCAGTGGATGGTCTGGTTGGTCGAAGCTCCTTTACGAAGCGCTTCGGGTAGCGGTTACGCCACCGAAGAGAAAGGTACGAATCGTTTCGTATAAAAATACGATCGCCTGGGGCCTACAGCAAGCGATCCAGCTCTTCCAGCAGACGCTCCCGCGCTTCCGGAGGGAGTTCATCGGCATCGACTTCGCCGGGCCGGGCGACGGCCGGCTTCGGCCGCGGGTGCAGACGCGACAGCACCCACGCAAAGGCGCCGGTAGCCAGCGCCGAAAGTAGCAGGGCTCGCAACACGTGTTTCATGATCGCAACGTTTTTTGTGAACAGCACCGTCCTGCAAAAAGCAACGCCGGGATCCGAAGCGGGTTCGTTTTTTTAAAACGACGGCGCGCCACGCGCTGGTATGCAGCCAACCCAACCGCCGATGGCCGAACTTCCCATCCACACCGTGCTGACCGAAGCGGAAGCCCGTGCACGGGCGGCGGCGCACGAGGCCCGGCTGCGTCCGGTGCTCGATCCGTACCTGGCCGCCCGGCGCCGGGGCGAAAAGCAGCCGGTAATGGACTTTCTGTTCGAGTACTACACGTTTCGGCCGAGTCGACTGCTGCGGTGGCGTCCGGGGCTGGGCGTGGCCGTGCAGGGCGCCGAAGCCCGTCGGTGGCTTCGGGAACCCGGTTTTGTCGAAACGCCGGAGGGTGTCACCGTCGATCCCGCCCGCTTTCCCGCCCGTCGCATCCCGTCGCTGCGCTGGGTGGTGACGTTGCTGGAGCGGACAGCCGCCCGTCGGCCCCACCTGGGCTGCTGCGGCCTGCACGAATGGGCCATGGTCTACCGCACCGAGCGTCCCCGCCATGCGCATGTGCCCCTACGCATGGCGTCAGACGCGCTGGCCGCCTTCGTCGAATCGCACCCCATCACCTGCACGCACTTCGACGCCTTTCGCTTCTTCACCGAGGCGGCGCGTCCGCTCAACCGCTTTCAACCCACACGCGACACCATCCACGAGCTGGAGCAGCCCGGCTGCCTGCACGCCAACATGGATCTCTATCGCTGGGCCTACAAGTTCTACCCCTGGGTAGGCAGCGATCTGATCGCCGACGCCTTCCTGCTGGCCTGCCGCATCCGCACGCTCGACATGCAGGCCAGCCCCTACGACCTGCGGGCTTACGGCCTGGAGCCCATCCCCGTCGAAACCCCCGAGGGGCGCCGCCGCTACCGCGAATTGCAGGAGCAGTTCTATCACGAAGCGCAACCGATCCGCCGGCGCCTGCTCCAGACGCTCCGCACGCTTCTTGAACTTGCCGTTACAAATGCCCCGAAAGCCACCGAGCGGGTTGCATAACTGGTCGCGCTGTTGCAAACTGACAGGCGCACCTGTCGTGTTCATTCAACCCTGCAGGACCGATGGCAATGGAGTATCGGCATCTGGGACGTTCCGGGCTGAAAGTGTCGGCGCTGTCCTATGGCGCCTGGGTGACGTTCGGGGATCAGATCGATGAAGGGCTGGCCGAAGAATGCATGCACGCCGCCTACGAGGCCGGCGTGAACTTCTTCGACAACGCCGAGGTCTACGCCAGCGGCAAGGCCGAAATCATGATGGGCAATATCCTGAAACGCTCCGGCTGGAAGCGCTCGGACCTGGTCATTTCCACGAAAATCTTCTGGGGCGGCAAAGGGCCGAACGACGTGGGCCTGTCGCGCAAGCACATCATCGAAGGCACGAAGGCAGCGCTGGAGCGGCTTCAGCTCGACTACGTGGACCTGATCTTCTGCCACCGGCCTGATCCGGAGACGCCCATCGAGGAGACGGTCTGGGCCATGAACTACGTGCTGGATCAGGGCTGGGCCTTCTACTGGGGCACGAGCGAATGGAGCGCCGAGCAGATCCGCTATGCCTACGAGTTCGCCCGCCGCGCACACCTGATCCCGCCCACCATGGAGCAGCCCCAGTACAACATGTTTCACCGCGTGCGCGTCGAGCGCGAGTACGCGCCGCTTTACCGCGACTACGGGCTGGGGCTGACCACCTGGAGTCCGCTGGCCAGCGGCATCCTGACGGGCAAGTACAACGAGGGCATTCCCGCGGGCAGCCGCATGAGCCTGCCGGGCTACGAGTGGCTGCGCAAACGGCTGGAAAGCGAAGAGGGGCGGCGCCAGATCGAAAAGGTGCGCCGGCTCATGCCGATCGCCGAAGAGCTGGGCTGCACGATGGCGCAACTGGCCATCGCCTGGTGCCTGAAGAATCCGAACGTGAGCACGGTGATCACGGGCGCCTCGCGGCCCGAGCAGGTGCAGGAAAACATGAAAGCCCTGGAGGTGGCCCGGCGCCTGACACCCGAGGTCATGGAACGCATCGAAGCCATTCTCGACAACAGACCCGAGCCCGAAATCAACTGGCGCGAGCGGTGAGGCTTCGGCACTCGGCCGTACGTAAAACTGAAAGAGCTGGGATAGCCTTCCCTGTAGGGAAAACTCTCACTTGTAATCGCTGATTTTCCGGTGCATGATGGCGCAAGCCATGTGTGCCGGACATAATCCGGCGGGTACGACAGGGCAGACACCGCGGTCCGTCCTCGCGGGGTGAGGAGGGCGCCGTCTGGCTGGGAGGGACGCACCCCGGTTGCGCCCGTGCTTTCCGCCCCAAATGCATAGGGCCAACGCCCCTGCCCCGAACCTCGGCACTGAAAACACCGGATTTGAGCCTCTCCAGGCCCCTTGTATCTCGTTCCTGGGCGCCGGTGGCTCTCAACGCCACTGGATGCCGCGCTGGAGATCGGGCTCGCAGCAAGCGCACCGCTCCCGTCGCTGAGGCAACCCGTCCCGTTGTCCGAACCAGATCGAAAGGCCGCGTTCGTATCACAAGGCCGGGAGCGTTGCACTACTACCACGGCTGATTTGCCAGGCCTGATCGATCCGGTGAATCTCTGAGAGATATGGCCGTTGTTGGGGAAATAGAGGGTCGTCGGGAATGATCTGCGCTCGCCCTTCTTGCAGGCCAATAATCATCAGAAGCGTTAAAGTCATGGCC
>WFPM01000100.1 GCA_015487635.1 Rhodothermus sp.
ATAGATTGAAAGCGCTTTCTATGCATGTTGCTCTGGGGAAGGTGGAGCGTCGGGGGCTTAGCGCAGGGTTTCGAGGAAGCAGTGGTGAACATCGGCAACGTGGGGCTCACGATCACCAACGCGGGCTTTGGGGGGAAAGCCAACGTGCGGAACAATCCGGCCAGACCGCCCTCGTTTGAGTACCCGCTCGACGCGGGCGAGATGCCGGTGACGACCGAATTCGAGCCCTACGGCACCGGCGAGATGTTCAGCTTCCGGGATCTGGCGCTGGGGTTGAGCGTGGCACAGCCGCTCACGGACCTGTTCAACTACGGCGTGACGGCCCGCTACGTGCGCGAGAGTGTGGCCGGGCTGGTCACGCAGACGCTACTGTTCGACATGGGCATCTTCTACCGGGTGGGCGACACCGGCGTGCAGATGGCCGTGGCGATCCGGCATTTCGGATTCGACGGCCGCCCCGAAGGTCGGCTGGTGCGTCCGGTCATCGAGAAAACGGGACCGGCCAAACGGGCCGACGATCCGGAAACGATTGCCACGACGCCAAAGCCGGGCGTGCGCATCGAGACCGAGTTCGAGACCATCACGCCGCCCACCACGTTTCTGCTGGGCGTCAGCTACACGCTCCTCCGGGATAACCCGCAGCACCGGCTGACGCTGCTGGGCCAGCTCACCAATCCGAACGACAATGCCGAGACCTTCAACGTAGGCGCCGAATACACCTGGAACCATACGTTGACAATGCGGCTGGGCTATCGGTTCGGCGTCGAAGAATTCCGCATGCCGACGCTAGGGATAGGGCTTCGGTTGCCGGAGCTGGTGGCCGGGGTGCAGGCCCGCTTCGACTACGGTTTCCAGCATCTGGAACGACTGGGTACGGTACATCGCGTGGGGCTTAACCTGGAGTTGTGACCATGAGCCGATTCCGCAGCGTGGCACGACGGTGGACGAGGACCTGGGGTGCGTTGCTCGTGCTCGGACTGCTGCTTGCCGGGTGCGACGCTCTGCTGGGCAGCAAGCAGGATCCGACCACTGAAGAGATCTTCCGGGTAGGCCGTACCGAACCCGGCCTGTTGCGTGAGGTGGAGTACGTGCCGCTCTTTCCATTCTACACGCTGGGAGGGGACGGTGCCCCGCTGGAAGCCCCGAAGGACGTGTACGTGGGCTTCGATACGTTCATCTATGTGGTGGACGCCCGCGGCCTGCACGTACTGGACCAGGCGGGCCGGCCGGCCACGTTCATCCCGATTCCCGGCGGCGCCACGTCGGTCATCCAGGATCGGCGGCTGCACGTGTACGTGACGGCCCGACGCGACACCACGATCAGCGGCCGCACCTGGAACCTGCCCGTCGTCCTGCACTATGCGGGCATTTCAACCGGCAACCCCCGCCTGGTGGACATCATCTGGCATCCGTTCGACGACCGCTCCCGCCGCCTGAACCGACCCGATCCGATTCCCACCGACGAACAGGTCGAATTCACCGGCGTGGCCGTACTGGCCGACAATTCGATCTACGTCGCGCGGCGCGGTCCTGTCAACGATCCGGCGTCGGTCATCCTGCCCCACAACACAATCCTGGAGTTCACCCCGGACGGGGTCAATACGCAGGCGCTCGTAACGCTCGATCCCCGCCAGCCGAGCCTTCGCAGCGCCATCAACCCTTCGGACGTGCTGACGTTCGTCCACCCGCCGCAGCGCACGACGTTTCCATTCCTTCGCGACTTTTACATTGCGCAGACGCCGCCCGAAGGACAGCAGCTCCGCTACGCCGTACTGTCGATCCGTGCCGTCGAAACGCCCGACGGCATCGAGTATCGCCCGGATGCCGACAAAATTCAAGTCGTGGGCGATACGACGCGGGGCGACGGCTTCCTGTACGAGGATTTCAAGTTCGCCTGTCCTTCGGACCTGGCCTTTGCAGCCGATGGCACCAACTACCTGTTCGTGCTGGACGCCTGCAAAGATAGCCTGTTCGTTTTCACCTCGGCGGGCATTGAGGGCGTGGCGCCCCCGCCCGGAGCGGCCAGCACCAAGCCGGTAGTCGTATCGTTCGGGGGACGGGGCGACGGCTCGCGCCAGTTCAACAACCCGCAGGGCGTGGCCTACGACCGGCGTATCGTCTATGTGGCCGATACCGGCAACAATCGCATCGCTCGCTTCCGGCTCAACACCGACTTCGAATGAAGCGCTGCCTGTTTGTCCTGCTGCTCGGCTGGACCTTCTCGGCATGGGCGCAGATCCCGTCGGTGGGCACCTCCACCACGCTGGAGGTGGCCACCTGGAACGTGGAGTGGTTCGGTGATCCGAATAACGGTCCCTTAGACGAAGCTCGGCAACAGGCGAACGTCCGCGCCGTCATCACGCAGAGCACGATCGATCTCTGGGCCCTGCAGGAAGTGAGCGACCCGGCCGCCTTTCAGGCGTTGCTCGACAGCCTGGGCAGCGACTACGAAGGCGTGCTGGGCCAGACGGCCTCGCCGGGCGTCACGCAGCGGCTGGCGTTCGTCTACCGCCGCGACGTGATCCGGCGCCGACGCGTCGAGCAGATTCTGACCGAGTTTGCCCGGGCGTTTGCCTACCGGCCGCCGCTCCTGCTGGAGGCTGCCGTGCACCTGCCCGACACGACGATGATTGTCACGTTCATCACGCTGCACATGAAGGCCGGAAGAGATCTGGAAGACTATGACCGCCGGCGCGAAGCCGCCGATCGGCTGTATCGACGGCTCAATTTGCTTTATGGCAATCGTCCGATTGTGGTGCTGGGCGACTGGAACGACGAGCTCCACGCGTCGATCATTACGGGACTACCGTCTCCCTACGAAGACTTCCGCACCGACACCGACAACTATCGGTTTCTGACCGAAACGCTGGACGCAGCCGATCTGCCCACTTGGTGCGACGACAGCATTACGTGCCGGACGGGCTCGACGATTGACCACATTTTGATCACCGATGAGCTGTTCAGTGCCTACGAAGAAAGTTCGGCGGATCGTTTCACGGCGCTGCTCAATGCGATTCCGGGCTTTGTGTATTCCACGTCGGACCACTTGCCCGTGTATGCCCGCTTTCGTTTCCGGAGAGCATCCGGCGTAGTGCCTCCAGAGGGATCGCAACCGGTGCTTCACCTCTATCCTAATCCGGCCCACACTCAGGCTTGGGTGGTCTGGGAAGGCCGGGGGGCGCCGGTCTTGATTCGGGTGTGGGATGTGCTCGGGCGTCTGGTGCGGCAATGGCACCGGCCGTCGCGTTTCGGCCAGGCACGATTCCGGCTCGATCTGGAAGGACTGGCGGCCGGGATGTACCGGATCGAGGTGGTGGAGGGCGACCGGCGCGTCAGTCGGAGTCTGTTCCGGCTTCCGTAGCTTGCAGGCGGGCAGCGACGCGCTCGACTTCGGCCAGCACGCGCAGCAGGTTGCCGCCCAGGATTTTCTGAATGTCCGCTTCAGCGTAGCCGCGGCGGTACAGTCCGTAGGTGATCCAGGGCAGGCGCGTCACATCTTCGAGTCCGGCGGGCAGGTCGAATACGCCGTCGAAGTCCGAGCCCAGTCCGACGTGGTCGATGCCGGCCACCTGCACGGCATGGTCGATATGGTCGAGCACGTCGTCGAGCGTGGCGCCCGGCAGGCCCCGCTCGCGGCGGATCGCATAGACGGCATTCCAGAGCCGGCGCAGGTTGCCGCCCGTGCGGCGCTCGGCTTCGGCATAGACGTCGGCCGTAAGGTAAGGGTTGACCAGGGCGTCGAAGAAGTTGATGAGCACGACGCCGCCGTTGCGGGCCAGCGCCCGGAGCATTTCGTCGCTGGCGTTGCGTACGGTGGGCACCAGCGCCCGCATCGAAGAATGCGAGAGGATGACGGGGGCTTCGGAGACGGCCAGCACGTCGAAGAACGTCGAGTCGGACGTGTGCGACAGATCGATGAGCATGCCGAGGCGGTTCATTTCGCGGACGATTCGGCGGCCCTGCTCGCTGAGGCCGTTCCAGCGCGGGCGGTCCTGCGAGGCATCGGCCAGGCGGTTTGTGTTGACGTGGGTGAGCGTCACGTACCGGATGCCGGCTTCGTAGAGTGCCCGGAGCGTGTCCACCGAGCCGGCCAGGGCGTGGCCGCCTTCGAGGCCGAGCAGGATCGCCTTACGACCGCTCCGCGTGATGCGCAGCACGTCGGCGGCCGC
>WFPM01000101.1 GCA_015487635.1 Rhodothermus sp.
TATGTGATTGCCAGCCAGTCGACGGTCTTCCAGGCGCTCTACGCCGTAGGGGGACCGAAGATCAGCGGTTCGCTCCGCGACGTACGTGTGGTGCGCAACGGCAAGGTGCTGGCCCACGTGGACCTCTACGACTACCTGCTGCGCGGCGAGGGACGTGAGGACGTGCGGCTGCAGAACAACGACCAGCTCTTCGTGCCGCCGCGGGGCAAGACGGTGGCCATCCGGGGCCAGGTGCGCCGCCCGGCCATCTATGAGCTGAAAGAAAATGAAGGGCTACGTGAGTTGATCCAGTTTGCGGCCGGACTCAAACCCGAGGCCTTCACCCGGTACGTCCGTATCGAACGCATCATCCCCTTCGAGCAGCGGCAGGACCCCTCGATAGTGCGTGAGGTGATCACCGTACCGCTCGACGGCGTGCTGGACGGATCGCGTCGGGTACCGCTCTACGACGGCGACCGCGTCGAGGTGCTCTCGGTGCTTGATGTAAGCCGCAACGGGGTCTACATCAGCGGGGCCGTCGTGCACCCGGGCCTCTACGAAATCACCACGCAGGTGCGCACGATCCGCGACCTGATCGAGCGGGCCGGCGGCGTGACCAGCGACGTCTATGAAGGCCGTGTCCAGCTCGTACGCTTCAAACAGAATCCGGCCGAACGGCCTCCGTCGGTCTTCCGGCCCAATCTGGGGCAGGAGATCCTTGCCGATACGACTGACTCGCTGGCCCTGATCGAAACGATGCGGACGCTCGACCTGGCACGTATTCTGCTGGGAGATCCGGCGCACAACCTGACGCTGCAGCCGGGCGACCGCATTCGGGTTTATTCGGAGCTTGAGCTGAACGCGCCTCGTACGGTTGAGATTACCGGAAAGGTCCGCAATCCCGGCGCCTACGCCTGGCGCGACAGCATGACGGTCTACGACCTGCTCTTCCTCGGCGGGGGACTCTTCGACGAAGAATTTCGCAAGGAAGTCTATCTGGAACGCGCCGACCTGATTCGCAAGGCCGAACACGGCACGGAAGAGATCATCATCCCGTTCAACCTGGCCGAAGCGCTGCGTAACGAAGGGGCCGGACGGGCGTTGCTGCAGCCGGGCGATCGCATTCGCATCTATCCGGTCGAAGTGCAGGAAATCCGGGAGAAGTTCATCACGATCAGCGGGGCCGTTAAAAATCCGGGCCGCTACCGCCTGCAGGAAAACATGACGCTGGAAGACCTGATCCTGCGGGCCGGTGGCTTTACGGAAGATGCGTTGCTGGACTGGGCCGAGGTGACGCGCCTTCCGAAAGGTGCCGATCCGGGGCGCTTCGAGCAGCTTGCCGTGCGCATCCAGGTGCCCATGGCCGAGGATATCGACGACGTGGAGGCCGTCTCGTTTGCACTGGACGATACGGCCCGAGCCCTGCGTGGCGCGCGGGCCTTCCGCCTGCGGCACCGGGATCGCGTCTACATCCGGAGCAATCCGGCCTTCCGCCCCCAGCAGACCGTGACCGTCTCGGGCGAGGTCTGGTATCCAGGCACCTACACGATCCTGCACGAAAACGAAACGCTGGCCGATGTGCTGGAGCGGGCTGGCGGAGTGCGTCCGACCGGATATCTGAAAGGCGCCCGGCTGATCCGCGGCGGCCTGCCCGTGGTGATCGACATGGAACGGGCCCTGCAGCGGGATCCACGCCACAACGTCATCCTGCTGCCGGGCGACGAAATCCGCGTGCCGCCGAAGCCCGGCACCGTGGTGGTCCGGGGGAACGTGCGGCGTCCGGGACTGGTGAAGTACGTGCCGGGCAAACGCGTGGGCTACTACATCGAGCGGGCCGGTGGGTTGGACGAAGACTCCAAGGTCATTCTGGTCACCCAGGCCGACGGGGGCACCTATCCGGTCTATCTGGGGCTGAAGGGCTGGTTCCAGCGCGATCCGGTGGTGGACGAAGGAGCCATCATTGAAGTCGTGCGCAAACCGCCCGAAGAGAAGCGCCAGGTAACGTTCGACATCGGCAAAACGCTGACCGACATCGCCTCAATCGCCGCCAGCACGCTCACCATCATCGCCCTGGCCCGGCGGCTGTAACAGCAGCCATGCAAGCCGCCGGCGCCATCGTGAAGGCGATTGTTATATGATTTTCCGGAGATCATAGGGCATGTGCGTGGCATCCCCTGCCCCCACCCTGTAGCTTCAGGGACAAGCCGCAAGGCTTCAGGAGAGCTGTAACCTAGGGCACCCCCTGGATCTTGATACACAGGGATCAAAGCTTCATGAGGGTCGGTAGGCCTCTGGCACCCCCTCCGGCGGCGTTGCAGGTAGCGGTAGGGCTGGTCAAGGTAGCGTGGTCGGTAGTCCCCTGGCACCCCCTTGTATCTTGATGGACAGGTACCAGGGTTTCATGAGGGTCGGGTAGTCCCCTGGCATCCCCACGGGCCCTTCGGGCCCGCAGGGGTATTTCTGTGAACCCCCTCAGCCGCTTTGCGGCAGCTCCCCCTGGCAGGGGGAGCGGGGTCTATGGACGGCGGCCGGCGGTGGAAGCAGGCGCCCGCGCGGGTTTCAGCGTCGGCGCTTTCTGCTTATGTACTTCCCCCTCCCTTGCAAGGGAGGGGGAAAGGGGGAGGGTGATTTCCGGTCGTTTTCGGCCGCTGGGTTTGCGCCTGCGGGCGTCGGCGATGGTTGCAGGCAGCCGCCCCCTCCGGCCTTTCGGGCCAGCTCCCCCGCGAAGGGGGAGCAATGTCGAGGGACACGGTTGCGGTGGAGGCAGGCGTCTACGCATATTGCAGCGCCGAGCCTTTCTGCTTAGGTACGGCCCCCTCCCTGCCAGGGAGGGGGTCAGGGGAGGGTCCAGTCCGGTGCTTTCCACGCCGAGGTTCGGGGGCCGGGCGTTGGCTCTGCTCACTTGGGGCGGAAAGCAGGGGCGCAACCGGGGTGCGTCCCGCCCGGCCGGACGACGTCCTCTCCACCCTGTAGGGGCGGACCGCCGGGCTCGCCCGGTCGCATCGGCCGGGGTGGGTCCGGCACCCGGGGTGTTGTGTCCTCCTGCACCGGAAAATCAGCGATCACATATGACCATCGGCTTTGCCGGAAGCTGATCACAGGCGGATCCCTGGCCATGATGTGGGCCGGTCCGGGGCAACTCCTGCCATTACGCTGTTGCTCCGTGAGTAAGCGAACACAGGGTGCCGGAGGCTGACGATCAGCCGAATGCCTGGAGCCAGAGCCACCTCTTTTCCGATCGCCCCTCAAGAATGGGGGTGACAAATGGGATGCCCCAGGGAGCGAAGCTTTCCCGTCCGGCGACCCATGTAGCTTGCGTAGTGGCTTCCTTGTTTGCGCCGACGAAATCTCTGCTTTATTTTCAATTCATCTGATAAAAGGGCTGTCGTTTACCATTCCGGGAGGAGAGCCTGATGAAGAAAACGGTGTTTGTGGCACGTCCGCCGGAGGTGTACGACGCGATCGTGGTGGGATCGGGCATTTCGGGGGGGTGGGCGGCCAAAGAACTCTGTGAACTGGGCCTGAAAACGCTCGTGCTGGAACGCGGCCGGCCTGTCGAGCACGGCAAAGACTACATCACCGAGCACATGCCCCCATGGCAGACGCCCTTCCGGGGCCTGGAAGACCGTAAGCGTATGCTTGAGGATCACTTCATCCAGATGCAGGCTGGCCCGGTCAATGAGTACAACATCCATTTCTTCATCAACGATCGGGAAAATCCCTACACGTACGACCCTGACAAGCCCTTCCTGTGGATTCGCGGCGATCAGGTGGGCGGCCGCTCCATCATGTGGGGGCGGCAGAGCTACCGCTGGAGCGATCTGGACTTTGAGGCGAATGCCCGCGAGGGGGTTGCCATCGACTGGCCGATTCGGTACAGAGACATCGCCCCCTGGTACGACTATGTGGAGCGTTTTGCGGGTATCAGCGGTCAGGCCGAGGGGCTGCCCCAGCTTCCGGACGGTCAGTTTCTGCCGCCGATGCCGATGAACTGCGTCGAGTTGCACGTCAAGGAGCGCATCGAAAAAGCCTTCCCCGGCCGCAAAATGACCATCGGGCGGAGTGCGGTGCTGACCGTACCCCATAACGGTCGGGGCGCCTGTCATTACTGCGGGCCGTGTAGTCGGGGCTGCACGCCGGGCGCTTATTTTTGCAGCCTGAGCAGTACGCTGCCGGCGGCGCGGGTGACGGGAAATCTGACGCTGCGACCCAACAGCATTGTGCACAGTGTGATTTATGACGAGCAGAAGGATCGGGCCGTAGGGGTGCGGGTGATCGACCGGGAGACGAAGCAGATGCTGGAGTTTTACGGGCGGATCATTTTTCTGTGTGCTTCGACGCTGGGGACAACCCAGATTTTGCTGAATTCGAAGTCGCGGCGTTTTCCGAACGGACTGGGCAATTCGAGCGGGGTCCTGGGCCATTACCTGATGGATCATCACTTCAAGGTAGGCGCTGTGGCCGAATTTCCGGGGTTTGAGGATAGATACTACTTCGGCGTGCGTCCCAACGGCATTTACATCCCGCGTTTCCGCAATCTGGGCGATCGCGCCACGCGGCACCCGGACTTTCTGCGTGGGTACGGCTACCAGGGCGGTGCCAGCCGGGGGAGCTGGTGGCGTGGCGCGGAGATGGACGGCTTTGGCGCATCGCTCAAGCAAGCGCTGCGGGATCCCGGACCCTGGCGCATGGGACTGACCGGCTTCGGCGAGATGCTGCCGCGCTACGAGAACTACGTGGAGCTGGACCCGGAGGTAACGGACGCCTGGGGCATTCCGGTGCTGCGTATTCACTGTACGCTGAGCGAGAATGAGCTGAAAATGCGGGAGGATATGGCCAACGCAGCGGCCGAGATGCTGGAGGCGGCCGGTGGCAAGAACGTGCAACCCTACATGGACGACTACAAGCCGGGTGAGGGGATTCACGAGATGGGGACGGCACGGATGGGCCGGGATCCGAAGACGTCGGTGCTGAACGCCTACAATCAGATGCACGAGGTGCCGAACGTGTTCGTGACCGACGGGGCGTGCATGACGTCGTCGGCCTGTCAGAATCCGTCGCTGACCTACATGGCGCTGACGGCGCGGGCGGCGCATTACGCCGTCGAGCAGCTCAAAAAAGGCAATCTGTAGAACCGAGTACCCAGACCGATGGATCGACGTGAAGTTTTGAAGCGACTGGCCCTGTTGACCGGGGGCGCGCTCTCGATCTCGACAATGGCCGGCGTACTGGGGGGCTGCCGGGCCGGCTCAGCTCCGGGCACCTACCGGCCTCGGACGCTCTCGACCGATCAGTATGAGTTGGTGGCCACGATTGCCGAGCGAATCATCCCGGAGACCGACACGCCGGGTGCCCGGGCGGCCGGGGTGCCGGAGTTCATCGACCGGATGCTGACGGACTGGATGTATGCGGCCGAGCGTGCGCACTTCCTGCAGGAGCTTTCGCGGGTGGATGCGCTGGCGCAGGAGCGGTTTGGGCGGCCGTTTGTGCAGGCCACGGAAGCGCAGCAGGTGCAGTTGCTGCAGGAGCTGGAGCAGGAGGCCCGGCAGACCGAGCCGCGCCGCGTGGTGATCGACCGGGCCACGGGCCAGGTCGTCGATGGACCGGACACGTCGGCCGAAGACATGGCGCAAGGGCGTCCACCGCGTACGCTGACGGTGGCGCTGCGACCGTTTTTCCGGGTGATGAAGGAGCTGACCGTGGTGGGGTATTACACGTCGGAGGTGGGGGCCACGCAGGAGCTGCGGCTCAACCTGGTGCCCGGTCGCTACGACGCCTGCGTGCCCTATGACCAGATCGGTCGTGCCTGGGCGTAGGGCTCCACGAATTTCGGCACCAGCAACCTGTTTCGTCATGGATCGGCGCGATTTTCTGCGCACGGCCGGCGGGCTGGCGCTGGGAGGGCTGACGGTGGCGCTGGGCTGTCGTCCGTCCGGAAGCCAATCGCAGCAAATGCAGGAGGCTGCCGCAGGCACGCGTCGCCTGGAACGCATCGGACTCCAGCTTTACACGGTACGCACGCTCATGGAGCAGGACGTGCCGCGTACACTGGAGCGGGTGGCCGAGATCGGCTATCGCGAGGTGGAATTTGCGGGCTACTACCACTACACGCCGCAGGAGCTGCGTCAGATGCTCGACAACCTGGGCCTTTCAGCTCCGGGCACGCATGTGCCCTATCAGGCGCTCGAAGAAGACCTGGAGACCACGCTGGAGACCGCCCGGGTGCTGGGGCATCGCTACGTGGTGGTGCCCTGGTTGCCGCCCGAGCAGCGCCGGACGCTCGACGACTACCGGCGCTGGGCCGAGCGCTTCAACCGCTGGGGCGAGGCCTGCCGGGCCACAGGGGTGCAGTTCGCCTACCACAATCATGATTTCGAGTTTACTGCGATCGACGGACAGGTGCCCTACGAGGTGCTGCTGGCCGAAACGGATCCGGAACTGGTCAAAATGGAGCTGGACCTGTACTGGATCACCTACGCCGGGCGCGATCCGCTCACGTACCTGTCGCAGCATCCCGAGCGCTTTCCGCTCTGCCACGTGAAAGACATGACGGCCGACCGACAGATGACGGACGTGGGACAGGGGACCATCGACTTTGCGAAGATCTTTGCGCAGGCGCAGTTCCGGCACTATTTTGTGGAGCACGACCGGCCCGAGGATCCGCTGGCCAGCATCCGGCGCAGCTACGCGTACCTGTCGCACCTGACCTTCTAAAACCACAGACAGCAATGCCGTTGAACCGGAAGCTTCGCTACGGCATGGTGGGCGGTGGGCCCGGTGCCTTTATCGGGGCCGTGCATCGCAGAGCCGCCGCACTCGATGGGGAAATCGAACTGGTAGCCGGCGCTTTTTCGTCCGATCCGGAAAAGTCGCGCCAGATGGGCGCCAGGCTGCACCTGGATCCCCGGCGCGTCTATCGCTCCTACGAGGAAATGGTCGAGAAAGAGGTGGCGCTACCGCCTGAGGAACGGATCGACTTCGTATCGATCGTCACGCCCAATCATCTGCATTACCCGATTGCGAAAGCCTTCATCGAAGCCGGCTTTCACGTGGTGTGCGACAAGCCCATGACGACCACGCTGGAGGATGCCGAGGATCTGTGTCGCCTGGTGGCCCGCCACAACGTGCTCTTTGCGCTGACGCACAACTACTCGGGCTACCCCATGGTCAAGCAGGCGCGTGCCATGGTGCAGGAAGGGTTGCTGGGGGAAATCCGCAAAATCGTGGTCGAGTATCCGCAGGGCTGGCTGGCCACGCCGCTGGAGCAGACTGGCCAGAAGCAGGCCGTCTGGCGTACCGATCCAAAGCAGGCCGGGGCCGGCGCGCTGGGCGACATCGGCTCGCACGCCGAACACCTGGCCCGCTACATCACCGGGCTCGAACTGGATCGTCTCTGCGCCGACATCACCACGTTCGTGCCCGGCCGTAAGGTCGAAGACGACGCGAACCTGCTGGTCCACTACCAGAACGGCGCCCGGGGTATTCTCTACGCCTCGCAGGTATCGGTGGGCGAAGAAAACAACCTGCGCATCCGGGTCTACGGCACAAAAGCCTCACTCGCGTGGCATCAGGAAGAACCGAACGCGCTGTACGTGCGCTATCCCGACCGGCCCGAGGAGGTCTACAGGCGGGGCAACGAATACCTGGCGCCGGCCGCCCGTCGGGCCTCGCGGCTGCCTTCGGGCCATCCGGAAGCCTTCATCGAGGCATTTGCGAACATCTACCTGAACTTTGCCCGGACGCTCAAGGCGCGGCTGGCCGGTGAAAAGCCCGATCCGCTTGATCTGGACTTCCCGACCGTGCAGGACGGCGCGCGCGGCGTGCACTTCATCCTGACTGCACTCGAAAGCGGCCGTCGCCGCGCCTGGGTCGATGCACGCTACACGCCACCCGGGGCCTGAACATCTAAAACACAACCGAACCATGGCACGACCGGTTACCCTGTTTACCGGACAGTGGGCCGACCTGCCGCTGGAGACGCTCGCCAAGAAAGCGGCCGAATGGGGCTACGACGGCCTGGAGCTGGCCTGCTGGGGTGATCACTTCGACGTGCAGCGCGCACTTAAAGAGGATGGCTATTGTGAGGAACGACTGGAGTTGCTGGCCCGCTACGGGCTGAAGGTCTGGGCCATCAGCAACCACCTGGTGGGCCAGGCCGTCTGCGACAACATCGACGAGCGGCACAGAGCAATCCTGCCGCTGCACGTATGGGGCGACGGCGACCCCGAAGGCGTGCGGCAGCGGGCAGCCCGGGAGATGATGGATACGGCCCGGGCGGCTGCTAAGCTGGGCGTCAAGGTGGTCAACGGCTTCACGGGGAGCAGCATCTGGCACCTGCTTTACGCCTTCCCGCCGCTGCTGCCCGGCATGATCGAAAAGGGCTACGAAGATTTTGCCCGCCGCTGGAATCCGATCCTGGATGTGTTCGAGGAAGTAGGCGTGCGCTTTGCGCTCGAAGTGCATCCAACCGAGATCGCCTTCGATATTGCATCGGCCGAGCGCGCGCTGGAAGCCATCGGCTATCGCGAATCGTTCGGCTTCAACTACGATCCGAGCCACCTGGGCTACCAGGGCGTCGACTACGTGGCCTTCATCGAGCGTTTTGCGGACCGCATCTACCACGTGCACATGAAGGACGTCTGGTGGTCCCCCGTGCCCGGACGCTCCGGCGTCTTCGGCGGGCATCTGGAATTCGGCCACCGCGACCGCTACTGGGACTTCCGCTCGATCGGCCGTGGCAACATCCGTTTTGAAGAAATCATCCGGGCGTTGAACCGGATCGGCTACGACGGCCCGCTGTCGATTGAATGGGAAGATATCGGGATGGATCGCGAGCACGGCGCCCGTGAGGCCTGCGCGCGCGTCAAAGCAATGGACTTTCCACCGTCGGCGGCCGCCTTCGATGCCGCCTTTGCCCGCGAACGCCAGGCCCGGGCATCCTGAAGTCGTCGGTCTTATTTCGAAAGGGGTGGACCTTTGCCTCCGACGGAGACACCTGTTTGGAGTGAGCCACGAAGCGAAGTGAAGGGTGCCACCGTTGACGACAGCAGGCTCAGGCGGTGCAGAAACAGCCGGCGGCACCTGACCCCTGCCAAGGGAGGGGAAAGAATAAACGGAAAGCTTTGGCGCTGAAACGCGCAAAGAGACACTGCTCCCCCTTGTAGGGGGAGCTGGCCCAAAGGGCCTGAGGGGGTGCTATGGGTTACCGATGCCCATGAAGCCTTGTAAGATACAGGGGACGTGAACCGCCCGGATGGGATCGGAGCTGAGACGGCCCCGGGTCGCATGGCCAACCCGAACGCGTCGCTGCCAACGCTACTGTTTTGATCCCAGACATATCGACAACTCATGCGCTTGCGTAACCCATCCCTGCTGCTGAACGCCCTGCTCTTGCTGGGCGCCTGCTCGATGCCGGGCAACGGCCGGCCCGCTGACGACGAACCCGCCTTCCGGGTGCTGGTCTTCAGTCGAACGGCCGGCTACCGGCACCGCTCGATTCCGGACGGGATCGCGGCGATTCAGGAGCTGGGTGCCGCGCACGGCTTTCAGGTGACAACCACGGAAGACCCGACCTACTTCCAGCCCGATTCGCTGGTAAAGTTTGCCGTGGTGGTCTTTCTGAACACCACAGGCGACGTGCTTGACACGCTCCAGCAGGAGGCCTTCCGGGCGTACATCCGCGAGGGGGGCGGGTTCGTGGGGGTCCATGCTGCCAGCGACACGGAGTACGACTGGCCCTGGTACGGCAACCTGGTGGGCGCCTGCTTCAAGAATCACCCACGCATCCAGGAGGCCGTCGTGCGGGTGGAGGACCGCACGCATCCCTCCACGCAGGCGCTGCCGGAGGACTGGACGCGCACGGACGAATGGTACAACTTCCGCGAAAACCCCCGCACGAAAGGCGTGCAGGTGTTGGCCGTGCTGGACGAAACCACCTACGAAGGCGGCGAAATGGGCAGGGATCACCCGATTGCGTGGTACCACGTCTACGACGGCGGGCGAGCCTGGTACACGGCCATGGGGCACACGAAGGAAAGCTACGCAGAACCGTTGTTCCGGCAGCACCTGCTGGGCGGGATCCTGTGGGCGGCCGGTCAGGCGCAATAGCCGAACCTTCCGGAGCATAGTGGGTTGGAGCAGGCAACACCCCTGCAACCAACCCGCTTTTTTTCTTTTCATGGCCAGGAGCAAACGTCGTCCAGGGGCGCCCGCGAGTCCGGTGCAGAATGGCAAAGTGGACTGGGAAGCGTGGCTCGACGAGTTGCTGCAGGAAGTGGAGCTGGCCCCGCCCGGCAGTACGCCGCTGGAGCAGGCGCAGGCGCTGATCTACCGAGCCTGGAACGAACCGGATCGCACGCGGCGCATCGAACTGGCCCGGCAGGCGCTGGACTGCTCGCCCGATTGCGCCGATGCCTGGGTGGTGCTGGCCGAGGAAGCCGACGAACTGGCCGAAGCGCTGCGCTGCTACCGGGAAGGCGTGGCAGCCGGCGAGCGCGTGCTGGGGCCAGCCCTGCTGGCACAGGAATGCGGACAGCTCTGGCAGATCCCGGAAGCTCGTCCGTATCTGCGCGCCCGCGTGGGACTGGCGCAGTGTCTGTGGCTGCTGGGCGAGCAGGAGGCGGCGCTGACCCATTTGTGGGAACTGTTGCGTCTGGACGGAGAGGATCACCTGTGCGTGCGGTACCTGCTGCTGGAGGCGCTGCTGATCCGCAACGACCTGGAGGCGCTCCGCCGGCTCATCGACCTGTATCCGGACGACGGGTCGGCAGTCTGGTGTTACAGCCGGGCGCTTGTCCTGTACCGGAGCGAAGGCGATACACTGGCGGCCCGTCAGGCCCTGCGCGAGGCACGCCAGGCCAACCCCCACGTGCCCGATTATCTGCTGGGGCGCAAAAAATTACCCGGGCCCCTTCCTGACTACATTGAACCGGGCACCGAAGAGGAAGCCATCGATTACGCGTCGGTGGCGCTGCCCTACTGGAAAAACACCCCCGGCGCGCTGAGCTGGTTGCGGCAGCAGGTTGCTCGTGTATGCCGCCGCTGAACAGAAAAAGCCGGGACATGCCCGGCTTTTTTCTTAACGGATTGGTGGGGCTCAATCGTTCTTGCTTTCGGAGGTAGCAGCTTCACTTCTGGTTTTGCTGCCGCTTGAGCCATTGCTGCCCTTGCGGGCGTAGTCGGTCAGGTAAAAGCCACTGCCTTTGAAGATCAATCCGGCCGAGCCCGTGATGATGCGCTCGACGCGCTGGCCGGTGGTCGGACAATGCGTCAGCGGGGGATCGGTGATGCGCTGTTCGATTTCGAACGTCGTCCCATCCTCACGACGGTACACGTAGGTCGGCATGACGACTCCCCTTCTGGTTTGACGGCTTGCAACAAAAGCTGGCGCAAGAGACGCCACAAATCGCATTCCAGCCCGACATTCTGTCGGACGGCGCTTTTACGGCAGGAGGGCCTTCAGGTTCAGTTCGGGCGGTCCGATGAGGGCCTCGTAGGCCAGGTCGGCCAGCCGGGCCCGTACGGCCAGGTGCTTCCGGTTTGCCCGCGTGGGGTAGACCCGGTTGGTGAGCAGGATGACGAACAGTTGCTGGTCCGGGTCGATCCAGATCGACGTACCCGTAAAGCCCGTGTGGCCGAAGCTACGCGGCCCGAACAGCCGGCCGGCCGACGAATAGCCCTCCGGGCTCCGCGTGTCCCAGCCCAGGGCGCGGGTGCCGGCCCGCTCCGGATCGACCGGTGTGGTGAAAAGTCGAATCGTTTCGGTCTTGAGAAACTGGCGCCCGCCGATGCGTCCTTCGTTGACCAGCATATAGGCGAAGCGGGCCAGATCTTCGGCCGTCGAAAACAATCCGGCATGTCCGGCCACGCCGCCCAGAATCCAGGCCGTCTCGTCGTGCACCTCACCCTGAATGAGACGGTGGCGGAAGACTGTGTCGATCTCGGTAGGCACGACGGTCGTATCCGGCCGGCCGACCGGTCGGAAGCCCGTGTGTCGCATGCCCAGCGGCCGGAAGATGTGTTCCTCGGCGTATCGGTCCAGTGGCTGGCCCGTGATGCGCTCGATGACCCAGCCCAGCACGATCATGCCCAGATCGCTGTAGCGGGACTGCGTGCCGGGCTCGTAGATCAGCGAGTCGGACAGAATGGCCTGCCGCACCGCCTCGGCCGAGGTGATGCCCAGGCGGTGGAAGGGATGGAACGGCGCCAACCCGGCCGTATGCGACAGCAACTGGCGGATCGTCACGCGTTCTTTGCCGTTCTGGCCGAACTCGGGCAGGTAGCGCACGACCGGCGCGTCCAGGTCCAGCTTGCCGGCCTCGTAGAGTTGCATGGCGGCCGTTGTGGTGACCACCACCTTGGTCAGCGAGGCTAGGTCGAAAACCGAGGTCGGGGTGACGCGCTGGTCGGACGTGTACGTAAAATGCCCGTAGCCCTTGAGCCACACGATGGCCGGACCGCGCCCGATGGCCACGGCGGCGCCGGGAAAAGCGCTGTCGGCGATGGCCGCTCGAAGCAGCGAATCGACCCGGTAGAGTCGCTGCGTGCTCATGCCCACCTCTTCGGGATAGGCCAGACGGGGCGCCACCTGCTCGAGCTGAAGGCCGTCACCGCGCTGAAAATGCCCCGGAATGGTAATGGGCAATCGGCCGGTGAAGGGGGCCTGCCCGAAAATCGCCTGTACGACGGCCCGCTGGGTGGCTTCGCTCCCGCTGTAGGCGGCCAGATAGACGGCCGGAGGGCGCTGCAGGTCCAGGATCAGGTACGGGTTGCCGAAAGCGATCAGCACAACGGGTCGTCCCCGCGCGATGAGCGCGTCCAGAAACGTCCGCTGGCGTTCGGGCAGACGGATGCGGCCCGTGCCGGAACGGACGAACAGGTAGGCGGGCACCAGCACCACGTCGGCGCGGGCAGCCGCCTCCAGCGTCGCGCGGTAGTCGTCCGGGTGGGAGCGCACGTCCAGCAATCGGGCGGCGATGCGGTCGTCCGGGGCGACGTCCCGCAGCGTCTGCACGAAAAAGCGGCCGGTTGCCGGATCGTCGCTGTCACTGAGGATGATCACCTGCAGCCGACGCGGCGTGGCGGGCACGTCGGGCAGCGGCAGCAGGTTGCCCTCGTTGCGCAGCAGCGTCAGCGAAGCGCGCGCGATCGTCTGGCTGAGCGCCTGGTGTGGGGTAATGCCCACCACGTAGGGGATGGCATCCAGATCGACCAGCCGCTCCCGGTGCAGGCCCAGCCATTCTTTCGTGAGCAGGATGCGGCGTACCGAGGCTTCGATGCGCGCGCGGGACAGCCGGCCCTGCGCGATGGCCTGCAGGATGGCCGCCCGGGCGGCTTCGACGTCTTCCGAGAGCAGCAGCATGTCGGCGCCGGCTTCCAGCGCGCGCACGGCCGCCTCGCCCACGCCGAAGTGCTTCGTCACGCCCTGCATCTCCAGCGCGTCGGTGACCACCAGCCCCTCAAATCCCAACTCCTTGCGCAGCAGCTCGTGCGTGATCCGGCGCGAAAGCGAGGCGGGGAGGTTCGGGGTGGGATCCAGCCTGGGCAGGGCCAGGTGGCCCGTCATGATGCTACGTACGCCGGCCTGGATAGCCGCCCGAAACGGCACCAGCTCCAGCGTGTCGAGTCGCTCGCGGTCGAAGGGCAGCACAGGCAGATCGCTGTGCGAGTCGATGGACGTGTCGCCGTGGCCGGGGAAGTGTTTGGCCGTGGCCACGGCACCGGCATCCTGCACGCCCCGCACGAACGCCCGCACCATGGTGGCAACCCGGCGCGGGTCTTCGCCAAAAGCGCGCACATTGATGATCGGATTAAACGGATTGTTGTTTACGTCGGCTACCGGCGCGTAGAGCTGGTGCACACCCAGCGCGCGTGCTTCACGGGCGGTTACGTAGCCGACCGCATAGGCATAGTCCGGATTGCCGGTGGCGCCGATGGCCATGGCCCGCGGAAAACTCGTCGTGCGGCGGACGCGCATGGCCACGCCCCATTCGGTGTCCTGGGCGACGAGCAGCGGCAGGCGACTCCGGCGCTGCAGTTCGTTGGCCAGCATGGCCTGGCTGTAGGGATCACCCCGGAAGAAGATGATACCGCCCACCTGAAACTGCTCGACCAGCCGCACCAGTTCGCGATAATCCGGATCGTCCACGCTCTGGAAGACGCCGCGCGCCCGCACGGCAAAGAGCTGGCCGATCTGCTGCTCCAGCGTCAGCGTGCGAAGCTGGCTTTCGGTCCAGGCTCCGAGGCGAGACGGCCCCGGTCGGGAGCGTTCAGGACCCGAACGATGCGAAAAAGCAAGCAGTACAACACTGCAAACGACAGGCAATAGCGACAGCAGACGCATTGGCATGGAGGGCAACGCGGTTTGAAGGAAAGCCTGCCGGAGTTTACGAAATCGCCGCCTTTCGTGCCTGCTCAGTTGAACAGGTTTTTCATTTCATTGTCCAGTTCCTCAAAGGAACGTTCCGGTCCCCGAATGGCCTGGTAAAAGGCTTCGTCATAGGAGCGCGTCTGGACGACCA
>WFPM01000102.1 GCA_015487635.1 Rhodothermus sp.
ACGATTTCTGAGAAATCATAGTGCATGAGAAAGCCCGGGCGCACCGCAACGTGCTTTCAGCCCAAGCCCAGAATGAGCGACGCTCGGAACCATCAGAGCCACCCTCCCCCTGGCCCCCTCCCTGGCAGGGAGGGGGAAGCACCCGAGAGAAAGCCCTGGGGCGGAAACATGCGGAATCGCCTGCCTGCACCGCCAACCGTGGCCAACGGACCCAGCTCCCCCTTCCAGGGGGAGCTGTCGCGAAGCGACTGAGGGGGTCATGGGAAGCCGCTGCACCATGATATCCAAGAAATCGTATGAGGCTCAGTTGGCCGCCACACGCAGATCGAAACGAGGGATCGTCACCCGGAAGCGGCCTCCGTCGGCGGAGCGCATCAGATAGTGCCCTTCCATCGTGCCGCTGAGCGACGAGAGAATGCAGTAGCTGCTGTAGATGTGCGCGTGGCCGGGCTTGATGACGGGCTGCTGGCCGATCACGCCGGCGCCTTCTACCTCGCGGACCGAGCCGTCCGCTTCTTCGATGCGCCAGTAGCGGCGCAGGAGCTGCACCGGCTCGTCCGTGTGGTTTTCGATACTGATGAAATAGGCGAAAACGAACCGCTTTTCGAAAAAGTCGGACGGATCATCCAGATAGACCGGACGTACGGTGACCGTCACACCCCGCGTTGTCGCTGCATAGGGAACCATGTCTACCCCGCGCTTCTGTACGTTTCAATGGCCGGTGCATCGCACAAAGCGATGTAGCCGTTGAACTCCCCGCATCTTTTTGCGTTGCATCTTTTTGCGAAATATCGGACGTTCCGATAGATAGCGATCATCGATCCGCCCTCGTTTTCTCCGATTATGGCCGTCTTTGAAAAACCCGTGGAGGTCCTCCCCGAGGCGACCGTGCTCTTTGCCGGTGACTCGGGTGACGGCATGCAGCTGACGGGATTGCAGTTCGCCCGGGCCACCGCCCTGGCCCGCAACGACCTGGCCACGCTGCCTGACTTTCCCGCCGAGATCCGCGCGCCGGCCGGCACCACCTACGGCGTGAGCGGCTACCAGCTCCACTTCGGCTCGGTCCCGGTCCGCACACCGGGCGATGCCGTCGATATGCTGGTAGCCATGAACCCGGCCGCGCTGAAGGTACATCTGCCCCGTGTACGCCGGGGCGGGACGCTGTTGATCAACGTGAACGCCTTCGACCGGCGCGGCCTGGAACTGGCCCGCTACGAGACGAACCCGCTCGAAGACGGCTCGCTCGAAGGCTATCAGGTCATCCCTATCGAGCTGACACGCCTGACGCACGAAGCGCTGGCCGACAGCGGGCTCGACAAAAAAGAGATTGACCGCTGCAAGAACATGTTCGCGCTGGGGCTCGTGCTCTGGCTTTACTCGCGCCCGCTGAAACCCGTCGAGGAATGGCTGGCGCAGAAGTTTGCCAACCGGCCGAAGATCCGGGACGCCAACCTGAAGGTCCTGCACAAAGGCTACCACTACGGCGAGACGCATGAGCTGTTTGCCGTCCGCTATGAAGTGCGGCCGGCCCGCCTGGCGCCCGGGTTGTACCGGGCCATCCGGGGCGTCGAGGCGCTGGCGCTGGGCCTGATCGCGGCCAGCCACCAGAGCGGCCTGCCGCTCTTTTACGGCTCCTACCCGATCACCCCGGCCTCGGACCTGCTGCACGAGCTGAGCCGTCACAAGAACTTCGGTGTGATGACCTTCCAGGCCGAAGATGAGATCGCGGCCGTAGGGGCGGCGCTGGGTGCCAGCTTCGGCGGTGCGCTGGGCGTGACGGCCACCAGCGGGCCGGGCCTGTCGCTCAAAAGCGAGACGATCGGGCTGGCCGTGATGACCGAGCTGCCGCTCGTGGTGATTGACCTGCAGCGTGGCGGTCCCTCGACAGGCCTCCCCACCAAGACGGAGCAGAGCGACCTGCTCTTTGCGCTCTACGGCCGCCACGGTGAGGCCCCACTGCCTGTGCTGGCGGCCAGCTCGCCCGGCGACTGCTTCTACGCGGCCTACGAAGCCTGCCGCATCGCCGTGCGCTACATGACGCCGGTGATCCTGCTGGCCGACGGCTACCTGGCCAACGGCGCCGAACCCTGGCGCGTGCCGGACGTTGCTTCGCTGCCGCCCTTCGCGGTAAAGTTTGCCACAGAGCCCAACTTCCGCCAGAATGGCGACGTGCGCTTCCTGCCCTACCGCCGTGATCCCGAGACGCTGGCGCGCCCGTGGGCGCGTCCGGGCACGCCCGGCCTGGAGCACCGCATCGGCGGCCTCGAAAAAGAAGACGAGACGGGCAACGTCTCGTACGACCCGGCCAACCACCAGCGCATGGTGAAGCTCCGCGCCGAAAAGGTGGCCCGCGTGGCCCGTGAAATCCCGCCCACAGAAGTCTTTGGCGATCCCGATGGCGATGTGCTGCTCATCGGCTGGGGCTCGACGCGCGGCGCCATCGAGGCGGCTGTCGAGCGCCTGCAGGCCCGCGGCCTGCGCGTCGGGAGCGTCCACCTGCGCTACCTGAATCCGCTGCCGCCCGACCTGCCCGCCATTTTCGAGCGCTACTATCGTCTGGTGGTGCCCGAACTGAACAACGGCCAGCTCGTACGCGTCCTGCGCGACGCCTACCTGCGTCCGTTCGTGCCGCTGAACAAGATCCAGGGCCTGCCCTTCCAGGCCCGCGAGATCGAGGCGTTCGTGGCCGACCTGGTGCAGTCCTGAACCCAACCTGTGGTAGTTGCCATGTCCGATTCCAAGCGTCCGGAAGAAAACACCCCGCGCGGCACGCGTCCCGCCATGCCGCCGGGCGCCCGACCTGCCATGCCTCCCGGGGCACGTCCGGCCATGCCCCCGGGCGCCGGTCCTGCTATGCCGCCACGTTCCAGGCCGGCCATGCCGCCGGGGGCAAAACCCTCCGGCGACGGCAAGCCGCGCCTGACGCGCAAGGACTTCGCCTCGGACCAGGACGTGCGCTGGTGCCCGGGCTGCGGCGACTACGCCATCCTGGCCACCGTCCAACGTCTGCTGCCCGAGTTGGACGTACCCCGCGAAAACATCGTGTTCATCAGTGGAATCGGCTGCTCCAGCCGCTTCCCCTACTACATGAACACCTACGGCATGCACTCTATCCACGGCCGGGCACCGGCCATCGCCACGGGGCTGAAGGCCAGCCGCCCCGAACTGGACGTGTGGATCATCACAGGCGACGGCGACGCGCTGTCGATCGGCGGCAACCATCTGATCCACATCCTGCGCCGCAACCTGAACGTCCAGATTCTGCTGTTCAACAACCAGATTTACGGCCTCACGAAAGGCCAGTACAGCCCGACCTCGGAAGAAGGCAAGATCACGAAAAGCTCCCCCTACGGCTCGATCGACCACCCCTTCAACCCGGTGGCGCTGACGCTCGGCGCCGATGCGACATTCGTGGCCCGCTCCATGGACCGCGACACGAAGCACCTGCAGGCCATGCTTCGCCGGGCACACGACCACCGGGGGGCCGCTTTTGTCGAGATCTACCAGAACTGCAACATCTTCAATGACGGCGCCTTCTTCCAGTTTACTGAGCGCGACACGAAGCCGCACCGCGCACTTTTCCTGGAACATGGCAAGCCGCTCGTCTTCGACGAAGGCCGCAAGGGCATCCGGCTCGACGGTTTCCGGCCCGAGGTGATCGACCTGACCGACGGCCGCTGGTCCATCGACGACTGCCTCGTCTACGACGAGACGAACCGCGAGCTGGCCCAGATCATGGCGCGGATCTTCTTCCGACCCGACCTGCCCCAACCCTTCGGCGTCTTCTACCGGGAGAAGCGGCCCACCTACGAGGACCTGCTGCACCGGCAGATCGCCGAAGTGACGGCCCGCAAGGGCAAAGGCGACCTGCAGGCCCTGCTCCGGAGCGGCGACACCTGGGTCATCGAACCCGAACCGGCCGAAGCCACCGAATAAAACCAGCACAGCACCCCGAGCTGCCGGCCAAAGGGCGGTGTCCCCATCGCCCTTTACTATTCTTTCTCTGTCTGTAAGAAAGGCAACCTGAAGCCCGTCACGCAGTACGGGCGGCCAGACAGCGGCATCATCCATGGCACAGCCTCCAGCACCCAGAGGCCGCGGCGCGGCCTTCAATCCACCGAGCCGCTTCGAGCCACGCCATCTGGAACCGGACCCGGAGGCACTCGCCCGGGTAGAAACACCCTACCGGGTACCTACGACCATTCTGGAAGACCACACGCGCTCGGCGCTCGCCCGCAACGACAGCCCGGACATCCCCTTCAACTTCGGGCTGAATCCCTATCGGGGGTGCGAGCACGGCTGCGCTTATTGCTACGCCCGCACCTATCACGAATACCTGGGCTTTTCGGCCGGACTGGATTTCGAGACGAAGATCGTCGTCAAGCACGACATCGCCCGCCTGCTCGAGCAGACGCTGCGCCGTCCTTCCTGGAAGCCACAGCCCATTTCGCTCTCCGGCGCGACGGATCCCTACCAGCCGCTCGAACGCCGATTGCGGCTGACGCGGGCCTGCCTGGAGGTGCTGCTGCGCTACCGCAACCCGGTGGTGATCGTCACGAAAAACGCGCTCATCCGACGCGACCTGGACCTACTCGCCGAAATGGCCCGCCAGGAGCTGGTGCTCGTGTGGATCTCGGTCACCAGCCTGAAGCCGGAGGTTACGGCCCGTCTGGAGCCGCGGACGGCCCGCCCGGCGCTGCGCCTGAAAACCATCGAGGCACTGATGCGGGCCAGCGTGCCGGTGGGCGTGCTGGCCGCCCCCCTTATCCCGGGCCTGACCGACGAAGAGCTGCCGGCCATCCTGGAAGCGGCCACCCACGCCGGTGCCCGCTGGGCCGGCTACACGCTGCTCCGGCTTCCCGGTGCCGTGCGCGAGATCTTTCTGGACGCGCTCCGGCGCCATTTCCCCGAGCGGTACGATCGCGTTGTGCGCCGCCTTGAAGCCATGCGCGGTTCCACGCTCAACGATACACGCACCGGCCGCCGCCTGCACGGATCGGGCAAAGAGGCCGACTTGCTGGCTCAGCTTTTCCACCTGACGTGCCGACGACTGGGCCTCAACCGCACGCGCCCCGTACTCCGCACCGACCGCTTCCGCCGCGACGGCGCCCAGCTTTCCCTGTTCGAGCAGGAAACGTCTTGAAACACCTGCGCCCCGTTCAGGACGTCTCGCCGCTGGCCGGAATCGACTCGAACAGCAGGCGGCGTAGTTCTTCTCATAACCCGAAGCTGACGCTCATTCGACTGCCGGTGCCATCCGTATCGGTTCAGAAACGCCCCGCTTGCCTTGCAGACGCTTCGCGGCTATCTTCCGGCATCGGTTCACCAACCCATCGCGAAACCATGTGGCGTGATCCCGAAAAGCGTCGTGATCTGGGCCTGTTGATCATACGGATCGGTCTGGGCCTGACGTTTCTATTCATCCACGGCGGTCCCAAACTGCTGGGTGGACCGGAGCGCTGGGCGCGTGTCGGCGGTGCCATGCAGGTCTTCGGGATCGACTTTGCGCCGACCTTCTGGGGCCTGGTGGCCGCCCTCTCCGAAGCGGTCGGGGGCGGCCTGCTGCTCCTGCTGGGCCTGTTCTTCCCCTGGGCGTTGATCTTCCCGACGCTCACGCTTCTGGTAGCCGCCCTCGGCCACCTGACGGGCCTGATTTCGGGCGGTCCCTGGTATGCGCTGGAGCTGGCCATTGTCTTCATCGGACTCATGCTCACGGGTCCCGGCCGCTATAGCCTCGACGCCCGCCGCACCCGGCAACAGGTAACGCTTTCGTAACCCCGTCTGCCGAAACCACGGCGGCCGCCTTTCGTGTGCTTTTTGAAAGCGTTTCATCCCCCATCCACCCAATCCACGGAAGGCGCCATGGCTGCCAGACGCATCCTGATGATCGTTGGGGACTTCGGGGAAGACTACGAGATCATGGTCCCCTTCCAGGCGCTGCAGGCCGTCGGTTTCCAGGTCGATGCCGTCTGCCCGGGCAAGCGGAAAGGCGAAAAAGTGCGCACCGCCGTCCATGATTTCGAAGGCGACCAGACCTACTCCGAGAAGCCCGGCCACAACTTCCAGCTCAACGCCACCTTCGACGAGATCCGTCCAGAAGATTACGAGGCGCTGGTGATTCCGGGTGGCCGGGCGCCCGAGTACCTGCGCCTGAACAACCGCGTGCTGGAGATCGTCCGCCACTTTGCTCAGAACAACAAGCCGATCGCGGCTATCTGCCACGGGCTGCAGATTCTGACAGCAGCCGACGTGCTGAAGGGCCGCCGCTGCACGGCCTACCCGGCCGTCGGTCCCTAGGTGAAGGCGGCCGGTGGCGAATACGTCGAAGTGCCGGCCGATGAGGTGGTGGTAGACGGCAACCTGGTGACGGCGCCGGCCTGGCCGGCCCATCCGCGCTGGCTGGCCGAATTCTTCAAGGTGCTCGGACTCCGCATCGAGCACGAGCAGGCCGCAATGGCCTGAACGCCCCTCGTACGGCATAGCCATCCGTAACGTAAGCCCCTCCCGCGGGAGGGGCTTTTCTGTGTGGAGCTGCTTGCAGCTAAATTCGACTTTTTCTACATTCCATTCCTGATATGAATAATTTTTATTCACGATATGAATGATTTTACACTTCTACCACGCCATGCCCGACAGGCGCTGGAGCTTCATCTTCGGACGATGCCGGCCGTTGTCCTGACGGGCGCCCGTCAGACCGGCAAGAGCACGCTTGCCCGCATGCTGACCGATCCACCGCGACGCTTTCTGACGCTCGATGATCTGGACGTGCTGGACCTGGCCCGACGCGACCCCGAGGCGCTCACAACCTATCCCGAACCGGTCACCATCGACGAAGTGCAGCGTGAGCCACGCCTTCTACTGGCCATCAAACAGGCCATCGACCGTCAGCGAAGGCCCGGTCGCTTTCTGCTGACGGGTTCGGCCAATCTACTGCTCATGCAACGCGTTTCCGAATCGCTGGCCGGACGAGCCAGTTACCTGACGCTCTGGCCCATGACACGCCGTGAGCAGGAAGGTCTGGGCCGCTGCGGGCTCTGGGAAGAACTGTGGCATCTGGATGACCGGGACTGGCCGGAGCGACTGCACCAGGAACTGGATCGCCCGGCCGACTGGCGTCTGCTGGCCCGACGCGGCGGCTTTCCGGTGCCGGCCGTCCATCTCCAGCAACCCGAACAACGCGCCATCTGGTTCGAAGGCTACGTGCACACCTATCTGGAGCGCGACCTGCAACAGCTTTCGACCATCACGGCGCTGCCGGACTTCCGGCGCCTCATGCAGGCGGCCACGCTACGGCTGGGCCAGCTTCTGAACCAGAGCGAACTGGGCCGCGACGTGGCCCTTCCACAACCGACCGTTCACCGCTATTTGAATCTCCTGGAAACTTCGTTTCTGCTGATCCGGCTGCCCGCCTACGCTGTCAGCCGCACCAAGCGCCTGATGAAAATGCCCAAACTCTACTGGGGCGACGTAGGGCTGGCGCTGCATCTTGCCGGACTGCCAGAGCCGACGGGCGCGCACCTGGAGAACCTGATTCTGCTCGATCTGCTCTGCTGGCGCGACACGCGGATCGAACGCCCGGAAATTCTCTACTGGCGCACACGCTCCGGTGAGGAAGTGGACTTGGTGATCGAATTGAAAGGCCGGTTGCTTCCGATCGAAATCAAAGCCCGCGATCGGGTGCGATTGCAGGACGCGCGGGGGCTGCAGGCTTTTCGTGCCGAATATAGCGAGGCGGCCCGAAGTGGCCTGCTGCTGCATACCGGCTCCCGGATCGAATGGCTGACGCCGGACGTACTGGCCGCGCCATGGTGGACCGTATGCTGATGCGCCGCGCATTTTTGCTGCTGTTGCTGGCGTCGGCCTGCCGGGCCCAGACGCCCGCGCCGACGCCGTCTCCCCCGGCCGATACGCTCCGGGCCGAGGACGGCGGTCCCGTTGCGCTGCCGCCACCCCGCTACCACGCCCTGCTGCGTCTGGACACGCTCTGGGCGCGGGTGCTGGCGCTGCACTACCGCACGCTGGTTTTCGACGGGCACATCGACACGCCCACCCGTATGCTGGAGGGCTTCGACTTCGGCCGCCGCCACCGCCGGGCCGACGGCCATGTTGACCTGCCCCGCATGTTCGAGGGCGGCCTCGACGCCGCGTTCTTTTCGATCTACGTGCCCGCCACTTACGGCGAAGGGGCAGCGGCCGTCCAACACGCCCGCCGCCTGCTTGCCGAAGTGCGCCGCCAGGTGGCCGCCCATGCCGACCGCGTCGCGCTCGCCTATGCGGCCGCCGACGTGCTGCGCATCACGCGGAGCGGTCGTAAGGCGATCCTGCTCGGCCTCGAAGGCGGCCACGCCCTGGCCGGCTCGGTGGACACGCTCCGGGCACTCTACGAAGCCGGCATCCGGTACGTGACGCTCACCCACGTCAACA
>WFPM01000103.1 GCA_015487635.1 Rhodothermus sp.
CACGCCGTCGAATTCCAGCAGCCCTCTCACATTCCCCACATAGATCACTCCGCGCCGGTCCTGCACGATGGCCCAGTTCTGCGGAAACTGCCCATAGTCCTGGGGGGCATAGTGCTGCAGATGGAGCGGGGCCCCGGTTTCCAACCGATAGGGGACCTCCTGGGCCTGGGCGGTCGACCGGAGGCCGAGCAGAAGCCCCGGGACCACGATGCGAAGCAGCAGGTGCCGGATCGTCCGGCGGATCGGTTGTGGTCGACGTGCGCGCGCCATGCCAGCGGTGCGTTGCCCTGCTACAGTATCGGGAAATCCGGCCGAGAACTCAAGGCCGGTCGGATCTTTTACCCGGTCATGCCGGCGAACGATTCGCTCCCACGCAGGGATTAATCCAACATGCTCTTTTTACTTTCAGTCTTTTCTCCACAGAAAGCCTTGGTTCTCAGCAAGAACGTCCCTGGTCCCTGCGCCGGAGCGATCGCCTTGTCCACCGGAGAAGGCCGGTGGTTTTATGAGAGGCCTCATCCATTCACCCCAACCACAGAGTAACCATGAAGAAGTTCATCAAACTGATGGCCCTGCTGGCAGTGCCGGCGCTGCTGGCAGGTGGTTCACTGACGCTCACGGGCTGCAGTTCAGATGCCCTGACGGGCCCGGTTGTGATGGATTCGGGAAGCGGCGGTAACAGTGGTGGTTCGACAACTGTAGGCGCTGGACATAATAACTATGGCAGTGGTAATAGTGGTGGTTCGACAACTGTAGGCGCCGGACATAATAATTGAGATGTATTGATATCGACGACATAAAAGCATAAACCCGGCCTCTTCTGGGAGGCCGGGTTTTTTATTGCGTGGAGGGGCGGGGCGGGGTATCTTTTGCAGGGAAGGAAGTGGTGGCCTGTCGGCATGGTAGACGTCTGTTTTGCGCTGGTCGGGTCGATTCCCCACAACAGCCGAGCGCTCCGACAGCTCCGGGCGCTGGTCCGGTTCGGGTTGCGCATCGAAGCGTTCGGCTTCGGGGCTCCGACCGCCCTACCCGCCGATCTGCAGCCGGTCGTGCGTTACCATGCCCTGCCTTTCCCGGAGCGTCGCGGGCCCCGTTTTTTCTGGGAGGTGCACCGGCGTATCAGGATCGCCGCGGACGCCTGTCCGGCGCGGGTTTACCATGCTGGCGATCTGTTCGTGCTCCCGGCGCTGGCGGCGGCCGCCCGGCGCCACGGGGGTCGGCTGGTTTTCGACGCCCGGGAGCGGTATCCCTACGTGGCCGGAACGGTCGGCCGGCCGTTCCGGCAGCATTTCTGGAAGCTGGTGGAGCGTCGTTACATCCGCCGGGCCGACCTGGTGCTGACCGTCAGCGACGGCATTGCCGATCATCTGGTGCGCGACTACGGGATCGCACCGCCACTCGTGCTCTACAACGCGCCCGAGGCGCCGGCCGTGGCCGACCCGAGCGCTTCGCTGCGGCGACGGCTGGCGCTTCCCGACCATGTCGTCATTTTTCTCTATCAGGGGCATCTGCGGCCCGGACGGGGTTGCCTGCAGCCGCTCGAAGCACTGCCCGACGTGCCCGGAGCCGTGCTGGTTTACCTGGGCGACGGCCCGCTGGCACCGACCCTCCGTGAGCAGGCGGCGCGGCTGGGCGTGACCGACCGCGTGCATCTGCTGCCGCCCGTGCTGCCCGACGAACTGCTGGCCGTCACGGCCTCGGCCGACGTTGGACTTGTGCTGCTCGAGGACACCTGCCTGAACCACCGGCTGGCCCTGCCGAACAAGCTCTTCGAGTACCTGGCGGCCGGTGTGCCCGTGCTGTCCAGCGATCTGCCCGAACTGCGTCGCGTGGTGGAAACCTACAGGGTGGGTTTCGTCGTTGACCCCGCAAGCCCGGGAGCGCTTGCAGCCGCCATGCGTCGGCTTGCCGGGGATGCTGCCCTGCGATGCCGCCTGGCGGTCAACACCGACGCGGCCTTTGCGGCCCATAGTTGGGCGCAACGGGCGTCTCTTTTTCAGGAAGCTTACTGGAACCTGCTATGCGACACTTAACGGCTCTATGCTGGCTGATTCTGATTGTCCTGTTTCCGCTCGGCGTGCAGGCCCAGTCCTCGCTTTTCGACCCGGCCATCATGGCCCCCATCGGCTGGCAGCGCGTCGAAGAGGCCATGGCCGCTGCCGAAAAGAGCGGCAAAAAGGTGCTCATCGACATTTCGGCGCCCTGGTGTCCCTGGTGCCGCCGCATGCAGAAGGAGGTCTATTCCGACTCGGCCGTGGTGGCCTACCTGAAGGCGCACTTCGAGTATGCCCGGCTCAACGGCGAGGATACCACCCGGAAGCTCACCTTCCGCGGCTACGAGTTGACCGAAGCCGAGCTGGCGCAGGCGCTGGGGCTTACGGGCTATCCGACCACTGTCTTCCTCGAACCCGACGGCACCTACATCACGCGCGTGCCCGGCTTTGTGCCCACCGAGACCTTCCTGCAGATCCTGCGCTATATCGGCTCCGAAGCCTACCGCACCCAGAGCTTCGAAGAGTTCCTGAAGCAGCGCTGACCCTGCTTTTCTGCTTGACGGTGGGCGGCGCTGTGGACGAATGCCGGCGCATGGCCCAGAGCTCAGTGCAGAATCATCAGCGAGCGGGTTTCGCTGAGGGCCTCGGTCTCCAGGCGTACCATGTACAGTCCCGGCGGCAGGTCCTTCACCGGCAGCACTGCCCGGTACACGCCCGGTCCCCGACGTCCGTCGACTACTACGCGCACCACCTGTCCCAGCACATTGTAAACCACCAGTCGCACCCGGGTTGCCTGCGGCAATGCATACCGCAGCGTCACTCTGTCGCGAGCCGGATTCGGATAGACGGCCTCCAGTGCAACTTGCCGGGGTAACTGTGTTCCTTCAATTGCTGTGGTCGGCGCTACCTCTACCGCATAGTCTTCCACTTCGCCATCCGGAGCGATCCCCCAGAACGAGAGACTGTCTTTCGAGGAGATGCGCACGCGCAGGTAGGTCCGGCCCACCGTGGCCGTGTCCGGCACCCAGAACGACAGCCGATGTCGTCCTGGCCCCAGTCGTTGATCCCGCACGATCTGCTCGGTGCTGTCCGCCCAGTCTCCGTCCTGGTTGATGTCCAGCCATGCGCTCAGGTAGCCCTCTGCTCCGCTTACCTCCACTTCCATCTCGGCCATCTGTCCGCGAATCAGCGGTCCGGCCAGGCGCACACCATCCTCATCGCTGCCGTCGCCGCTTGCCGTGGAATCCGGTTGTCCGTCCCATTCGGCATCGACCAGCGACCCCAGAAGCGGCCCGCCCACGATATGTCCGGCCGCCGGGTAGCGCTGGTTGGCCAGCAGCGTCGGATAGCCTGAAGCCGCCGCGCTGTCGGGGGCATCGCCAAAGTCGATGTAGGGCTGCTCCGGCAACGGGAGCAGTTCCACCAGATGATCTTCCACCTCGCCATCCGGGGCCGCCCCTGTCACCGCAGTGGCCGCATCATCGACCGTGGTAAACCGCACCCGCAGCGCCGTCAGGCCGGGCTGGATCGTGGCCGGAACCGTGATCTGCTGGCGCGGACGCCGCGGCCCTGTGGGCACCAGCACATCCTTCAGCACGTACTCGTTCGGCTCGTCCCAGTCCCCGTCGCGGTTGAAGTCGATCCACATGTTCACGTAGCCCGAAACCGTGTTCAGCACGGTCACCTCCTGGACACCGGCGTACAGTTGCGGCAGCGGTTCCCGGAAGGGATCCACGACTCCCGGAAGTCGCACCGGCGTGTGAAAGAGCAGTCCGTCCTCGTCATCGGGCACTGGCTGCGCGTCGTCGCCTTCCAGGAAGGGATCCGGCTGTCCGTCGGCCTCTCCGTCCAGCGCCTGCCCCAGCCGAATGTTGAAAACGGCGCCGTGCCGCGCTCCGTCCTGTGCCAGCTTTGTCGGGTACCCGAAAGGCACCGGATCTCCGGGATTGCCCGTCTCCGGCGCATCACCAAAATCCAGCCCGGTCGCTGTATCGATCGAGTCTACCAGAGCCAGGCTGAACTCCGAGGTGTTGCCCTTGTTATCGGTGGCCGTCAGGGCTAGCAGATCTCCGGCCATCACCCCAAATTTGGCTGCCTTGCCCAGCACCATCCGCACATCCTGCTGGGCCGAAGCCTGCGGATAGGTCAATGCCTGCAAGAATAGAGCGGTGGGATCAAAAAACAACGAGGTAAACACTTCCACCGTCAATGGATAGGCCGCATGGTTTGGATCGCTATCGACCCGGTAGACCAGCACCAGATCCCCGTTCCAGTCAATGTAGGCGGCTGCCTCCGGGCGGTTTTGCAATCGGTTGGGCCCTTCGTCCTGGTCGTCCCGATCGTCCCGTTCTGCTTTTCTATCATCTTCCAGGTCAATGGCTCTGGGAGGCCCCAGAAAACCGAAAACGCCAATGAGATCAAACTCGGTTTCCGTAATTCGATTACGCCGTGCCGAACGGCCGTCTGCCTCCCTGATGGCGACGCCACTCCTTACAAAATTCCAGACGCTGTTTTCCCGAATTATATTGTCGGAACTGTTGACAACCAACACCCCTCGTTCTCCTTTCCCGGCGCCATGAACGACATTGTTCTCAAGGCGGTTGCTGTTGGCTCCCGTTTGCGTGAGCGCATCCTCAATGAGCTCGACCACATTCTTGCCCGGCTTTGCCACGAACAGATTGTTGCCTTCCGTCAGATAAGCGGCGCCGCCGATCCGGTTGTTCTGGCTTCCCTCCAGCCGAATGGCCCCTTCTCCGTTTGAGAGTCGGGCCAGCCGATTGTCGACGCTCGTATCCGGTTGCACCACAACTCCGCCCGGGGCCCGCCAGTTGATCCGCCGAGGGGTAAGCTCACCGATCCCGTTGCGCTGAATCAAGCCCTCCTGGTGGTTCTCCAGGTAGATGCCCCAGCCCCCATTGGCCACAATCGTATTGCCGATGATCTGGATTGCACGGTCACCTCTAACGTAGATACCGTGGCGTCCGTTGGAGGCAATCAGGTTGTCGCGGATCTCTGCTGCGGGCGCTGCTTCTACCTGAATCCCATCGATCCCATTCCCCAGTGCCGAAATCCGCTCGGGAAATGCATTCAACGAAGTGTCGCGCGCCGCCCCGATGTTGTTGCGCGACACCGTGGTTCCCCGGCTTTCACGATTGGCACCCGCCTGGCCGCTGATCCAGATACCCCGGCCCACGTTTCCCGAAATCAGGTTCTCCTGAATCCAGTTGGCGGCCCCGGCACCGTTCACACAGATCCCCTCGCTGTTGGGCAGTGCCTGCCGGCCCTGCGTATCGGTTCCGATAAAATTCTTCGCCACCCCGTTGCCCCCGGCTCCTGCGGTGATGTAAACCCCGGCCCCCGCACAGCTCGTTGAAACAAACTGAGGGTCCCGATTGCCCGAGATCAGGTTGTTCTCCACGAGATTATCTATGGTACTGTCTCCGTTCAGCGCCACTCCGTAGGCCGAGTTAAACAGGGCCACCTTCCCAGTGCGGTCCGTGCCGATCAGGTTGTGCATCACCACGTTGTTCGCCGCCCCTTCTTCGATGCGCACCCCGCCGCCACTGTTCATGCTGCCGTTTCCGGAAATCAGATTCCGGGCGGCCGCATTCGGGCCGCCAATGTAATTGCCCGAGCTCCCCACAATCCGAATCCCGTTCTCCCCGTTGGGCACACGGGCCTGTCCGGCCGCATTTGTGCCAATGAAGTTGCCCAGGATCTGATGTTCCCCGCCCCCTTCGATGCGAATGCCGTCCCCCGCGAAGCCGTTGATCACCAGTCCCCGGATGATGCTGCCCTGGTGGTTCTTCAAAACCAGCCCGGCCGTCCCCTGGGCAAGCGTTCGCTTGGGCGCCTGCTGTCCGTTGAGGACGACCTTCAACGTGGCTTTCGTCTCCTTCTTAGTGGAATCCGCGCTGGTCTCGGTGTTGGGCTGCGCGCCGGGCTGCGTATAGCCGTCGATGGTCACCTGTTCAGTGATGGCCGGAAGGGCCGCGCCGGGCCGAATCGTCCAGATGCCCAAAGCCGGATCATAGCCCGGATCGTTGACCGGAATATCAAAGGCAATGTTATCGGCGCCCTGCTTTGCGTTGGCCTCTTCGATGGCCGCCCGCAGGGTGCACTCATCTTCCTGGGAGCCGTCGGGTCGGGTAACGGTCTGCCCGGTGTCGCAGGCCCCGTCGCCGGGATTCTGGTCCGAGCGATCGGCCGTGGAATTGACAATCAGATCCCTGCCAATGTCCAGTCGGTATGCCTCACTGGGTCTCTGCACATTAGGGTTATAACCCCGTCCAACAATGTATCTCCCATCGGGGGAAATGCCTACAGCCGTTGTAGGCCACCCATATACGTCGCTCAGGTTTTCCATCCCCTTCTGCGCCGTCCAAAGAAAGGCTCCAACTTCATCATTGCCGACCACAATGCTACCATCCTCCGAGACATCCCATGCTTCACTCCAAGAAGAACCGGGAAGAACACCTAGGTCCTGCATAACTCCGTTTTCCCAGCGAAACGCATGGAACGCACCGTTGGCCGTCTGGGCCGTTCCGACTACCACCCGACCATCGGCAGAAACAGCATAAGCCCGGCTCTCACTTCCCCCCAGGGTCCCTAAATCCTGCATCGTTCCATTTTCCCAACGAAACGCATGCCAGGCATGCACGTTGGGGGAGATTTCCACCAGAGCCATACCTACTACGACGCTACCATCCGCAGAGACATCGTAGGCAATGCTTTCGTACCCACCGGGCAAAGCCCCCAGAAGTTGCCACGTACCCTTTTCCCAGCGAAAGGCTTGATCATATAAGGTGGCATCCTCTCGCGCAACGCCTACCACTACCTGGCCATCTGCAGAAACACTATAAGCAATAATATATTGGGTAAAGTTGTTGTTAGGACTGCCCAGATCTTGCATCACGCCGTTCTCCCAGCGAAAAGCCCGTTGATTTATGTTGTTATATACAACTGCTCCAACAACAACACTACCATCGTCAGAAACGCCGTACGCATTGCTTTCGGGTGCTCCCAGTGTTCCCAAATCTTGCAGAACGCCGTTTTCCCAGCGGAACGCGTGAAACTCGCCACCGGTTGTCTGCGCCGTTCCCACCACGACACGTCCATTTCTCGACACCTTTTTAGCTTCACTATCGAATCCTCCCAACGTCCCCAACCAAGTGATTTCCTGCTGGGCATAAGCTTCCTTAAGTCCACTGCCTATCAGGACTACCAGCGCCACGGCAGTTACCCATTTTTTCGTCAGACCGTTCATCGTTGAACCCTTGTAGTTGGACCAGGGACGTCGTTCCTCTTCCCTGTGTAAATCCGGACTAAACGGGCCGGCTATGGCACAAGCTTTGGCACGCCCCCAACGCATCATACCTGCCACTTTAACCCTTGCCAAGCCCTATGCCTATGCCTCGCAACCCTTGCCTCAAACCTGAACGGCGCACAGAGACGTGCTCAGGCCCAAGCCTTCCAGGGCGCACGGGCTCTATTTTTTTGAAGCATGTCCTCGCTGCCAAACATTACAACCAATGGCGCATACAGATAGGTACCTCTGGCGCAAATAACCGGACAACCGCCGTAAAAAAGTTATTGCCGACGATGCTTTACCGGCCGGTTTTCTCCGGCCGCGCAACTGAGGTTTCGGCCTGTCCCCGCAGCCGGGCTGGCACCGCATCGATCATCTCTGTCCCCTCTGATACGATTTCCCGGGGATCATGGCACATGCGTGCACAACTCCACGCCCAGAACGGAAAACACGGGCGCCCACCGCGGCACGTCCCTCCCAGACAAACGACCACACCTCCATCCCGTAGAGGCCGACCTCCACAGCCCGGCCGGGACGCAACCTCCATTACTCCCCGCAGAAGCGGATCGCCGGGTCCGTCCTGTGGCATCGGCCGGATGAAGACGCACGCGCTCAGCGTGGCCATTTGCGTCCGGAATCTTTGCCACGTCAGGTCTTCTACGATTTCTGAAAAATCATAGTGCATGTGGGAAAGCACGGGCGCACCGCAGCGTCTTCCAGCCCAAGCCCAGAATGCGCGACGCTCGGAACCATCAGAGCCACCCTCCCCCTGGCCCCCTCCCTGGCAGGGAGGGGGAAGCACAAGAGCGAAAGCCTCGAGGCTGAAACGCGCGCAGGCGCCTGCCTCCACCGCCAGCCGTAGACACCGCTCCCCCTTCCAGGGGGAGCTGCCGCGCAGCGGCTGAGGGGGCGTGGGAAGCCGCTGCACCATGATATCCCGCAACTCGTATTCCTCATGAGCATTGCGGGAACACGCTGCGGAAAAGGGCGGAATCAACGAAGCCGTGGTGGCGCATGCGGACATGCCGGTTACGGCTTCCTCCGGCAATGTGACCCAACCGCTCCACCGGAGTCCACCGGCAACTGGCCAACCGCTCCGACGGCCTGCGTTCGGGTTCGCGACGCAGCCGCCCGGATCACGTCCAGCAGGTGCACCGGTGTCTGCCGCCGCTTAAAAACAACGAGGCCCCGGCCATCGGTGGCCGGGGCCTCGTGCGTTATTTCCGGATGCCTTCAGGCATCGTTTTCCTCGCGCTTCAGATAGCCTTCCCGGTAGAGATAGTCGAGGATCTTCTCAACGCACTGCTCGACTGTCTCCTCCGTGGTGCGGCAGACGATCTCCGGATTCGACGGGGGCTCGTAGGGATCGTCGATGCCCGTGAAGCCCTTGATGAGGCCGGCCCGGGCCTTCGCGTAGAGACCCTTCACATCGCGCTGCTCGCACACCTCCAGCGGCGTATCGACGAAGACTTCGATGTAACCGCCGAAGCTGCTGATGAGCTGGCGGTTGTACTGGCGGTCGGCCTCGTAGGGCGCGATCGGCGCACAGATCGCAATGCCGCGGTGCTTGGTGATCTCGCTGGCCACGTAGCCGATGCGGCGCACGTTGATCGAGCGGTCTTCTTTCGAAAAGCCCAGGCCTTTGCTCAGGTGTGTGCGCACCACGTCGCCGTCGAGCAGCGTCACCGGCCGCCCGGTTAGCTCCAGCAGGCGCGTCATGAGCGCGTTGGCGATGGTCGATTTGCCCGAGCCGGAGAGCCCCGTAAAGAAGACCGTGAAGCCTTGCTGGTGACGGGGCGGATGCGTGCGGCGCAGTTCGGCCACGACCTCGGGGTAAGAGAA
The DNA here is from genome assembly GCA_015487635.1 of Rhodothermus sp. Lineage (GTDB taxonomy): Bacteria > Bacteroidota > Rhodothermia > Rhodothermales > Rhodothermaceae > Rhodothermus. The sequence goes on from WFPM01000103.1 coordinate 9,145, forward strand.
CCACGCGGGGATCTCCTCCCCTTCGGCCAGCCGCCGCCGCAGCTCGGTGCCCGAGATGCTCAGCGTCCGCTCCCCTTCCTTTACCTCGTCGATCGGCTTGTAGGTGTCCTGATCCGGCACGTACACCATCAGTTTGAAGGGCACCACGCCGATGCCCAGTTCGTCCCGGTATTTCTGCACCAGTTCCTGGGCGTCGTAGGGGCCGTAGAACGGTTTGCCACTGGAATCCTTGCCCGGACCGGCGTGGTCGCGTCCGATGATCAGGTGCGTGCAGCCGTAGTTCTTGCGGATGATCGCGTGCCAGACGGCCTCGCGGGGTCCCCCCATGCGCATGGCCAGCGGCAGCAGGCTCAGCATGGCCCACCCTTCGGGGTAGTACTTGAGCAGTTTCCGGTAACAGCGCACGCGCGTGTAATAGTCGATGTCGCCGGGCTTCGTCATGCCCACCACCGGATGGATGAGCAGATGACCGCCCACCTCTTTGGCGGCGCGGTCGGTCAGTTCCTTGTGGGCCCGGTGCATGGGATTGCGCGTCTGGAAGGCTACAATGCGCTCCCATCCCCGTCGTTCGAACTCGGCCCGAAGCTGGGCCGGCGTGTGCCGCAGCTCCTTAAAATCGTAGTGCACCGGAAGCTGCACGCCTTTGAGCGTGCCGCCCACGTAGTAATCGCCGGCCTCGTGCATCAGGTAGGCCACGGCCGGATGCTCGGTGCTCGTCGTGCCAAAGACCAGTCGGGCTTCTCGCTCCTTGTCGGGCTTCCACACGTCCTCGACGTGCATAACGGCCAGCAGCAGCCCGGTCGGGTCGCGCAGCGCCACCTCGTCGCCGGGATTCAGCGTGCGGGCCACTTCTTCCGAAACATCCAGTGTGATCGGCATGGGCCAGAGGATGCCGCTTTGCAGGCGCATCTCCTCGACGACCCGATCGTAGTCGGCCCGGTTCAGGAAGCCCCGAAGCGGCGAGAAGCCCCCGTTAAGCAGCAGTTCGATATCGCAGAGCTGCCGTGGCGTAAGCGTGAGGGACGGCAACGTCAGCGCCTTCTCTTTAAGCGCCTCGCGCTCGGTTTCCGGGACGATCAGCTCGCAGAGCGTTCCTCCGTGTGGTTCGATGAGCGTGGTGGTAGGCATCGGTACGTCTACCTCGAGTTTAGTTAAACAGATACAGTGAACGATTTACAGCCAGATCAACGAAATCATGCTCAGTCCGACTACGAAACCCAGCACGGCCACCGGAGCGCCTGCCTTCAGGTAGTCGCCGAAGCGATAGCCCCCGGCCGACATAACCATCAGGTTGGTCTGATAGCCGATGGGCGTCAGGAAGCTGGCCGAAGCGGCCACGGCGATCGTGATGGCGAAGGCCCGGGGTTCCAACCCGAGTTCGCCGGCCACGGCCAGCGCCACGGGCAGCATGAGCGCGGCGGCCGCGTTGTTCGTAAACAGCTCGGTCAATACCATGGTGACCAGGTAGAGCACGGCCAGCGCAGCCACAGGGCCCAAGTCGGCCGTCAGCGCCACCAGGCCGTGGCCGAGTGCGGCGGCCAGTCCGGAGCGGTCGACGGCCTGCCCGATGCCCAGTGCCGCCGCGATCACCACGAGCACCTGCAGGTCGAGTGCCTGCCGTGCTTCGCGACCCGACAGGCAGCGCGTCGCCACCATGCCGAGCGCTGCGGCAAAAGCCGCCGTCACCAGCGGGATCCAGCCCATCCCGGCCAGCAGCACCATGCCGGCAAAGATGAGCAGCGCGATGGGCGCATGGCGCGGACGCGGCCGGGGACGCTCGGGGCTCCGGGGTGCCACCAGATAGAACTCGTCGCGTCGGGCATTCCAGCGCCGGTCGAATCCGTTGCGGGCCTCGATCAGCAGCAGATCGCCCGCCTCGATCGGGATGCGTCCCAGCGACCCGACGATGCGCTGCCCCTGCCGCTGGATGCCCAGCACGACGCCTCCGTACTGCTCCCGGAACTGCACCTCGCGGAGCGTCTTGCCCACCAGGTTCGATGACGGCGCCACGACGGCCTCGAAAAGCGGGAGCGTCTGCGTGGCGTTTTCCTCCACCGAAGGCAGGGCCCGCTCCAGCCCGTCGCGCTCCAGCAACCGCTCGATCATCCGGGCCGAGCCCACGAACGTCAGGATATCTCCGCCCTGTAGCACCTGTTCCGGCGCAGCCGGAATCACGCGCCCGCTGCGCTGGACGTGCACCAGGTAGGCTTCGCCCAGCGCACGCAGACCGGCTTCTTCCACCGTCTTGCCTTCCAGGTGGCCGCCCGGCGTGACCCGCAGTTCGAACAGGCACTCCTTCAGCCCTTCCTCGAAGCCACCCCGATTGCGTCGGCGGTCCGGCAACAGCCGGTGTCCGATCAGCGCAAAAAACAGAATCACGGCCACGGCCACGGGCAATCCCACCCAGGTCAGGTCGAACATGCGCAGTCCGGGCAGCCCGGCCTGGATCATCAGTCCGGAGATAACCAGGTTCGTGGAGGTTCCTATCAGCGTGATCATGCCGCCCACGATGGCCGCATACGAAAGCGGAATGAGCAGTTTGGACGGGGCCAGATTGTGCCGCTCGGCCCACTGCTGCACGCGCGGCATGAGCATCGCCACAATGGGCGTGTTGTTCAGAAAGGCCGAAAGCGCCGAAACAGGCGCCATCAGGCGCAGAACGGCCTGACCCGTAGACGGCCTGCTGGGAAACAGGATCCGGTCCACGAAGGCCAGCGCTTCGGTGCGTTGCAGGCCGGCCGCTACCACGAACAGCGCGGCCACCGTCAGCACGGCCGGGTTCGAAAAGCCCGCGAACGCTTCCTGTGGCGTGAGCACGCCGGTGAGCAGCAACAACCCCAGCGTCCCCAGAAAGATCAGGTCCGGACGCGCCACTTCCCGCACCAGCGCCACGATCATCGCGACGATGGCCGCCAGCGTAATCCAGGCCTGCCATCCCAGCGCCTCCATGACCCGATCCGGCTACAACATCCCATGATTAGCTGCCGGTCAGTCCCAGCCGCTGCTTGAAGTATTCCAGCGTGCGGCGCAATCCTTCGCGCCGGCTCACCTTTGGTTCCCAGCCCAGCACGCGTCGGGCCAGCGAAATGTCAGGCTGGCGCACCTTCGGATCGTCGGCCGGCAGCGGCTTGAAGACGATCTCGCTCTTGCTGCCGGTCAGCTCGATAATCTCTTTTGCAAATTCCAGAATGGAGATCTCTTCGGGGTTGCCGATGTTGACGGGCCCCACGTAGTCACTCATCAGCAGGCGGTAGATGCCCTCGACCAGGTCGTCGATATACTGGAACGAACGGGTCTGGCTGCCATCGCCGTAGACCGTGATCGGTTCGCCTTTAAGCGCCTGCGTCATGAACGTCGGCAGCGCTCGCCCATCGTCGAGCCGCATCCGGGGGCCGTACGAGTTAAAGATCCGCACGATGCGCACGTCGACGCCGTGGTAGCGGTGGTAGGCCATCGTCATGGCCTCGGCAAAGCGCTTGGCCTCGTCGTAGACGCCCCGCAACCCGACGGGATTGACGTTGCCCCAGTAGTCTTCCGGCTGCGGATGCACCAGCGGATCGCCGTAGACCTCGCTGGTCGAGGCCAGCAGGAAACGTGCGCCCTTCGCCTTGGCCAGGCCCAGCGCCTTGTGCGTGCCCAGCGCGCCCACCTTGAGCGTCTGAATCGGATACTTCAGATAATCGGCGGGCGAGGCCGGACTGGCAAAGTGCAGCACATAGTCGAGCGGCCCTTCCACGTAGATGAAATTCGTCACATCGTGGTGGATGAAATGGAACCGCTCGTGGCCGATCAGATGCGCGATGTTGTCCGGGGAGCCTGTAATGAAGTTATCCATGCAGATCACTTCGTGGCCCTCGGCCAGTAACCGATCGCACAGATGCGAGCCGATGAAGCCGGCGCCCCCCGTGATCAGCGTACGCGGTGGACGACTCATGCGCCTGTCTTTCCGTCGGTTGTGCTGGCAAGCAGCGCAGGATCCGGGTTGGTATGCGGCGGATAGTGCGGCCGACCGATCGAGTAGTACTCAAAGCCCATCTCGGCCATCCGCTTCGGGTGATACAGGTTACGGCCGTCGAAGATCAGCGGCCGCGCCAGCCGATCCCGCATACGCTGAAAGTCCGGTCGCCGGAACTCGTTCCACTCCGTGCAGATGATCAGCGCCTCGGCGCCGTCGAGCGCTTCGTACATACCCGGGGCATACCTGAGGGCATCGCCGAAGACCGCCCGCGTGTTTTCCATCGCTTCCGGATCGAACACCACGAGATCGGCGCCGTGCTCGAGCAGCTTGCGAATAATCACATGCGAGGGGGCCTCGCGCACGTCGTCGGTGTTCGCCTTGAAGGCCAGGCCCCAGACGGCCAGCCGCCGCCCTTCGATCTGTCCGTCGAAGTAGGCGTAAACGCGCTCGGCCAGCAGCCGCCGCTGCCGCTCGTTGACGTCGAGCACGGCCCTCAGAATCTGAAACTCGTAGCCGTACTCCTCGGCCGTGCGCGCCAGCGCCTTGACGTCCTTCGGGAAACAGCTGCCGCCAAAGCCGATCCCGGCATAGAGAAACTGTTTACCGATGCGACTGTCGAGGCCAATCCCCCGCCGCACCTCATCGACATTGGCTCCGACGCGCTCGCATACGTTGGCGATCTCGTTCATGAACGTAATCTTCGTCGCCAGGAAGGCATTGGCCGCGTATTTGGTCATCTCCGAGCTGCGCTCGTCCATAACCAGGATGGGGTTGCCCTGGCGCACAAACGGCTCGTAGAGCTGCGTCATGATTTCCGCCGCCCGCGGGCTGCGCGTGCCGATGATCACGCGTTCGGGCTTCATGAAGTCATCGACGGCCACACCCTCCCGGAGAAACTCCGGATTGGAGACCACATCGAACTGCTCGCCGGCCTTCAGTCCGTAGGATTCGAAAATCTCCCGCACGCGGTCGGCCGTTCCCACGGGCACCGTACTTTTGTTGACGATAATCTTGTAGCCGGTCTCCGGATGTGCGGCCATCCACCGGGCAATCTGGTCGGCGACGCCCAGCACATACGACAGATCGGCCGATCCGTCTTCGCCCGGCGGGGTGGGCAGCGCCAGAAAGATCACCTCGCTTTCGGGCAGGGCGTCTTCCAGCGACGTGGTGAAGTGCAGCCGCCCTTCCCGCCGATTCCGCTCGTAGTAGATCTCCAGACCGGGCTCAAAGATGGGCAACTCCCCCCGGTTCAGTTTGTCAATCTTCTGCGCGTCAATGTCCACACAGACCACCTCGTTGCCCATTTCGGCAAAGCAGGTGCCGGTCACCAGACCGACGTACCCCGTACCAACAATGGCCAGCTTCATGTTGCCTCTTTCGTTTTACCCCGTGTCACTCCAGCGCTCCAAGAAAAGCCATGCGGTGCGTCTGTGCATGCGCCTGTGGCGAACGCGCCCCTGCACTTTTTGCGTGCGTTTGTCGGACAATTTGGCGGATTAACGCGGAAGTAAAGCCCGAAGATGCCGTTTTCCCTGCGATGCGCGGGCTTTTCATGAAAATCCCGTCGAGACGCGCCTCCAGGATGTCCATGTGGCCAGGCCGGGTACCTCTGAAACGCCCGTGACCGGACCATAAGATAGGTATCAAGGCTTCTCAGACGCCCGCAGCCCTCTACCCCCCTCCGCTCCGCTTACGCTCCGCAGCGCATTACCAACGCGCTCGTAGTCCGACACAAAGCAAAGGACCAGCAACGCCCGCTCGTAGTCCGGCCCGAAGCGCAGCGCAGTACCGTCTAATATGTGTTCGCTGATTTACCGGTGCATGAGGCGCCACACGCCCTGTGGCGAACGTAACCAGGAGGTGCGACAGGGCAGCCCCAGCGGTCCACCCCTACCCGATGGAAACGTCGTCGTTGAGCCGGTAGGGGCCTGCTTTCCGCCCGGAATGAGCGGCGCCAACCCCCAACCACAGCTTCCCGAACGTCGGCGCAAAAACCAGCGGTAGCAACCCTCCCCCTTTCCCCTCCCTGGCAGGGAGGGGGAAGCACCTAAGCAGAAAGGCTCGGGGCTGCAACACGTGCAGGCGCCTGCCGCCACCGCC
>WFPM01000104.1 GCA_015487635.1 Rhodothermus sp.
ACCTTAACCGGCGGGTAGAGGTGGCCGATCCTCTCGCGGGCCCGCTGGAGGATCACCCGGCCGTAGTAGCGGACGTCGGCCGCAAGTCCCGTGGCGCCCTTCCAGCCCTGTTGCCCCCCGATTTTTCTTCGATCTTCCGGATTCACCGGCGGATGGTCCATCCAGCGGGGGACGATTTCGAGGTAGCACTTGTTGAGCAATATGGCCACGGGATTGAGGTCGCCCGCGTAGGCCTTCATGCCGAGCCGGGCGGCTTCGAGCGGAATGGAACCGCCCCCGGCAAAGGGATCGAGTACAGGAGGTAGTTGGCCGTCGCAGTACCTGAGCATTTCGGCGTGGGCCTCGGCATAGACTTCGGGATGCTCGTGCAGTCGGGGCTGCATCAGCTTGCGGATGATTCCGAAAAGCCGTTCGCGCTCCCGTGCCTGGGCTTCCTCGGTGGGAAACCGCTCCGGATGGCTGCTCGGATCGTCCACCACCGAGGCGAAGAGCACGGCCCGCGCCACCGGCAGCGGCAACCGCGCCCACCAGTGATGAATCCCCTTCGGATGCGCCCCGATCCCCGGCATCTTGTCATACGCTGAAGCATCGTTGATTTCGGGGAGGGGGAGAGCGACTTCAATGAGTTTTTTATTCATCTTTCAACGACAATGGCAGCAGCGTGTACGATATGGATTCCAGCGTCTTTGTCGCGTGTACAGCTGTACAGCTTGCTTTTGATATCGGCTGTTACGGCAAAGTGTACAGAATCGTCGACCCAGAGCGCTCAGATACTCGTTGCATGGCCGATATCTCGAACAGCTATCACTTCGGACCCATATCACCGGCTGGCTGAATCTTCCATATACACTTCGATTGGATGCCGAACCATGATGTGGTGCTGTTACGATATCCCCCGAGTGGACGCACTGCAGATTGATATTTTTAAGATCTGAGTCCGCTGTAAATAAAACACCAGGATGGTCGTCTATGTTGAGATAGAAAACTAAACTTTCGGTGTTTACTGTTGTAAGGAATGCACGATACAAGAAGTTTTCAGGGGTTCGGCGTTGTATTACAGGTCTTACATATGCCTGAACTTTTGCACTCAGTGGATGTAGAGGATACCCAGGTAATGGAGATGCATGCTGCGGGTCGTGTTGAAAACAGCGGAGCGGTATACCCAAATCCAAGGCAAGTCGTGCCAATTTTAATAGTCGACGCGTGTCCCGAAAAATGACGTGCATCATGCGGTTGGGTCTTGGCCACGTCCTCCATAGAAGTGCTGTTGAAAAGGACAAATAATTAAATAAATCCAAATGTTCATCCAGTGCATCAATTGTTTCTGCTAAGAGATCACTAGAAACGAGGGATTCAGACTGTTCCACAAATACGACACGTCTCTTCGAAACGGCAGCACTGAAAGACATGGCCTCCTGGTTTCCTTCATAATCTGGCAGCTCTACCTCTCTTCGATGTAACGGGGACATCTCTTGGAATTCAGGAAAGACGATTCTCCACGCTACTTCTTGAGAATCATCTTCTGGCCTAAATTCAACTGAAGAAATCGATCTGGGGAGATGCTCCATGATAAATTTCATAGTTTCAGAGGCATGTTGCGGCAGGCTCAGAATAGCGTCGAGCCAGGTCGCAGGAAGCCAAAGCTCATCGCAACGCAAGCCTGCTTCCAGAAATCCTATTACCCCCTCTGCATGATCAGCATCGTTGTGGGTGCACACAAGAACGTGTACCCAGTCCGATCTAGTATACTTTTGGAAGAGGTTGGGCAGGGCGTGCCGGGACCTTCCCCCGTCAACGAGTACCCGGAAGCCCTCGTCTGTCTCGGCATAAAAGGCGTCGCCCTGGGACACTGGAAGAGCAACGAACTTCATCTTGGCACCTCCGCTTTTATGAGCAATTCACCTAAATTGTAATTCACACTGGTCACACCAAAGTCTGGCTCTCGCTGGAAGGGGCGGCGAACGTAGTGGACGTGGTGCCCGCCGCCTTCCAGAAACTCCACGATAGCCAGAATATAGTCGTCTGGCTTGTTGAGCGCCGTCAAAATCTCATTGCGTGTGACGGTGATGGTCTCGGCGCCGCTCACCCGGCCCTTGACCTCGATAAAGCGCAGGCGGCCGGTGCGGGGGTCGCTGCTCTCGATGTCGTAGCCCAGGTGCTCGTGCTCGCGGTCTACCGGTTCATAACCAAGGCGACGTTCCACCTCCATCACGATTTCCCGGGCACGGGCGGCCACAGCCTGGCGGTCTACTTCTTCCGAAGGCTCCGGCATCGTCTCCCCTCGAATCAGACGCAGCAGGCCAGCAGGCACGATCAGCGCGCCTCCAACCAGGCGTGGCGGTCTGGGCCGAAGCTGTTCCTCCCGGTCAAGCTGCTCCATGCGGCGTCTGAGTCGCTCTTCCAGCTCCTGAGCCCGCCGGTAGGCCTCCTGTGAGTTCATGCGGGCGGCCGGCTGACCGGCTTGCTCCTTCAGGCGCAGTTCTTCGGCTCGCCGATTCCAGTAAGCAATCTCTTTGACCAGCCGCTCACGAACAGCCTGACGTACTTTCTTCACGTGCTCCCGGCGGAAGTTCGATACCTCTTTCAGATGGACCGGGACGATATGCTGGCCCGCGTACATCACGATGCGTTTTTCCAGGGCCTGCGCCTCCTCTCGGGCGATCCAGGCACAGGCCGGATGGGCCAGAATCTGATCCGGCATTGGATCGTCGGGCCGCAACGAACGATAGTCCAGATACGGCGCATACTGCATGTGACGCATCTGGCCATGCTCGTCCTGTTCGATGTAGAGGAGTCGCCGCGAACATACCTGAAAACCACCGCGCGGCAGCGGCATGCCGTCCTCAATTTCATGCTCCACCAGGAAGAGCAGGCGTACCACCGTGCCGGGATCGTTTTCGTCTACCAGAATGGCCCCGTGTCGCAGCAGCGAACGATGCTCCTCAAGAGTAAGGTCGACCACGGCTTCCAGCAGAGGATGCCCCGGACAGAGAAAAGCAGCCGTGGGTTTGCCCGGGATGGCAACCCGGTCTTTCTCGAAGGTAACACGCTCGTAGCGTCGCAGGATGACCTCTCGACCGCCGACCTGCTGTCCACGGCGGCGAATGCGGTCCGGTACGTAGGTGATCTCAAAACGTCCCTGTTCACGGGGGTGCATCTGACCGCCAAGGCGCCGGAACGCCTCCGCAAAAAACGCCTGGATATGGTGGGGCTGAAGCTTGCGCGCTTCGGCCCGCTGCATCTCCTCACGCAGGCTACGAAGCCGAACAGGGTCGAGTACTTCATGCACCAGCCCCTTTTCTTCAAGCAGCGACAGCAAACGTTCCGGGTCCACGCCTTCCTCGATAACCCGATGCAGGCGCTCTCGTGCTTCGGGCTGTTCGCCGTAACGGATGGCCTCGATCAGCAGATCTCGTAGCGAGCGGCCGTCGAAGGTCAGACGCCCCAGCACGTCAAACACCTGGTCCCCCAGGCGCTCGCGGATGGTTTCCAGTTTCTGCAACAGGCGGTAGTAAACGTCACCCTCGCGGGTATTCAGGGCCACCAGATTCCACAGGAAGCAGACTTCCGTCTGGCCGATGCGATGAATGCGTCCGAAGCGCTGCTCGATGCGATTGGGATTCCAGGGAAGGTCGTAGTTGATCATCAGATGGGCGCGTTGCAGGTTCACGCCCTCACCGGCTGCATCGGTGGCCACCAGAACGCGCACTTCTGGATCGAAAAGAAAGCGCTCCTGGGCGCGATGGCGATCTTCACGGCGCATGCCGCCGTGGATGACTTCAACCGCTTCGCTCCGACCAAACCAGGAGCGAATGCGACGGGCCAGATAGTGCAGCGTGTCGCGGTGTTCGGTGAAGATGATGAGCTTTTCGTTTGGGTTGAGGCGAACGTCGGGAGGAAGCGCAAAACTGTCGCTTCGTTGCCCATCGGGCGTGTAGATGAGTTCCAGCAGGCTCCGTAGCTCGCGCCATTTGGTGTCGGTTTCCTGTTTCCGTACCTCAGCCGCCAGATGTTCCAGGTCTTTCAGCGTTTCAATCTCGGCGCGCAATTCGTCGATGGTGCGCGCTGCGGTGGCCTGATCGAAGATTTCTTCCTCGGCCCGTTCCAGGTCCTCTTCCGTCCAGTCCTCGATATCCTCCAGTTCGTCAGGATCGAGTACATCGCTTGTGACCAGCATGGTCTGGCGCCTGCGCTCCAGCTCTTCCAGACGATGCTGGAGTTTTTCGCGTCGGCGGCGTAGTGAGTGGTAGATGGCTTCCGGTGAAGAGGCCAGCCTGCGCTGCAGCATCGTCAGGGCAAAGCCCACCGTGCCCGCGCGCCGGTTGTCCTGCAGGGCCTCCGCCCGGTTGAATTCCTCCCGCACATAAGCGGTCACCGCATCGTAGAGATGGCGTTCGAGCGGAGACAGTTCAAAACCGACGGTCTGAGCGCGGCGCTCCGGAAAAAGAGGCGTGCCATCCATTTTGACCAGCTTTTCCTTGACCATGCGCCGCATCAAATCCGAGATGTCCACGTGGTGCACGCCTTCCCGAAAGCGACCTTCAAACCGGTCCGGATCGAGCAGTGCCAGAAAGAGCTGGAAGTCCTCTTCCTTACCGTTGTGAGGCGTGGCCGTCATCAGCAGGAAGTGGCGGGTGATACCGGAAAGGAGTTGGCCGAGACGGTAGCGTTTGGTGTACTTGATTTCGCTGCCAAAGTAGGTGGCCGACATCTTATGGGCTTCGTCCACCACGATCAGGTCGTAGAAACACTCCGGGACCCGCAGTTTATCATGCAGCGACTCATCGCGGGCCAGTTTATCCAGTCTTGCGATGGCCAAGGGGTGCTCAAGAAACCAGTTGCCTGTGCGGGCCGATTCAAGCCCCTCGTTGGTCAGGATCTCGAAGGGAAGGTGAAATTTCTGATAGAGCTCATCCTGCCACTGTTCGACCAGGTTGCCAGGACACACGATCAGGCATCGTTCCAGATCTCCGCGAGCGATGAGTTCCTTGATGAAGAGCCCCGCCATGATGGTCTTGCCGGCGCCCGGGTCATCGGCCAGCAGGAAACGCAGGGGTTGCCGGGGCAGCATGTGCTCATAAACGGCCGTAATCTGATGAGGAAGGGGCTCAATGAGGGATGTATGCACGGCCAGCAGAGGATCGAAGAGATAGGCCAGCCGTATGCGCTGGGCCTCGGCTACCAACCGGAATAATGCGCCGTCGGCATCCAGGCTCAGGGGGCGATCAGGTTGAGCGGCAATCTGCAGGCGTTCTTCATCGCTTCGATAAAGCAGGCATTCGCTCAGCCGGTTATGTTCGTCTCGGTAGAGCACTTCGACCACATCGGGGCCGTAAGGCGTAACCCGCTCCACCGTAACGGGTCCATCCGGGACCAGTCCCGCCACACGAAGCCCCGGTTTCAGCTCTTCCAGACGCATAAACGGAGTGTCAGGAATTCGCTACCCCTTGCTCTTTTGGCTTTTGTCCTAATGTGCGTTCTCTCAAACGAACAGACACCATATGGCCCTATGCGTAACCTCGTCCTGTAATATACTTGAGGTTTAAGCCTTCTGACGAGAGGTGCTCAAGGTTATTTCCCGGAGCATTTCCGCCGTTTGTTTTTCCATTCGATGGCGCATCTGTTTAGCCGTAGCTTTCAGGAGCGCATAAGTTGCTTCATGCAACTCTTCCCGTAAAGGACGGCCCAGAATGCTCCACCTGTGTCCCCGAAACAGCGCGTCCAGTGCAGCAAAGACTGAAGTGGAGCGGTGCTTCTGGCTCATGTAGCCCAGTCGCTGGCATTTTCTGCAGGCCAGCCGTCCCAGCAGATAATAGAGTGCTTCACATCGCCGATGACATACCGGGCATCGAAAGTAATACCGCGTCCCGAAGCCTACGCGTACTCCTTCGATGGTGGCCATCAAATCGCCTATCCTGATCCGAACATCTGTGGGGTGAATGCCAATGCGCCGAGCGGCATCGCATACAGTACGAATGTGAAGCTGCGGCGTGTTCTCCACGACTCCGTTCCACGGTGGATAAGCCGAGCGTCCTTCGTTAGCCCAGGGCCCCCGATGGGCTTTTAGCGCATTAATCGGCCAGTCTTTCGATGGAAATGCGGCACACATCGCAGAAAACCACAAAAATGCCTTAAGCTTTCGCCATAGTATTTCGACGTTTCGGGAGCTTTCAGGCTCCGATTCGGACATTCATTCTGGCAGGCGTATCCGCTGGCCCGGGCGCACTACTTGATGGAGAGATTCCAGCTTGCTCGTCGACACTTTCCGGCATCTGGCGGATGGCAGTTGTGGCGGAAATGGTAGATTTCTCTGGAAGTGTTCCGCCAGATCCGCCATTTCCGCCAACCGCCATCGGGGTGAATTTCCTGTAAGCCCCCTTCTGAATGCGCTCAATGCGCTTGGCATCGATTAGCTGGCTAAGCCACCGCTCCGCCGTACGCCGGGGAATGCTTTGCGTTTTAGCAACTTGCAGCCAGTCGGCCGTTGAAAATACTGCTGGAAGCTGGTCAAGCAGGCGCTCCGCCGGACTCCGGTGCAACGCGGCGTAGCTCAGCCCGGACCACCGCATCAATGCGTACACGCGATTCGTTTCGTACCAGAGCCATTGCGCCAGTTCAATCGCCCGCCGCATCACCTCACCAGATACCTCCCGCGTCTGGTACCCGGCTTCGACGTCCTCGGCGAGCTGGAAAAGGAGCGCCAGCCGTGCAGCCTTCGCCTCGATCTTTGCCGAAGCGGACCGTAGCGGTCCATCAGGAAGCCGCCGCCGCTCCTGGTCCATCTCTTCCACGAAAGCGCCGAAAAGGCGCCGTGCCTCGATCGACAGCGTGAACTCCACCTTGCCGGTCTGGTACAGACGGCGGACAAGACGTGCGTAGGCGGCTTCTACCTCCTCGCTCACGTCGGCGTCGGTAAACCGGCGCGGCACTTCGGGCGGCATCGCGATCATGAGCCGCGCCACAAACCCGGACGCCAGCAACTCGGGAGACACGCGCTCCCGAAGAATCCAGGGTTGCACGGTGCCGATAACTGGGACGTGGGGGCGCTCAATCCGGATCGGCTCCGGATCCGTCTTGCGATCGACCACAACCGGGCGCCCTTCGTAAAGCTCCAGCCAAGAAGCTAGGTCACCGCCATGGGTCTGGGCGTATCGGTCGAACGAAGAAATCCAGCCGGAAAGCTCGTCACGCGCGAGCAGCACACCTCGAGGGTTGTCCCGGTGGACGGCGGCCACGGCTTCCAGCGTCGCGTCCGAAAGCCGGTAGCGCACCGAACGGGGCGGCTCGGGCTCGGGAACGTGCACCCGCTCCTCCTTGCTGAGCGCGCGCCATTCCTTCAGCCTTTGCTCGTAAACCTCCCGATCGGCACGGTAACGCGCTGCAGCCTCGGCTTCCAGTTCGTAAACCGGGCGCAGCACCAGCTCGAGCGCCGCGCTCTTTGCTGTGCCGCTCGGAGCAGCCACGACGCACCAGAAGGTGGCTGGCTCTACCCAAGAGCGCTTCAGTCGGATCCGGGCACCACTTCCCGCAGCAGCGCTCAGCACGGCTAGCGCCGGGAGCGCCAGCATCGCCGGATCGCATGGAATTGCTGCAGCGCCGGCGCTGACCAAGTCGGCGAACGGGCCAGGAAGCAGATCGAACGGGAAAGGGCGCCAGAGGGGCATGTCATCTTCTGAATTCGAAGTGTCATCGTCATCAGGATGCCCTCCAGCGTTCGTTTCTGCCCTTTTACGAGCCTGTAAGGCAGATGTGCTGTTGTGGTGCCTCTCAGTCGCGGCCCGGGTTACGGCTTCAGATAAAATCGCCCGGCTCAATTCGGTATTGTCCGGTAGTTCGATCAGATGCTCGTCAATCTGCCGGGCGTTTACATAGTAACGGAGCAACGCATCAGCTCTGCAAGCAGGGGCGCTGCTACCACCAATGCAGCGAGCCCGTGGCTTGCCCAGGGACGAGTACTGCACCAACAGCGAAAAGTGGCGGCATGCCGGGCACCGCAGAAGTTCGCCGCCTGGAACGGGAAGCGTCTTTTCTCCGTTTGGTTTCATGTCCATTACCAACTCCCGCCCTGTTTCGCTACCCTCTGGGGGCTTTTTTGTTATTACTTTTCAGCCCACCACTCCCATTGGGCTGGGATCTTTGCTTGCTCTAGAACAGCTTCGATCTCACTGGTCTTGAAGAGTAACTTCCGACCGTGGCGGATATGCGGGAGACGACGCTGGCGGACCAAATACCGAATCCTCCGCTCAGACCAGCCGGTAATCTTTGCTAAGTCTTCGACCGTCAGATAGGGTGGCCGAGCGGCCTGTCGCACGGCCTCACGCACGGCGCGCGTCACGGCCTCTTCCACGGTCTGGCGAAGGAGCGCCTGCAATTCAATGGGGCGGATCAGCACGATGGGCTCCATAGTGCACCTTCAGGTAGTTGCTGCTGTACGCCTGAAAGTGCAACAGAAAATGTCCAGAACGAAAGTCCTAAAATGTCCATAACACGGCATTTCGTTCTGGACAAAAATTCTGTTTGTCCAGAACAAGAGACTAAGCGGACGCCATTACTTGCGGGATCGCTGTCGGCGTTTCAGAAACCACTGCTGCCAGCGGTTGATCGCCTCGCTGTCTTGCGCGTCAAAATCTTCCGGTCGATAGCCGATTTGCTCCAGGCTTACGTTGAGCTCCTCAAGGTGCCCGCGCACGCGCTCGATGATGCGATCCCAGGCAAAGTTGGGCAATTTCTTCAGGCCGCTCGGGTTTTCCTCGTTATAGGCTTGCTGGAAGAGTTCGAAGAGCGCCTGCTGTCGCTTTCGTCTGTTCTCGGAGAGCAGCCGGGCACGGAGATCTCGATCTTTTTCGGAAAGCAACAGTTCCGGCCGGTTCCGGGGCGGATCGATGCCCAGCGCCAGGTGCCAGCGGGCCGTGGCCACGACGCCTAGTTGCCAGGTCACTTCTTCCAGCAGGTGTTCGTCGCTCGGATCTAATAGCGGCAACACTTCATAGAGATGCTCGCGCAACTCCGCTGTTCGAAGCGGAATGTTCGGCACAACGATCGACAGAGGTCTTGGCACTTCCGCTGGCCATTCAGGCAGGAAGTGCAAGGTGCGCCTTCCAGGTTCCGCAACTACTACTGGAAGGGCGTTGAAATCAAAATGGATCGGAGGGTTATCATCGGGAGAAAAACGATGGCCTCGATCAATAAGAATTCCTGGCTCTGAAGAAGATGCTTCCGTCTGTGTTGAAGCAAGCAGCTCGCCTTTCTCTTCCTGGTGGATGCGAACCTCGTTGGCATAGAAGGGCAGGCTAATGCGCCCGGCGTGGATTTCGGGAAGCAGCAGCTGCAAAGCGGCTTCAATGTGCTGGCGCACCCGGTCTCGGGCGCGGGCCGCCTTCACCTCTTCTTTGAGCCGCAGGTAGGTTTCGCGCAGTACCCGATACTGTACGTCGAGATGAGCCAATCCCTGGCTTCGCGCTTCCTCGTATGCTTCCCAGAAGGCCTCACGTTCGGCGCGTAAGAAATGGGTTGACGGACGTCGGTATTCTGGTAGGCGAGGATAAGGCTCGCCTGGCGGCCAGAAGTAACGGGCCAGAAGTTCGTTGCGGTCAAGGGGTTGGTGCGCTGCCATCACCCCATACGGTTTCGATCAGGCGTGCGACGGCGTCCCGGTCCAGTTCGGACAGGTAGCGTTGCGTGGTGGAAAGCTTCGTGTGCCCGAGCGCTCGGCTGACGGCGAACACGTCGCCTGAGGCGCGGCGGGCTGCGTCGGCGAACGAATGTCTGGCCGTGTGTGTGGTAACTTCTTCCGGGACGGCCAGGCCGGCCATCCGGGCAATCTGCTTCAGATGGCGATTGGCCAGCGCATTCTTCGAGGCGATGCGGCGCCGGAGCCGCCAGGGATCGGCGTCGTCTCCCGGCTCAAGCAGCGGAAAAACAAAGGGGAAGTTCCTGCGCTCCCAGCGCCGCACGATTTCCAGCGCGGGCGGTGGAAGCGGAAGCTCCACGCGCGTGCCGGTCTTCATCTGCGTGTAGCGGAGCCAGCCGTCGGGGCCAATGGCCTCCCGGCGCAGGCTCACGGCGTCTCCGAAGCGCATGCCGCCGGCATAGACGCAGAACAGAAACACGTCCCGGTAGAGCGCCAGTCGGGACCCTTCGGGAAGCTCGAGCGCCTCGAGGGCGCGAATCTCTTCCAGGGTAAGCTTGCGACGTACGGGACGGCCCGGGCGAGGCATTTCGTAGCGCAGGAACGGGTCGCGATCGGGCGGGAGCAGCCCTTCGCGAATGGCCAGGCGCACCAGGCGGCGAAGGCGTGTCATTTCCTTGTAGATCGTCGAAGGCGCGTTGTCCCACTTGGTGCGCAGTTGCTGTTCGAAGCGCTCAAGGGCACGCGGCGTCAGTTCTTCCCAGTCAAGCCTGCGGAAGACTGCGCTCAGTTTGAGCAGCAGCGTGTGGTATTTGCGCTGCTCCCAGTAGCGGCCCTGCTGTGTGAGCCGTGCGATGTGGCGACGGGCAAAGTCGAGCACATCGCCACGGGGTCCCTTCAGGGCGGCGCGGACGGCTTCGGGGTCGTTCGGGTGTTTCAGGGACAGGCGCTGGGCCTCAATCAGCAGGTCCCGGAGACGGGTGTTCAGGGCTTTTGCAAGAGGATGGCTTCGGCGCACTTCCTGCTTGCGATCGTTCCAGTCGGCAGGCGCAAGGCGAATCCCTGTGGTCACGCGATAGAGCCGGCGGTGATGTGTGATGCGCAGGTAGAGCGGTGCGGTGCCATCAGCGCCTACCCTGTCGGTTCGGAGCTCGAAGCGGAAGCGCATGTTTCACCTGTTCGTTTCACCAGCGTCCGGAATCCCGGCCTGTTGTGGGCGGCCCGGACCCGAACGGATGCGTTTCACCCAGGTGAAACCATAGGTGAAACATTCTGTTTCGATCCTGCAGTTTTGCGTTGCAACAGGGAACAAAAATCGGCTCAAATGAGCTGTTTTGAGGGGTTGTTGCAGAATGGAGTTGCCTTGGTTTTTAAGGATTGCAGTCCCGCCCTCCCCACGAAACAAAAATAATTAGCATATTGAAGTAGATTGGGACAATTGGGGGTGAAAGCCGCGGTGTAACCGACGCGCTCTTTTCACTCCGACAAGATTGAACAGGGTACCTCTGCCTCTCTGTTTCTGTGCTTTCATCGCCGCGGGCCTGCACTGCTGAAGTAGTGATTGATTGGCCGGGAAAGTGTGCGCTGCGAGGCGTATCATCTGAAAGCTGCAGGAACGTAACTTCGCTCCGGGGAGTTTGGGAGGCGCCTGAAGGAATCGGCTGTTCTGTTGCATATGAAACCGGAAGCTACAACGCCCGAACCGGAGCCGCGGCCGAAGTCGCGGGCCGAAGTGGAAGCTGCGCTGCAGGCCAAGGCGCAGGAAATTGAAGCCGATCTGGAGGCGCTCCAGGAAGAGGTACGCCAGCTGGGGCGGTCGTTTCGGGAAGCGCTCTGGAACCATCCGCTTGTCAGCGTCGGCGGTAGTCTGGTCGTCGGTTTGCTGGTGGGCTGGGTGCTGGGAGGACTGGGGCGTCGGCGCCGACCGCGTCTGTCGAAGACGCACCGGGCACTGGTAGCGGCCTATCTGGAGGCCCTCGTCGCCGAAGCCCGTAAGGCGGCGCGGCGTGGACGCGATCCGGAGCAGGCGATCCGCAAAGCGCTGCAGGAGCGCGTGCCGCTCATCATCGTGCAGGAAAACGACAGCGCCTCCAAAAAGGGGGTGCTGCGGTCGCTCGGTGGGGCCGTGCTGGGACTGGTCGGCAGCGCCGTGAGCGTGGCGCTCAGCCGCGTACTGGCCGATGTGCTGCTGGAGGCGTTTGCCGCAGGACAGCAAAACGAGGCGGTTGAAGAGGCCTGAAATGCGTTCTTCATCTCATTCTCGGTAAACGGGCGTGGCCCTTCCCGGTAACGGTTCATAAGTTTAATCGAACCGCTTCCGGAAGGAAGCGCAATTGTTCCATCGGAACAAGCCCGAAGACGAACCATGCGCATTGTATTCATGGGGCCGCCCGGCGCCGGAAAAGGCACCCAGGCCAGACGGCTGAGTGCGGCCTACGGACTGCGCCACATTTCAACCGGCGACCTGATTCGTGCGGCCATTCAGGAAGAAACGCCCCTGGGGAAAAAGGCGCAGCCCTATATTGAGAAAGGTCAGCTCGTGCCGGACGAACTGGTCTGGGAACTCGCCAAAGCGGCACTGGCCGAAAATCACTACGATCACTTCGTGCTGGACGGTTTCCCGCGAACGGTTCGCCAGGCCGAATGGCTGGACGCGCTGCTGGAGCAGCAAGGGCGACCGCTTCAGATCGTGCTGAATCTGATCGTGCCGGATGAGTTGATCGTCGCGCGTCTTTCGCGCCGGCGCGTGCACAAGCTCACTGGCGAAAACTATCACCTGGACTTCAATCCGCCACCGCCGGACGTGGATCCTTCGCTGATCATTCAGCGTCCTGACGATCGTCCGGAGGCGATTCGGCGTCGTCTGGAGGTATACCGCACGACGCACGAGCCACTTGAGCAGTACTACCGGCAGCGTGGGCTGCTGGTTGACGTGGACGGCGTCGGATCGATGGATGAGGTGTTTGGCCGGATTCAGGAGGTACTTCGCCGTCAGGGCGTGCTGGTAGAATAAATGGAGGTAACACGCCAGGAGGCCGCTGCGCAGGTGGCCCGACTGCGCCGGCTCGTGGAGCAGGCGCTGCCTGATCTGGTCGAGGCCACGCGCGAACCGGCCGAACTCTACGAACCCGTTCGCTACGTGCTGAGCGGTACAGGCAAGCGCATGCGCCCGGTACTGCTCATGCTGGCGGCCGAACTCTATGGCCGGCCGGCCGAGTCGGTGCTTCCGGCCGCGCTGGCCGTAGAGGTCTTCCATGCCTTCACGCTCGTGCACGACGACATCATGGACCATGCGGCCCAGCGCCGGGGCCGGCCGACGGTCCATGTGCAATGGGACGAAGCCACCGCGCTACTCTGCGGCGACTACCTGATGGGCCTTTCCTACGCGCTGCTGGGGCAGGTCGAAAATGCCCCATTGGCGCGGGTGCTGG
The DNA here is from genome assembly GCA_015487635.1 of Rhodothermus sp. Taxonomy (GTDB): domain Bacteria; phylum Bacteroidota; class Rhodothermia; order Rhodothermales; family Rhodothermaceae; genus Rhodothermus. The sequence continues at coordinate 13,060 of WFPM01000104.1, forward strand.
CCATGTTCCACCACATGGTGGAGCGTCTCTGCGCAGGGCAGGCCCTTGATAAAGCCTTTGAGACGCGCACGCATGTCTCCGTGGCCGAATATTTGCAAATGGTGGACGGCAAAACAAGCGCGCTCCTGGAGTTGTGCCTGCAACTGGGTGGACTGCTGGGCGGCGCTGGCGAAGCCGACCTACAGGCCCTTGAGCAACTGGGACGCAACCTGGGGCGGGCCTTTCAGATTCAGGACGATCTGCTGGATCTGACGGCCACGTCGCCGCAGTGGGGCAAATCCATCGGCGCGGATCTGATGGAAGGGAAAAAGACGTTTCCCGTGTTGGCCGCCCTCGAACAGGCCGACGAGGGCGAACGCGCCTGGTTCGAGGAGCGTTTACGGCGAAGGTTTCGTCCCGAGGAGGTGCCGGAGGCGCGGCAGCGCCTGGAACGACTGGGTGGGCTGGAAGCGGCCCGCCGGGCGGTCGATTGCTATCTGCAAGCGGCCCGGGCCGCGCTGGCGCAGTTGCCCGACCGTCCGCCGGCACAGGCCCTGGCCTGGTTCCTCGACCAGCTGGCGCAGCGTTGTCACTGAACCGCTTCTGCCTATGATCGTCCGTGAAGTCGTGGTCAAGAACAAATCCGGATTGCACACGCGACCGGCCTCGATGATCGTGCGCACGGCCTCGCGTTTCAAGTCGGATTTTTTTATCGAAAAGGACGGATACGAAATCAACGGAAAGAGTATCATTGGTGTAATGACCCTGGCGGCAGAACCCGGTGCCCGGTTGAAGCTTATCTTTGATGGGGAAGACGAAGAAGAGGCGGCGGAGGCGATTGTCGCGTTGTTCGAGCAGGGCTTCGGGGAAATCGAGTAGGAGGCGGGCATGGAGCAGCGATCGATCCAGGCGGAAGCGCAGGAACGCATTTTTGTCGGGATCCCGGCCGCTCCGGGCATCGCTATTGGCCCGGCCTATCTTTTCAACAAGGGTGAAGTCGTCGTAGAGGCCCGGCGCATCTCGGAGACCGAGGTGGCGGCCGAGTTGGACCGGTTCGAGCAGGCGGTACAGCGGGCCGAGCGCGACCTGGACAAGATCAGCTCGGTGGCCCGTGAAAAGCTCGGGGAGGAAAGCGCCTCGGTTTTTGAGGCGCAGCGCCTGATGTTGCGAGATGAGTCGGTCTATGACCGCATCCGCGAATACATCCAGACGCACCACTGCAACGCCGACTATGCTGTCGCACATGTACTGGACGAGCACATCCGGCGGCTGGAAGCCAGCAACAATACTTACCTGCGTGAGCGTGTAGCCGATCTGATCGACGTCAAAGAGCGACTGATTCGCCACCTGCGTCGCGAAAAGCTACTTTCGGCCGTCGATCCCGAGCACATCATCGTAGCCGAAAATCTTACGGCTGCCGATGTGGTGCTCTTCAGCCGCCGTGGCATTCTGGGGTGTGCCACCGACCACGGCGGACCCACCTCGCATGTGTCGATCATGGCGCGGGCACTGGGCGTGCCCGCTGTGGTGAGCCTGCACGGCCTCTCGGACAGCGTACAGACCGGCGATCTGGTCATTCTCGACGGCATTCAGGGACGCGTCGTTGTCAATCCGCGCCCCGAGACGCTGGCGCTGTACCGAACCCGCCAGGAGCGCTATCGTCGGTTGCTCCAGGATCAGCAGCACCTGATTCCGCTGCCGGCCGAAACCCTTGACCGTCGGCGTTTCATTCTGCGGGCCAACCTGGAGCTGATAGACGAACTGGATCTGCTGAAAAAATTCGGCGCCGAGGGTATTGGTCTGTTCCGGACCGAGGTGCTCTTTCTGATGCGGGGGCCGCTGGACGTCTCCGAAGACTACCAGTTGCACGTGTACCGCCAGATCGTCGAGCGCGTCAAACCACATCCGACGACGTTCCGTCTGCTCGACCTAGGTGGCGACAAGATGCTTCCCATTGCGCACCGCGAGCATAATCCCTTCCTGGGGTGGCGCGGGCTGCGCGTACTGCTGGATCGCCCCGAGTTGCTTTTGCCGCAACTGCGTGCACTGCTGCGGGCCAGCGCCTACGGGCCGATTCGCATCCTGGTGCCAATGGTCACGGCACTGGACGAATACCGTCGGTTCCAGGAAGTGCTCGAAGACGTCAAGGCCGAACTGCGCGCGCGGGGCGAGCCCTTCGACGAAGCAGTGCCGGTGGGGATTATGGTGGAAGTGCCTTCGGTGGCGCTCATGGCCGATCTGTTCGCCGAAGAAGTGGACTTCTTCTCGATTGGCACGAACGACCTGACCCAGTACACGCTGGCCGTCGATCGCGGCAACGACCTGGTGGCGCAGCTCTACGAAGCGCTGCATCCGGCCGTGCTGCGTCTGGTCAAGCACACGATCGACGCCGGCCACCGACACGGCATCCCGGTGAGTCTGTGCGGTGAACTGGCGGGTGATCCCCAGGCCACGCCGATTCTGGCTGGCATGGGACTGGACGAGTTCAGTGCAGCGCCGCCGTATCTGCCTGAAGTGAAGCGCGTCATCCGTGCCATGCAGTTCCGCGAGGCGCAGGAACTGGCCGAACAGGCGCTTCAGTGCCATACAGCCACCGAGGTGGCCAACTTGGTCAATGCATGGCTTGAGGAGCACGGCTGCGGCCTGCTCCAGTACATGCAGGCCGACGAACCGACGGCCGGTAACGGCCGCGCCGAAGCTTCCAGTTTGCAGGAATCCTGACCATTCCTCATAACCTGAAGTACATTACCGTAGTACCATGCGACTCGAAGACATTCGCCGGGTAGATCCCCAGGGGATGTACGACGCCATCCGGGACTTTCCGGAGCAGTGGCGTCGGGGCCGGGAACTGGCCCGCGAGTTCGATCCGGGCTTTTCGCTCGAGGGTAAAGATCACCTGGTCGTTGCAGGCATGGGCGGTTCGGCCATCGGCGGCGATCTGCTGCGCACGCTGGTGGCCGACAAGGCTCGCCTGCCGGTGACCGTCGTCCGGCATTATCGGTTGCCGGGCTTCGTGACCGAGCGTTCGGTCGTCATTGCTTCGAGCTATTCGGGCAATACGGAAGAGACGCTGGCCGCCTTCGAGGAGGCGCGGGCGCGGGGTGCAACGGTCGTCTGTGTGGCGTCGGGGGGTGAGCTGCTGCGGCGCGCCCGTGCCGAAGGGCTGCCGTACCTGCAGATTCCGGGTGGCTTGCAACCACGCGCCGCACTGGGCTATTCGTTCACGGCGCTGCTGACCATCGCCGAGCATATCGGCCTGGTAGCACCCAACGAGGCGGCCTGGAACGAAACGCAGGAGCTGCTGGAACAGCAGAGTGACGTCTTTAGCGATCCGTCCGGCAACGACGCCCTGGAGCTGGCCGAGGCGTTGCAAGATCGCCTGCCCTTCATCTACAGCGGAACCGGGCTTATGGAGGCCGTCAACCTACGCTGGCGCTGCCAGATTCAGGAAAACGCCAAGCGGCTGGCCTCCGGCAACGTCTATCCCGAGCTGAACCACAATGAGATCATGGGCTGGGAATACCCCGGCCCGCTGCATGAGATGATCGGGGTGATCGTGCTGCGTGACCGCGAGGATCACCCCCGTGTTCAGCAGCGCATGGAGGTGACGCGTGAGCTGATCTCGGACCGGGCTGGCTACTGGGCCGAGGTACAGAGCCAGGGCGAAAGCCGTCTGGCCCGGATGATGTCGCTGGTGAATCTGGGCGACTGGGTCAGCCTGTACCTGGCCGTGCTGCTGGGCGTGGATCCGACGCCGGTGTCGCTGATCGGCCAGCTCAAAGAAACGCTGGCGCGTGTGTAAGGTCTGACAACAGGCGCCCCGTCCCGGCCGGGACGGGGTTTTTTGTGGATACATAGCATGAGCAAGCGGACGATCGCGTGGAGCGCCGGACTACTGACGCTCGGACTGCTGGCCGGTTGCGCCGGTAGCCGTCCGGTCTTGCAACATCCCGGGTTGCTGAGCACGCGCTGGGTGCAGATGTCGGCCGAGTACACCGCGCTGGCGTTGCAGGCTTACGAGCTCGCGCGGCGCCAACTCGCGCAGGCGCTGGCCGACAGCACCTGGACGGCCTACCCGGCGCAGACCGACGCGCCGGATCTGGCCCGGCGTCCGCCGGCCGTGATCGTGGACGTGGACGAGACCGTGCTCGACAACAGCCCCTATCAGGCCTGGCTCGTTGCGACAGGCCGGTCGTTTTCGCCGAAGAGCTGGGCGCGCTGGGTGCAGGCCGCGCAGGCCGAACCCGTGCCCGGCGCCGTCGCGTTCGTGCAGGAGGCGCTCCGGCGTGGCGTCCAGGTCTTTTATGTGACGAACCGCACGGCCGACCTGGAAGCAGCCACCCGTCGTAACCTGCAGGCCGTCGGCTTCCCGCTGCCGGACACGCTCGACGTAATCCTGACGCGCGGCGAGCGGCCCGAATGGACGTCTTCCGACAAAGAGCCGCGCCGGGCGTTTCTGAGCCGACACTACCGTATCCTGCTCCTGATCGGCGATCAGCTGGGCGACTTTGTGTCCGAGCCTGAAGCCAGTACCGAAGCACGGCGGGTGGTGGTCATGCGCTACCGCAGATGGTGGGGCACGCGCTGGATTGTTCTACCCAACCCCCAATACGGCGCCTGGCAGCGCGCATCGCACAGTCTCCGGACCTGGCCGGGCAATTGAAGACGCCGGACGGTTTGGACGAAAACGGGAACCTCCAGAAAAAGGTGCGATTTTTCTTTAACACATGCCTATGCGGAAGCGCTCATGGCAATTCTGACCGTTCCGAAAGTTTTGCGCGAAAAACTCGGCGACGAGGGCGTCGAGGCGCTCATCAATTTGCTCAACGAGGCGGCCCATCACGAGCGTAACAACCTGCTGGGGATTGTGGAGGAGCGCTTCGCGCGGCGGGTCGCCGAGACAGAAAAACGCCTGGACAATCGGATTACCGAAGTAGAAGCACGTCTGGAGCAGCGCATCACGGAGGAGGTGGCTCGTCTGGAACAACGCATCAACGCCGTAGAGGCGAAGCTTGACCGCCGAATTGCCGAGGTAGAAGCAAAGTTTAATGGGCGGATCGCCGAGGTGGAGGCGAAGCTCGATAGCCGGATCGCCGAGGTGGAGGCGAAGCTCGATAGCCGAATTGCCGAGGTGGAGGCGAAGCTCGATGGCCGAATTGCCGAAGTGAAGGTGGCGCTCAGTGAGCGGTATGCAAGTCTGGTGCGCTGGATGTTCATTTTCTGGGCGGGGCAGATCGGTGCGATTGTGGCGCTGTTTGCGCTGCTGCGGTAAGAGGCACGTAGGCCAATCGAAAGTTGTGTGGGGAGATCATCGTGTCCCAGCTCTTTCCGAAGGAAGAGGCGGACAGCCGTGATGCGGAAAAATGGCGGACGTGTTGCCGGTAGCAGGTTGTGGGTTTGGAAAGCGATACAGGATCGGGCGTTGATGGCGTCGCAAGCGCCTTTGCTGGTCGGCCTGCGTAGAAAAAAAACCGGCGCGGCCCTTTCGGAACCGCGCCGGCTGCCCCACCATGTGTGATTGAGACTTGCGACGTGCCGCAAACGCAAGTCTCCCGGACGTGCTTCTGTCTCTATAGACACCAGCTGAGGAGCGTTGTAACCTCCAGGCAGAAAAATTTTTGTGCCGTCCTGCAAGAAAAGCCCTGCCCGCCGACACCAGCGGGCAGGGTCTACTTATTACGTGCAGAAGCCGCGTTCAGCTCGAGAAACGCCGGGGTGAGGCAAAGTCGCGCAGGAATTCGACCAGGAGTCGCACGCCGAAGCCCGTTCCGCCTTTCGGGCGGTAGGGTTTCGGCTCCTTCAGGAAGGCCGGCCCGGCCATGTCGATATGGATCCAGGGATAATCGACAAAGTGCTCCAGAAACTTGGCCGCCGTGATGGAGCCGGCTTCGCGGCCACCGATGTTCTTCAGGTCGGCCACGTCGCTTTCCAGCAGCTTGGCATATTCATCGTACATGGGCAGCGGGTGGACCCGGTCGCCGCTGCGTTCCCCGGCGGCTACGATGGCCTGCAGGCGCTCTTCGGCGCCTTCCACGTTATTGGTCATGACGGCGGCGGCCTCGGTACCCAGCGCGATCACCTGGGCGCCGGTCAGCGTCGCCAGGTCGATGACCAGGATCGGCCGGTAGGTGCGGGCATACGAGAGCGCATCGGCCAGAATCAGGCGTCCCTCGGCGTCGGTGTTGAGCACCTCGACGGTCTTACCCGAATGCATCCGGATGACCTCACCGGGCACATAGGCATTTTCGCCGGGCCGATTGTCGGTGGCCGGGATTAGCCCCACCACGTAGAGCGGGATTTTCAGGCGGGCCAGCGCCTCCATGGCGCCCACGACGGCCGCCGCACCGGCCATGTCGGACTTCATGTAGTCCATGCTGTCCTTGGTGGGCTTGAGCGACAGCCCGCCCGTGTCGAAGACCACGCCTTTGCCCACCAGCACGACCGGCCGCTCGTTGAGGGCATTTTCCGGATGCCAGGTGAGCACCGTGAAGGTTGGCGGCTCCGGACTGCCCCGGTTGACGGCCAGTAGCCCGCCCATCCCTTCTTCTTCGATCAGCGCCTTGTCCCACACATCCGCCTCATAGCCGTACTTTTTGGCCGACTGCTCGATCAGGCGGGCGAACTTCGTGGGCGTTTTTTCGTCGGGCGACAGATTGACCAGATCGCGTGCCGTCATCACGCTTTCGGCGATGATGCGGCCGCGTTCGGCTCCTCGTCGGCTGGCCTTTTCGTCCTCACCCGTTTCGTGGATCACAAGCCGCTCGATCTCGCGCAGTCCGCTCGTGTCCGTCTTGTAGCGCGTAAAGCGATAGGCGGCCAGCATGAAGCCCTCGACCAGCGCCTGGCTGGCCGACTCAGGGTCGATCGAGGTCCGCGGCCGAACAATGGCGGCGGTGACGACTTTGCGGTCGCGGGCCAGCTCGGCGCCGCGGGCGGCCACCCGCCGCAGGCGTTCCAGGTCAATACGATCGGCCGGTCCCATGCCCACCAGCGCCAGGCGTCGGGCCCGACCGCTCTCCGGATAGAGCCAGATCAGTTCGTCCTGCGCCCCGGTAAAGTCGGCCGCGGTGCGTCGGACGATTTCGCCAAACTGCTCGCTCAGAGCCTTCAGGGTTGCCTCGACGGCCCCTTCGGCAACAGGCACCAGGAGCAGATCGATATCCAGTTCGTCCAGTGGAATCGTAGTGACCGAGACTTTCATGACGCCGTAGAGGATGCTTGCGACTTCTGATGCAGGAGTGCTGAAAGATACGACGCATCTTCAGACGAAAGGGTGCCCGCGGCGTTGCCCGCGGGCGGGGCCTCAAGCTGTGGCAGGTAGCGCGGAGCGGCTGCGAGGACGGCATCCACCAACGTATCAAGCGTGGCGTTTTCTACAAACGCCCCGGCCGCATTGCGATGACCACCCCCACCGAACGCCCGGGCCCACTCGTTCACGTGGTAGTTGCCCTTTGATCGAAAGCTGATTTTGACACCTTTTTCGATCTCGGTAAACAGCAGGGCCACCTGCACGCCCCGAATCGACAGCAGGTGGTTGATGAAGCCCTCGGTATCCTCGGTAGAGGCGCCGGTTTCGTTGAACATGCGGCGCGAGAGCACCATGTAGGCGACTTTACCGTCGTAGCGGAGTTGCAGGTTGCGCAGGGCCAGGCCCAGCAAGCGCATGCTTTCGGGCGTGCGTGTATCGAAAATTGCGCTATGAATGGCCTCGGTGCTGAGGCGTCCCCGCTCCAGCAGATCGGCCGCAATGCGATGAACCGCCGGCGTAACCGTATTGAAGCGAAATGAGCCGGTGTCGGTCATAATGGCCACGTACAGTGTCGTGGCCAGTTCGTGATCGATCAGACTCGGGTCGACGGCGCAGACCAGCTCGTAGACCAGCTCTCCGGTCGATGAGGCCGTGTCGCGCACGTACTGCAGATCGAACCAGTCTTCCGGTGCCGTGTGGTGGTCGATAAGCAGTTTGCGGGCACGGCTGGCCTCGACGGCCGGCGCCAGATCACCGAGCCGGTCCAGTGCGTTTGTGTCGAGCACGCAGATGACGTCGGCCTGATCGATCCGTTCGCGCTGGGCCAGCGAGCCGTCAAATACCTCCACCTGCTCCATGCCGGGCATCCAGGTCAGGTTCGAGGGCGGCGGGTCGCTGTTGATCAGATACACGTCGCGTCCCATCTTCTGCAGCAGCCGCCCGAGGGCCAGTTGCGAGCCCAGCGCATCGCCGTCGGGCTTGATGTGGGTGGTCAGCACGAAGCGTTGATGTCGACGAAAACAGTTCAGAACGGCCCTGCGGGTAGACATACGAACTCCGGCTGGTCTGCAAAAAGCCCATCCTTAACGCCCGAGGGCCGTTCATGTTCGACGCGTTTCCAGGAGCGTGCGCAGCACCGACTCGATTTCCATGCGAAACTGGGCGGTGGCCGCCCGGGGATCCGGTGCGGTCGTGATGGCCGTCATCACGGCCACCCCGTAGGCGCCGGCCTCCAGCACCGGGCGCACCCGCTGCACGGTAATGCCGGCGATGGCAATTACGGGGATGGGCACGGCCGCGCAGACCTGACGCAGCCCTTCGATCCCTTTTACCGAGGCCGGATTGGCCTTCGACGAAGTGGGAAAGACGGGCCCGAAGCCGATATAGTCGGCGCCGGCCTGCCAGGCTTCCACCGCCTGCTCGACGGTAGTGGCCGTGGCACCGATGATGAAGTCAGGCCCCAGAATGCGCCGGGCTTCGGCGACGGGGAAGTCTTCCTGTCCGAGATGGACGCCGTCGGCTTCCACGGCCAGCGCGATGTCGATGTGATCGTCAATAATCAGCGGCACGCCGGCTTCCTTGCACACGGCGGCCGTGCGCCGGGCCGCGTACAGCTTGTGCCGGATACCGCCGAACTTCTGGCGGAACTGCACGGTGTTGGCACCGCCGGCAATCACCAGGCGGGCCAGCTCGGCATGGCCGTAACGCTGCTGGAAGTAAAAGTCCGTAAGCACATGCAGCCGACCGATCGGTTTCTTGCCCATCGTGCAACGCTCCGGTTATTTATGCTGGATCGCCGAAACTGACCGGGCTTTTTCTTTTAACAACCATCCGGCTTTTCGTTGCAACGAACCTGACCAAACGGTGGCAAACCATGCCACGGAAGAAGACGACCCGCGAGATGGAACCCGCTTTTCCGTTTCTACGGATGAACGCGCGCGAGCCCAAGCCCCGCACGCGCGGCCTGACGGAAATCCGTGGCCCCTATTACTCGGTAATGGGCCCCAACTATCTGAGCGATGTGCTCGAGACGATGGGGGCTTATATCGATTCACTCAAGTTCGCAGGCGGGTCGTTCACGCTCATGCCGCGTCGGGTGCTCCGCGAAATCATCGACCTCTGCCATCAGTACGACGTGCTGGTCTCGACCGGTGGCTTTATCGAGTATGTGGTAACCCAGGGGCGTGAGGCCGTTCATCGGTACATTCAGACCTGCAGGGATCTGGGGTTCGACATCATCGAAATTTCCACCGGCTTTATCACCATTCCGGCCGACGACTGGCTGCGTCTGATCGAAGCCGTGCAAAAGGCCGGCTTGAAGGCCAAACCGGAAGTAGGAATCCAGTTCGGTGCCGGAGGCGACACGCCGGCCGAATTACTCGAAGCCGAGGGTGTGCAGGATCCGGCCTGGGCCATCCAGTTGGCGCGGCGCTTCCTGGAAGCCGGCGCCTACATGATCATGGTGGAATCGGAAGGCATTACCGAGAACGTCAAGAACTGGCGCACGGACGTCGTGGCCCGCTTCATCAACGAACTGGGCCTGGAAAAGCTCATGTTCGAGGCGGCCGACCCGCGCGTGTTCGCCTGGTACATCAAAAACTACGGCCCCGAGGTCAATCTGTTCGTGGACCACAGCCAGATCGTCCAGCTCGAATGCCTGCGCAGCGGGATCTGGGGCACGCAAGATCTCTTTGGCCGGGTACACACCTTCAAAGGATAGACAGGACCGTCAGCGCCGAGCCACAGAATCTGAAGGTAGAACAGCCATGATTCTGTTTCTTCGCGCTTTTGCCACAAAGCGACGATGATTCGGCGCTGGCGGCCATCCCAGTGCTTTGGCGTTCGTTTACCTTCCAGTCGAATTCTCGGATTGGAAGTATGCGCCTTTGCTCAGAGAATCACAGGCGGCAAATTATTCCTGCGCATTTTTCCGTAGCAGTGGTCCTTTCGCAGGATTTCGGTGAAGACACGCAGCGTCCTTTTTGAATTTGTATCTTACCTCCGGTATGACCAGCCGGAAAGGCTATTGTGGTCCGTATCTTGTCAGGCCGTTGCGGCAAAATCAGTCCTGAAGTGATCGTGAGCGTCCCTCTCCAGCGAGTTGCAGCGGGTACCATGCGTCAGAAACGTCAGCGTCAGTTACTGCTGGCCGGAGCAGTTCTCTGGCTGGGCCTGTGGTTTCTGCCTTCTGTCGTTCATGCTCAGGAGATTCCCCAGCCCGTCCAGGAGGAAATACGGCGGCGGGGCATGACCGTCGAGGAAGCCCGCCGGGAGGCGGAACGCCTGGGCATCGACCTGTCGGATCCCGAACAGGCGGCCCAGCGCGCCCGGGAACTGGGCATTCCAGAAAGTCAGATTCAGGCTATGCTGCGCGCCGTCCAGCAGGAGCAGACGCCACAACTTCCCCGCATTCTTACGCCCGGTGTCTATCCGGTGAGCTTTCAGGACACGCTGGCGCTCGATACGTTGCAGGTGC
>WFPM01000105.1 GCA_015487635.1 Rhodothermus sp.
ATCATCGCGCACCGGCTCTCGACCATCCAGCACGCCGATCAGATTCTGGTGATGCACCGAGGCGAAGTGCGCGAGCGCGGTACCCATCAGGAGCTGCTGGCCCGCGACGGCCTCTACCGAAAGCTCTACGAACTGCAGTTTCTGGAGCAGGCCCGCTCGGCCGCCTGAGGTGCGCTTGTATTTTCCGGCCGGATATTGTATCATTGCCTATCGTCGAAAAACGATTTTTCGAATATGGCGCGAGGCGGAACGAAGCGGTTTCTGCCGCCGGAGGAGCGCATGGCGGCGCTCATGCGGGCACTGGGGCATCCGGCGCGGATTGCGATCCTGAAGCTGCTGGCCGAGCGGGGCGCCATGCCGTGCTTCGAGCTGGTGGAGGAACTCCCGCTGGCTCAGGCGACCATCTCGCAACACCTGCGCACGCTGCGTGAGGTAGGGCTCATCACGTTCCAGACCGACGGCCCGCGTTCCTACTACCGCATCCGTCCCGAGACGCTGCAGGAGCTCGACCGCGCCTTTCGTTTTCTCATGATGCAACTGCGCCCGGCCCTTTCCCCCGAACCTGGCTTTCCCCCGAACGTCGCGTGAAGCCATGGAGGCGAGATTGGATCAGATTCGAACTGTAATTCGCGAGGTGTTCCAGGAGCATGACCTGGAGCCTGATCAGATCCTGTTGTTTGGCTCGCGGGCGCGGGGCACGGCCGGACCTTACAGCGACTGGGATGTGCTGATCGTTACCTTCGAGGCGTTGACTGTGCCTCAAAAAATGCAGCTCAGCCGGGAGATACGCCGACGGCTGGCCGCCGAGCTACTGGACGTCGATGTGCTGATTTTTTCTCAGAAAGAAGTTGCCCGGCTTAAGGAGGTCCCGGGTACCGTCGTGCAAGCTGTGTTTACAGAAGGCAATGTTTTAAAGTTATGAAAGAAGAAGTGCGTCTCTGGGTCATAAAAGCGCTCGAAGACTTGAGGATTATAGCACACGAAATGCGTTTGCCTTCGGAGAAGTGGTAACCAGCGGAGTTTGCTTCCATGCGCAACAGTTTGTAGAGAAGTTGCTGAAGGCTTATCTGGTATCCCGGGGTACTGCCTTTGGGCGAACGCACAATCTGGAATATTTGTTGGCCTGCTGTCGACAGGTGGATAAAGATTTCGCTCAGATCGAGGTGGGAAATTTAACAGATTATGCCGTCCGGGTTCGATATCCGGATGATTTCTATGTTCCTTCCTTATGAGGAAGCACGACAGTGCTATGCGTTGGCATTGCAGATCAAGGAGTTCATGTGCGCAAAGCTTCCGGAATTGAAACAGCTGGGCGGTTCTTGTTAACACCTTGTCACGTTTGGGGTGAAACTGTTGCCCCGGGAAAGGGCTCTCTCTAAGAAAACGGTCAACCAACCCGGAGGCAACGATGAAACTGCTGGCCATAAGCGATCTGCGCGAAGCGTTTGATTATATCGACCGACTGCCGGAGGTGGTGCAGGAGGCCCGCGTTGATGCCGTGCTTTTTGCCGGCAACATTCTGCAGGCCGAGGCCCGCCAGGCCGAATGGGCGCGGGCCGTGCAGGAGCAGCGGCTGCCGGATCGGGCCCGGCCGGAGGTCGTCGAGGAGCGCAAGAACGACGCCGAGTCGCTGTTGACGTTTTTCCGGCGACTGAACGCGATCGGTGTGCCGGTCTATGTGATTCCGGGCCGGAACGATGCGCCGGAGCGTTTCTTCATGCAGGCCGCCTTCAACAGCGAGATCGTGACGCCGCACGTCCACATGGTGCATCGGAGCTTTGCCCCGCTGGGCGGCCGTTACATGGTGGCGGGCTTCGGCGGGGAGGTAACCGTCGAGGCCCGGGATCACGAGTTTTTCCTCCGGTATCCGGGCTGGGAGGCGATCTTCTCCCTGGACTTCCTGCGGCATCTGGATCCCCCCAAGATCCTGCTGTTCTACACGGCGCCGGCCGATCGCTTCGAGGAACCGGCCGACCGGAGCGGTCCGGCTGCCGTGGCGCACCTGATCAAGACCTACGATCCGCATTTTGTGGTGTGCGCGGGCGTGGGCGGCCGCAAGGAGAAAAAGCAACTGGGGAATACGCTGGTGGTCTTTCCCGGCTCGCTGGCCGACGGCGACTACGCCATCATCGATACGCGGGAGAAAGCGGTGGCGTTCGGGAATCTGCGGTAACCTGAAGGACGACGTCCTGCGCGTCCGTATCAGGCGAGCCGAGAAGGGGCATATGATTTTCCAGGTATCATGGGGCATGTGCACGGCATCCCATGCTCCCCACCCTGTAGCTTCAGGGACAGGCCGCAAGGCTTCAGGGAGGCCGTAGCCGGGGCACCCCCTTGTATCTTCAGGGACAGGCCGCCAGGCTTCAGGGAGGTCATAGCCGGGGCACCCCCTCCGGCCCTTCAGGCCCGCAAGGGCATTTTTGTGAACCCCCTCAGCCGCTGCGCGGCAGATCCCCCTGAAAGGGGGAGCGAGGTTTACGGCCGGCGGTGGAGACGGACGTCTGCGTGTATTCCAGCGCCGA
>WFPM01000106.1 GCA_015487635.1 Rhodothermus sp.
CGGCCTTGTGATGCGAACGCGGCCCTTAGAGCCGGTTCGGGCAACGGTACGGGCTGCGTCAAAGATGGGTGTCGGTGCGCTTGCTCAGGTGCAGGCTCTACAGGCCCCGGGGGGTACCAGGAGCTACCGACGCCCAGGACACTTGATCTCAAAGATACAAGGGGGTCATGGGAAGCCGCTGCACCATGATATCCAAGAAATCGTATAAGACGGCCGAGGCGGTCTGGAAGGTGATCATGGAAATGTTGCCCGCCGAGTTTCATCCAGAAGGATAAACACGAGCAGCGGGAATAACCTTGCCTTTTCGGGCTGGGGTTCGTATCGTCTATAAAAAGCATGCCGCTCTTGCGTTGATCTACTCGCTACTTCCATACCGTTCGGCTTGGGACGGGGCCGCGTCGCGGCGGCAATGCCTGGTCCGGCGGTGGCTTGGCCGCTGCAAACCGCAAGAATGAAGGCCCTTCGTGCATCCCGGCCGGCGGCGTCGGCCATTTAGCCCGCTGTATCATCCCTGCGTATATCGTCTTTCACCAACGAACAGGTTTATGGAACTCTCGCTGTTAAATCTGCTCCTGGTACTGCTGGCCGCCTGGCTGGGGGGATTGCTGGCCACGCGGCTGGGGTATCCGTCGGTGCTGGGGGAGTTGCTGGCCGGTATGCTGCTGGGTCCGCCGCTGCTGGGCGTTCTGCACGGAAGCGAGGCGCTGGCTGTGGTGGGCGAGCTGGGCGTTTTGCTCATGATGCTCTACATCGGGATGGAGATCGATCCCCGGGAGCTGGGGCGTGCGTCCAAAGGCGGCGTGCTGGCGGCGCTGGGCGGGTTCATTACACCGTTCGTGGCCTGTTATCTGATCATCTACTATGTAACGGGGAACGCCTACGCGGCGATGTTCGTGGGTGTGGCGGCCGGGGTGACGTCGCTGGCCACCAAGTCGCGCATTCTGGTCGATCTGCAGTTGCTCGACACGCGCATCGCGCACGTGATGATGGCCGGGGCGCTGATCGCCGATACGCTGTCGCTGTTGATCTTTGCCGGGATTATCGGCGTGGCCCAGTTCGGGAGCGTTTCGGTGATGGATCTGGCGCTTGTGGGCTTGAAAGCGCTGGCTTTCTTTGCGGTGGCGGCGCTGGTGGGACTCAAGCTGATCCCGCGCTTTGGCGCTTGGTTGCAGCGCTATGCGCCGGGGCGAACCGTCAGCTTTCTGCTGATCGTCGTGCTGGCGCTGCTGTTTGCGGAAGGAGCCGAGCTTGCCGGGCTCCACGGCATTCTGGGCGCCTTTCTGGCCGGGCTGTTCCTGCGTGAGCGCACGCTGGGCCGCACGCTCTCGAAGGACCTGATGGATCTGGTGCGCGACGTGTCGCTGGGCTTTCTGGCGCCGATTTTCTTCGTGACAGCCGGCTTTGAGGTGACGCTTGACGTCTTCCAGCAGCACACGATCCTGCTGGCTGGCGTGATCGTGGCGGCCACGTTAGCTAAGATCGCCGGCACGGCGTTGTTCTATCTGCCCACTGGATACGGTTGGCGTGAAGGGATCGTCATCGGGGCGGGCATGAACGGCCGCGGTGCCGTCGAGATCATCATCGCCCAGATCGGCCTGTCGATGGGCATTATTGACGCCACGATTTTTTCCATTCTGGTTTTCATGGCCATTTTCACGACAGCCACCGTGCCGGTGCTGCTCAAGTTGGGCGTGGACTGGCTCAAGCGCCGGAATGAGCTGGTGCGTTCGGATCACGAGCGGCGCGGCGTGCTGATCGTCGGCGCCGGGGCGACGGCACGGGCCCTGGGCCGGGTGCTGGCTCGCTCGCAACCGGTGTGGGTGGTGGACCGCAACCCGCAGCTCTGCACATTGGCCGAAAGCGACGGGCTTCAGGTCGTCTGCGGCGATGCGCTGGACGAACAGGTGCTCGGCGAAGCGCAGGCCGCGCACGTGCGCACGCTCATCGCCATGACGGCCAACCCCGAGGTGAACGCGCTGGCCGCGCAACTGGCCCGCACGGTCTTTTACGTGCCCGAGATTCACGTGCTCTTCAGCGGCGGCGACGAAGCCGAGCACCGGAGCTTGCTGGCGCACCTGCATGCCACGACGCTGTTCGCCGGGCCCGTTTCACTGGTGGCCTGGGACTACCGGATCGAGCAGGAGCGCATCGTGCGCAGCAAGGTACCGGTCGAGCAGCCCATGTCGGCCAGCCGCTTCTTTCAGGCACTCCAGGGGCCGCGTCCGGCCCTGCCGCTGGCGCTGCTGCGCGGTGATCGATACCTGCCCGTGCACAGCGGGCTGAGGCTGGAGCCCGGCGATCAGGTGATCGTACTCCAGGCGATGGACGTGCCGGCGATGCCGCGCGACCGGTTCGACCACCTGGTGGCGCAGGCGCCGGTGCTGGACCTGAGCCGCCATCTTTCGCTGGAAGAGTTCTTCCGGGTGGCAGCCGAGCCGCTGGCGGCCCGGCTGGGGATGGAAGCCGAGGCGCTTCAGCGACGCTTTTTGGAGCGCGAGGCGCTCAGCAGCACCGTGGTGTTTCCGGGCGTGGCCATTCCGCACGTGATCGTTGAGGGACAGAGGCGCTTTGAACTGGTGGTGGCTCGCTGTCGCGAAGGGCTGCGCTTTCCCGATCAACCGGAGCGCGTCCACGCCGTGTTCGTGCTGGCCCGCTCCGAAGACGAGCGCACCTTCCACCTGCAGGCGCTTTCGGCCATCGCGCAGATTCTGCAGCGTGAGGACTTCGAGCAGGCCTGGCTGATGGCGCCCGACGCCGAAGCGCTGCGCCGGCTTCTGCTCGAAAGCGAGCGGCGCCGCCTACCCCTGCCGGCCGGTTCGGAGCCGGACGAAGCGCTTCCCGGAGCCTGAACAGATTGTACATCAGCACACAAACCCCCGGTAACATGCAGCCGCGTACTTCTCGCATCACGGATCGTCTGTTTCGTCCCTTTCAGGAGTTCTTTCACACAGAGGCGGCCAGCGGTACCCTTTTGCTGCTCAGTGCCGTGATCGCGCTGGTCTGGGCCAACTCGCCCTGGGGCGAGACGTACCGGGCGCTCTGGGAAACGAAATGGACCATCGGCCCCGAAGGGGCGGCACTTTCCAAGTCGCTGCTCCACTGGATCAACGACGGGTTGATGGTGCTGTTTTTTCTGCTGGTGGGGCTGGAGATCAAGCGGGAGCTGCTGGTGGGCGAGCTGTCGTCGCCGCGCAAGGCCGGACTGGCGATTGCCGGAGCAATCGGTGGTATGATCGTGCCGGCGCTGCTGTACCTGACGCTCAATGCGGGCGGAGCGGGCGAGCGCGGGTGGGGAATTCCGATGGCCACCGATATCGCCTTTGCGCTGGGCGTGCTCGCCCTGCTGGGACGCGGGTTGCCCGCGGGATTGCGCGTGTTCCTGGCGGCGCTGGCCATCGTGGACGATCTGGGGGCCGTGCTGGTGATCGCGCTGTTCTACACGGCCGATCTCTCGGTGGGCGCGCTGCTGGCGGCCGCCGTCGTCTGGGGGGTGCTCTGGGCATGCAACCTGCTGGGCGTGCGCCAGCTCTGGGTGTACGGTCTGCTGGGCGTGCTGCTCTGGCTGGCCGTGTTCAAGTCGGGCGTGCACGCCACGGTGGCCGGTGTGCTGCTGGCCCTGACGATTCCTGCCCGCCGGGAGATCGACGGTGCGGCGTTCCTGCGTGAGGTGCAGGGGCTGCTGGACGTGTTTCGCAAAAGCCCGGGAACGGGCCGGTTGCTCAGCGCAGACCAGCGCGACGCGGTCTATGCGCTGGAGCAGGCCTGCGAGCGGGTCGAGGCGCCGCTCACGCGCCTGGAGCACGGACTGCACGGCCTGGTCGCCTACGGCATCATGCCACTGTTTGCGCTGGCCAATGCGGGCGTGGCGCTCGGCGGCGACAGCGGGCTCAGTCTGACGCATCCGGTCACGCTCGGGGTGGTGCTGGGACTGCTGCTCGGCAAGCCGATAGGCGTGCTGCTGGCATCCTGGCTGGCAGTGCGCCTGCGACTGGCCGAACTACCGGCCGGCGTGACCTGGGGACAACTGCTGGGCGTGGGGTGCCTGTGCGGCATCGGGTTCACAATGGCCCTGTTCATTGCCGGGCTGGCGTTTCCCACGCCGCTGCTGCTGGATCAGGCCAAACTGGGCATTCTGGGCGCTTCGCTGCTGGCCGGGCTGCTCGGCTGGGTCTTTCTGGCCCGGGCACGGAAAATTCATCAGGCCGAAGCCCTTTCGGAATGAAACCCGAAAAAAGATCCGTCCGTTGGGCGGCCGGCTGTTTCCGTGAACCAGTCGGAGCCGTTCGATGCTGGACATCCTGCTGGCGAACCTGCTCTCGCCCATCGTTCTGGCCTTTGCCCTTGGCATCATTGCCCGGCTGATTCGCAGCGATCTTTCGTTCCCCGAGCCGCTTTATCAGGCGCTTTCGATCTACCTGCTGCTGGCCATCGGGCTCAAGGGCGGGGCCGAACTGAGCCATACGCCTGGGGCCGTGGTACTCAGACCGGCGCTGGTGACGCTGGCGCTGGGCATGCTGACGCCGATCACGTCGTACGTGGTGCTGCGCAAGATCGGCCGCATGGACCGGATCAACGCGGCGGCCATCGCGGCGCACTATGGGTCGGTATCAGCTGTGACGTTCATTGCGGCGCAGACCTTTGGGCAGCTGCAGGGCAATCTGGCCGAAGGCTTCATGCCGGCGCTGGTGGCCATGCTCGAGGTGCCGGCCATCGTGGTGGCCCTGATGCTCGTCTTCGCGCGCTCAAACCATCACGGCTCCTGGCGCGAGGGATTGCACGAAGTGCTGGCCGGGCGGAGCGTGGTGCTGCTTGTGGGTGGGCTCGTTATCGGGTATCTGTCGGGGACGGAAGGACTCAAGCAGGTGGAGCCTTTTTTTGTGAGCGGATTCAAGGGGGCGCTCACGCTCTTCCTGCTCGAGATGGGGCTGGTGGCCGCCCGGCGCCTGCGTGATCTGAAAAAGGTGGGGACGTTTCTGGTGGGATTCGGCATAGTGATGCCCATTCTGCACGGCTCGCTGGCCGTCGTGCTGGGCCACTGGGCCGGGCTGTCGGTGGGAGGGAGTGCCGTACTGGGAGCCATGGTGGCCAGTGCGTCCTACATTGCGGCGCCGGCCGCCGTGCGTATCTCGCTTCCCGAAGCCAATCCGACGCTCTATCTGACGGCTTCGCTGGGAATCACCTTCCCGTTTAACCTGGCGCTGGGAATTCCGCTGTATTTTGCCCTGGCACAATGGATCGGAGGGTAAGTCCATGCTGACGGTAACGCTCAAGCTGGTGACCATTGTGGCCGAACGCGTGCTGCAGGAGCGACTGCTGCGCGCGCTGAAAGAGCTGGGCGCCCGCGGCTACACGCTGACCGAAGTGTCCGGCGAAGGGTCGCGGGGCGTGCGGGCCAGCGAATGGGAAGGCCACAATGTGAAAATCGAAACGATCGTCAGTCCCGAGGTGGCCGATCGGATCATCGAGCACATTGCCGAACATTATTTTCGGTATTATGCAGTGATCGTGTACGCCCAGCCGGTCGAGGTCGTGCGGGGCGACAAATACGTCTGAGCGAATGCTGCTGGCCGGCGTTGCCTTACCATTTCTGGGGGAGCTGGTGGCGCTCGTGGTGACGAGCGTCCTGATTGCCTATCTGTGCTATCAGATCCGGTTGGTGCCGATCGTGGGGTTCTTGCTAGCCGGCGTGCTGATCGGACCGGGCGTGCTGGGGGTGGTCCGCAACGAAACGCTCATCCAGAACACGGCCGAGATCGGCGTCATCCTGCTGTTGTTCACGATCGGCATCGAGTTCAAGCTGGACCAGCTCCGGCGCATCTGGCGCGAACTGCTCCTGGGAGGCGGGTTGCAGGTGGGGCTGACCACGCTGGTCGTGCTCGGCCTGTCGCTGGCGCTGGGCATCGAGGTGCGCGCGGCGCTTTTTACGGGCTTTCTGGTGGCACTCAGCAGCACGGCGATCGTGCTGAGCGTGCTCAGCGATCGGCAGGAGACCGACACGGTGGTCGGGCGCCTGGCCGTGGCCATGCTGATCTTTCAGGACCTGGCCATCGTGGCCATGGTGTTGCTGGTGCCCGTACTGGGCGGCGGGCACGGCTCAGCGCTCGAGACGCTCCAGGCACTCGGCGAGGCGCTGCTGGTCGTGGGCGGCGTGCTCGTGCTGGCCCGCCGGATCGTTCCCTGGCTGCTGGAGCGTATTGCCCACACGCGCCGCCACGAGCTGTTTCTGCTGACGGTGGTGGCCATCTGCTTCGGGACGGCCTGGGTGACCAGCCTGTTCGGTGTCAGCCTGGCGCTGGGTGCCTTTCTGGCAGGGCTGGTCGTCAGCGAGAGCACCTACAGCGAGTACGCCCTGAGTGAGATTCTGCCGCTCAAGGCACTGTTCAATGCCGTTTTCTTCGTTTCGGTGGGACTTTTGCTCGACGTCTCGTTCGTGCTCGCGCGGCCGCTGCTGGTGGTGGGGATTGTGCTGGGCGTGCTGTTGGTGAAGGTGCTGGCGACGGCGGCTGCCACGCGCCTGCTGGGGTATCCGATGCGGGTGGCGCTGGCGCTCGGGTTGACGCTGGCGCAGATCGGAGAGTTTTCGTTCGTGCTGGCGCAGGCCGGGCGCGACGTGGGGCTGACGCCGGCTGGTATGGGGGAGACCGGCACGCAGGGGCTGCTGGCCGCGACGGTGCTGCTTATGGCCGCCACGCCGTTTCTGATGGCGCTCGGACGACGGCTGAACACGCAGCTGCTCCGGCGTGAAAGCCCTGCGTCCGAGGTCCCTTCGAAAAAAGCCGCACTCGAAGACCACGTGATCGTGGTGGGCTACGGACCGGCCGGGCAGCGTCTGGTGTGCGTGCTCCGGGAAACGGGTATTCCGTTCATTGTCATCGAACTGAACCCGCATACGGTCCGGGCCGCCCGAGCGGAGGGGATCCCCATTCTGTACGGCGATGCCAGTCGCCGGCATATCCTGGAGCATGCGGCCATCGAGCGGGCCAAAGTGTGCGTGGTGGCGATCAACGACGAAGCGGCCACGCGGCGCATCGTGGAGCTGGCGCGCTTTCTGAATCCCACACTGCAGATCATCGTGCGCACGCGCTTTCTGCGGGATGTGGAGCCGCTGCAGCAGGCCGGCGCCGACATCGTGGTCCCTGAGGAGCTGGAAACGTCCGTGCGCATCTTCACGCAGGTGCTGCAGGCCTACTTCGTGCCGGAGGATGAGATTCAGCGGCAGGTGGCGGCCATCCGCTCGGGCGACTACCGGATCTTCCGGGGCAGCATTCAGGAAGCCCACTTGATGGTGCTGCAGGGACTCGACGAAGAGGGCCTGCACACGCGGGCCGTCGTGGTGCGTGAGGGCGCACCGGTGGCCGGCAAGACGCTGGCCGAGTTGAACTTGCGTCAGCGCTATGGACTGACCGTGCTGGCCGTGCGCCGGGGCAACCGGACGATCGGCAGCCCCGCCGGCAACTTTCGCATCAAACCCGGCGATCGGCTGGTGCTCATCGGGCTGGCCGATCAGTTTGCCCGCTGCGCCGATCTGTTCCGCCCCCCGCGGCCGCCGGCGGACGAAGCCTAAGCTTCGGTCGTGGTCTGTCGGGGCGCGGTGTATTCCGGCAGATAGTCGGCTGGGACGGGCTGGATGTGGAAGATGAGCCGGGCGCTGCGGTCGTAGGTGAAGTAGTTCCAGGCCCAGTTGATGAGCACCTGCAGGCGGTTGCGGAAGCCGATGAGCTGCACCAGGTGCAGCGCCAGCCAGGCGAACCAGGCCAGCGGACCCGTCAGGCGCAGACCGCCTTTGAGTTCGGCCACGGCGGCGTGGCGGCCGATCGTGGCCATGGTGCCGCGATGCCGGTAGCGGAACGGTTCGGTTTCCTGCCCCTGCAACAGGCGCCGGATCTGGCGGGCCACGTGCCGGGCGCCCTGAATGGCTACGGGTGCCATCTGGGGGTGCAGGCGGCCGTTTTCGTCGCGGCTGGCGGCCAGGTCGCCGATGACGAATACGTTCGGGTGCCCGGGCACGCGCAGATCCGCCTCCACTTCGATGCGGCCGCCGCGCGTCTGCGGCAGCCCCAGCCGATCGGCCAGCGGGCAGGCGCGCACGCCGGCTGCCCAGATGACCGTCCGTGTGGGAATGCGCTCGCCGCTCTGTAGATAGACCGCTTCCGGCGTGACGCGGGCCACCGGATCGCCCAGGTGCAGCTCGACGCCCCGGCGGCGCAGTTGCCGGCGGGCATACTGCTGCAGGCGCTCGTCGTAGGTGGCCAGCACCGTGTCGAGCGCTTCGACGAGCAGCACGCGCGCCCGGTTCATGGGCAGGTGTGGATAGTCTTTGCGAAAGACCAACTCGAACCATTCCACCAGGGCCCCGGCCATCTCGATGCCGGTCGGGCCACCGCCCACTACCACAATGTTGAGCAGGCCTTCCCGAATGCGCTCCGGATGACGGTCGGCTTCCTCGAACTGGCGAATGATATGACTGCGCAGCGCAATGGCGTCTTCAAGCGTCTTGAGCGGGAAGGTGTATTCCGCAGCCCCTTCGATGCCGAAGTAGTTCGTGGTGGCTCCGGCGGCCAGCACCAGATAGTCGAAGCCAACCCGGTCGCCGTCTTCCAGCAGCACGGCCTGTGCGTCCCAGTCGACGCCCACCACCGTGCCCATGATAAAGCGGAAATGGCGTCGTCCCTGAAAGATGCCGCGCACGGCATGGGCGATTTCTTCCGGCTCCAGGCCCGCCGTGGCCACCTGGTAGAGCAGTGGCTGGAAGGTGTGGTAGTTCTGGCGGTCGATCAGCACTACCTCGACGGGTTCACGGCGCAGCGCCCGCGCCAGCGTCAACCCGCCAAAGCCGGCCCCCACAATCACCACCCGGGGACGATCCTGCGCCATAGGCCGCATGAATTTTTCGCTGCGGAGCCGTACTCTCAAAAGCAAAAGTTCAGCCGGTTAGAAGTTTCACCGCGTGGCCGGGCGTTACAGGATCTTTTCGCCGGGTCCTGTATCTTTGAGCAAAGCGTTTTTCGGTGAACCGACATGCGAGGATTGCTGGAGCGACTGCAGCGCTGGCTGCGAGGGGCCGAAACGACGGCACCGGAGACGACGAAGACGCTGGAAGTCGTACGGCGCCTGACAGGCCTTCCGGTCCGCAACGCCGCGCTTTACGAACAGGCGCTGACGCACCGCAGCGTGCTGCGCGGGCGGCCCGACAGCCACCTGCGTTCGAACGAGCGGCTGGAGTTTCTGGGCGACGCCGTGCTGGGATTCGTCGTGGCGGCCTATCTCTACGAGCACTTCCCGGATCGCAACGAAGGATTTCTGACGCGGCTTCGGGCCAAGCTGGTCAACCGCGAGGCGCTGGCGCAGGCCGCCCGTCGGCTGGGACTGGGTGCGCACGTGCGGCTGAGCGAAAACATGGAGCGGGCCGGTGGACGGGAGAACGACTCGATCCTGTCGGACGCGTTCGAAGCGCTCGTCGGGGCGATCTATCTGGATCTGGGGCTGGAAGCCGCGCGCGCGTTTGTGGAACGTGTGCTGCTGGCGCCGCTCGATCTGGAGGCGCTGGCCCGGCGGCCGGACAACTACAAGAGCCTGTTGCTTGAATTTGCCCAGGCGCGGGGGTGGCCGCAGCCGCGCTATCGCGTGGTGGCCGAAGAGGGGCCCAGCCATGCCCGGACCTTCACCGTGGAAGCCTGGATCGGCAACCGGCGGCTGGGGTGCGGCACGGCCGGCAGTAAGAAACAGGCCGAGCAGCAGGCCGCGCGCGAAGCGCTCGCCCGTCTGCAGGCGACCGAAACGGTCAAGGGAGACGGCACCTGATACGATTTCCGGGGTATCATGGCGGCCTCCCATGACCCCCTCCGACCCTTCGGGCCCGCTCCCCCTGAAATAGGGGTATTGCTGTGAACCCCCTCAGCCGCTGCGCGGCAGCTCCCCCTACAAGGGGGAGCGGTGTCTACGGGCTACGGCTGGCAGTGGCGGCAGACGCCTGCGCGTGTTGCATCGCCGAGCCTTTCCCCTCAGGTGCTTCTCCCTCCCTGCCAGGGAGAGGCCAGGGGGAGGGTGGCTCCTGCTGGTTGCTGGCGTCGACGTTCGGGAAGCTGGCGTTGGGGGTTGGTACTGTTCATTTCGGGCCGAAAGCATGCACCTACCAGACCAACGACAATGCTTCCAGCAAGTAGGGGTGGACCGCTGGGTCTGCCCTGTCGTACGCGTCGGACTATGTCCGGCACATGGGGTGCGGCAAATCAGGCACCGGTAAATCAGCGATCACATATGACGTTCAGCGGGCAGGATGGTAGAACTGAATCACGCCCCAGTGGCCGTTCGTCATCCACGCCGGGTCCTGCGCGGCCACTTCGCAGATGCGCGCTTCGTCGAGGCCCACCACCACTTCAGCCTTGAGCGTACGCAGCACCAGCAATGGC
>WFPM01000107.1 GCA_015487635.1 Rhodothermus sp.
ATTCACGCCGAGGCCGGGATGACGGCGCGGCCGTTCCAGATGGTCTGCTCGCGTTTGGGGCCGGTCGAGATCAGGCTGATGTCCACGCCGGTAAAGCGGGCAATGAATTCCAGATAGCGTCGGGCCGCCTCGGGCAGGTCCTCCAGTCGGCTGGCGCCCGTGATGTCTTCGTGCCAGCCGGGCAGCACCTCGTAGAGCGGTTCGACTTTTTCGAGGGTGTGCGCCTCGCTCGGAAATCGCTGGCTGACCTTGCCGTCGTACCGGTAGCGGGTGCAGACGGGCAGTTCATCGAAGCCCGTGAGCACGTCCAGTTTCGTGATGGCCAGCTCCGTGAAGCCATTGATCATGGACGAATAGCGGAGCGCCACCAGGTCGAGCCAGCCGCAGCGGCGCGGCCGTCCCGTCGTGGCTCCGTACTCGTGCCCCACTTCGCGCAGTCGCTCGCCGATCTCGTTGTTCTGCTCGGTCGGGAAGGGACCGTTGCCCACGCGGGTGCAGTAGGCCTTGACGATCCCAATGATGCGCGTAATGGCCGTGGGCGGAATGCCCAGACCCGTGCAGCAACCTCCAACGGTCGGATGGCTGGAAGTCACGTACGGATAGGTGCCAAAGTCCACGTCGAGCAGCGAGCCCTGGGCGCCCTCAGCCAAGATGTGCTTGCCCTCGCGCAGCGCCCGGTTCAGGTATTCGGCCGTATCGGTGACGTACGGGTCGATCAGCTTGTCGAACTCGACGTATTCTTCGATGATCGCATCCACGTCGAGTGCTTCGGCCTTGTAGACCTCGCGCAGGATGGCGTTCTTTTCCTCGATGGCCTGCTTGAGCTTTTTGCGGAGCACATCCCGATCGAGCAGGTCCACCACGCGAATGCCCGTGCGGGCGAACTTGTCCATGTAGGCTGGACCGATGCCGCGGCCGGTCGTGCCGATGGCATCGGCGTCGCGAAAGCGTTCGCGCGCCTCTTCCAGCTTGCGGTGGTAGGGCATGATCAGGTGGGCGTTATGCGAGATTAACAGCCGCCCTTCCACCTCGTAGCCCAGCGAGCGGATCATGCGGATTTCTTCGAGCAACGCCACCGGATCGAGCACGACGCCGTTGCCGATTACGCAGGTGACGCCTTCGTGAAAGATGCCGCTGGGCACCAGATGCAGCACGAAGGTTTTGTCACCCCAGCAGATCGTATGACCTGCATTGGCCCCCCCCTGGTAGCGGGCGACAATGTCCACCTCCTGGCTGAGCAGATCGACGATCTTGCCTTTTCCCTCGTCGCCCCACTGGCTTCCGATGACAACCGTTACCGGCATTGCTGGATTCTTTTTGTTCTGCAATCAAAGCAAACATGGCAAAGGCGACGGCTTCATACCGTCGCCTTTGGACCGCAAGGGAGGTTCGCCATAGCATTTCAGGTGGCCTGCTCCACCGGAACCGGTGGGTCGGTCTCGAAGCTTTTGACCGCTTCCTCCACCGAATCGTAATGCTTGAAGACGGTGATCAGTTTCGTGATTATCAGCAGCGACTGAATGCGATCGGCTGCGTTTGCCAGGCGCAGATCCCCGCCGGCATTGCGCAGCGAGGTCAGCGCGCTGATGAGCATGCCCAGCCCGCTGGAGTTCATAAACTTCACTTTCGACAGATCCACCACCACGTTTTTCTTACCCTCCCGGATCAGTTCATGGATTTTTTCGTGGAGCTTGACTCCGTCCGGGCCGCCCATCACGTTGCCTTTCAGCGTGATGACGACCGCATTGTAGCGTTCCTCGATGGAGAAATTCATTGCTACTTACCGGTTTGAATTAACGAGCCGTTGCCAGTCGTCGGGCCGCCGCCCGTGCCCGCAGCTCGATGACTACGGGCGAGGCCACAAAGATCGACGAATACGTACCGATCATGATACCCACAATCAGCGCAAACGAAAAGCCCCGCAATACCTCTCCTCCGAATATAAAGAGGATCATGACGACCAGCAAGGTCGTGCCCGACGTGATGACCGTGCGACTCAGCGTCATGTTGATCGACCGGTTCACCACCTCCTCAAACGGTTTGGTTTTGAAGATATTCATGTACTCGCGTATGCGGTCGAATACGACCACCGTGTCGTTGAGCGAGTACCCTACGATGGTGAGGAAGGCGGCAATAATCGTCTGGTCGATCTCCAGCGAAAACGGCAGCCAGCCGTGCAAAAAGGAAAACAGCCCGAGCGTGATGAGCACGTCGTGAAAGAGCGCCGCCACAGCACCCAGGCTGAAGCGCCACTCGAAACGAATCAGGATATAAACGAAGATGACGAGCAACGCACCCAGAATCGAATAGATGGCGCCACGCTTGAGGTCCTCGGCAAAACGTGGCCCGACGATGTTCGTCTGGATCACCTCGGGTTGGGTTTCCGGAAAGCGCTGGCGGATCGTCTCGACGATCTGCTGCTGCACTTCACTGATGTCGCCTTCGGCCGCCACCCGAATCAGGATATCTTCCGCCCCATAGGTCTTCACCTCAGGCTCGGCACCGAGCACAGGCGTCAGCGCCTCACGGATGGCGGTCGCGCCAGGTTCTCTTGCCCCACTTATGATAAACTCCATGCCGCCCTTGAAGTCGATGCCCAGCTCCAGCCCGCGCGTGACCAGCGACACCAGGCTCAGCAAAAGGAGCAGCCCGGAAAAGACGTAAGCCTTCCTCCGGTGCTGCACAAACGGGTAATTGGCATTTTCGAATATCCGCATGGTCGTTTTCTCCTGGTTTGGTTAGCCCACACTGACCATCAGCTTCCGCTCCAGCACCAGGTAGTCGAAGATGATCCGCGTGATGACGATGGCGCTGAAGAGCGAAGCGGCGATACCGGCCATCAGCGTCACGGCAAAGCCCTGAATGGGTCCGACGCCGAACGAGTACAGGATCGCGGCCGTGAAGAACGTGGTGATGTTGGCGTCGAAGATGGCGCTGAACGCTTTCGAGTAGCCCAGATCAATGGCCGCTCGGAACGTCTTGCCTGTAGCCTGTTCCTCACGAATGCGCTCGAAGATGAGCACGTTTGCGTCGACGGCCATACCGATGGTCAGCACGATACCGGCAATACCCGGCAGCGTCAGCGTGGCCTTGAACGCGGCCAGAATGCCCAGAATGAAGATGATGTTGAGCACCAGCGCCAGGTCGGCGATCATACCACCCGTGCGATAGTAGAAAATCATGAACAGCGCCACGAGCAACAGGCCGGTCAGCACCGAACGCAATCCGGCCCGAATCGACGCCTCGCCCAGGCTGGGCCCGACCGTCCGCTCTTCGATGATGTCCACCGGTGCTGGCAACGCACCGGACTTGAGCACGGTCACGATGTCCTGGGCCTCCTCCCGCGAATCCAGTCCGGTGATCGAGGAGCGGCCACTCGGAATGCGTTCGTTGACCACGGGATAAGAGTAGACCACGTTGTCGAGCACGATGGCGATGTGTTTGCCCACGTTGGCCCCGGTCAGGCGAGCCCAGATGCGGGCACCCTCCGAGTTCATGGTCATCGACACCTGGGGCCGGTTCAGCTCGTCGAATTCGACGCGGGCATCTGTGATCACCTCGCCGGTCAGTTCCACCTCTTTACGCACTCCCAGCAGGTAGTAGAGCGGCCGCCCCTGCTCGTCGGTACCCACCGGATTGGCGGTGTAGAGCAACTCGATGCCAGGCGGTAGTAGCGCCTGTACTTCGGGATTTCGGAGCAAGCGGTTCACTTCGGCCGTGTCGGGTCCGGCCACAATGCCGAACACCACGCCCTGCCCTACCGGCTGCATGACAGCCAGCAGCGGATTGCGGGGGCGTTCCGGCAAGGGCTGCTCACCCAGCAGCGCGGCCAGCGAGGTGTCGGCTGCGGCCGTGTCGGCGGCCGCCAGCGTATCGGACGTGGCCGTCGTGTCGGGCTCGTAATAGTCAATGATGTCCTGGAGCGCTGCCTGCAGCAGCTGCGGATCGGCCATCAGACGGAATTCCAGTCGGGCCGTACCCCGCAGCAGCCTACGCACACGCTCGGGATCGTCCACGCCCGGCAGCTCGACCACAATGCGGCGAGTTCCCTGCTTCTGGATGACCGGCTCCGTCACGCCGTAACGGTCCACACGGTCGCGGATGATTTCAATGGCGCGGTTGACCGCCTCCTCGGCCTGCTGACGCAGATAGGCAGCCACCTCTTCGTTCGACGAACGCCGCGTGATGCCGGCGTCCGGATTCCGGAAGTAGCGCGATAGCCGCGCATTGGGATCGCGCCGCTCGAACTCCTCCACGAAGGCGTCGATCAGCGACACGTCGCCGGAGCGGGCGCGCTCGCGGGCGGCCGCCAGCACTTCCTCGAACGTCTCGTCCACGTCGGTAGCCAGCTCTCGGATTAGCGCGTCCACCCGCACCTCAAGCGTCACATGCATGCCGCCCTGCAGGTCGAGTCCCAGCTTCAGGGCGCGCTCCCGCAGGCTCTGAATCGTTCCGTAATTGGCCTCGATGAAGGCCGCCCGCTCTTCTTCCGACATGCGATTGAGCTTGCGCTGCAGCAGGGCATACCGGACCGTCGGATACAGGTAGTACCCGCAGAGCAACAGCAGCGCCAGGGTAACGCCTATCTTAAAACCGTTGCGTTTCATTGCTTTTGTCAGGGATGGTGATCAACAGAACACACCAGAGACATATAAGGCACCGGCGCACTCCCAATCATTCATGCTGCGCCTATAGAACGGCTCTCCTACGGCCCCATCGGAAGAACGGCCCCGAACAGAAGGGTCTCCGGCACAGAGACCGGCACGTCGTGTGTGGTCGGCAGCGCCAGTGACGGAAGGCGCTCCTTTGCGTCCGGATTGACGGCGAGTTCGGCCGATGCAATGCGTTGCAGGCTCGCCAGAAGGGTGCCGCCGCTTGCCTGCAACAGCGGCGTCAGGATCGGTTCAGCCACCAGACGGGGCACCAGCTCCAGCATCCAGGCCAGCACGGTGTCGTCCGAAGCCTCGGCCGGAAGCCCCAGCGCCGCCCGAATGGCGCCCCCCCCTTCTTGCTGCACACAGGCCTGGAGAAACGCCCGCACGAATGCCTCCAGGGAAGCGGGCCGATCGGCCATTGCTTCCTGAAGGCTCTCCTCCAGTACCGACGCGGCCAGCACGCCCCGCAGTTGCACGCGCAGCCAGGCGACATACGAAGCACCGGAGACCGGCCAGAGCGGACGTACCGCCCCGACCAGCAGCGCCAGCGCAAGCCCCAGGCTCACGCCACGCAACACGCCGATATGCCGCAAGCGCTTCATCGCTGCACTATCAACCGCCGCCTAATTTACGGCCCGGCATGGCCGGGGTCAACGGCCGGGCTTGAGCGTTCGGCGAAAATAGGGGTGACATACGGTTGTCACGTCTCGCCTCTATCCTGATCTCACGTATAAGCAATCAACCCGGTGATGCCATGAGCGGTCATCCTCGTCGCCTTGCTGAACTGATCCCCGGCGTGCTGGAGCATCTCAGGACGTTGGCTGAAGCCACCGTGTTGGAGGCAGCACGTGCAGCCGCCTCTGAACCGTCTTGCCGGCCGACTCAGCGGATGGCGAAAGTAACCTCCACGCGCGCCCGCACCTCGATCTCACCGACTGCATAGGCTTCGGGTTCGGGCACCGCTTCGGCCGTACGCAGCGCGGCCACGTCGGCCCGCCAGAGCGGCCGCGGGAATTCCAGCGCCTGTTCGGTAATCCGAATCGGATCGCCCACCTCCCGGTTCAACTCGGCCAGCATCTGCCGGGCCTTGTCGCGGGCGTTGCGGACGGCCGCCTGCAATGCCGCCAGCTGCACGGCCTCCCGGTTCACCACCTCGTACCGAATGCCCTGTAGCCGGTTGGCGCGCTGCTGCACCACACGGGCCACCACTTCGGGCAGCAGGTCCAGGCTGTCCAATTCCACACGCAGCACGCGCTGCACTTCGTAGCCCTTCTC
>WFPM01000108.1 GCA_015487635.1 Rhodothermus sp.
ACCCGCAACGCCACGTACCGGTACCGATAGCGTCCCCGGCCGTCCCACCAGCTCACAAACGCCACATACGGCACCCCCAGCCGCGCACGCACCCGCTGCAGCCAGGCCAGCACCGCCGCGCGATCGGCCAGATCCTGCTGCACCGCGGCGCCCAAACCCGCCGCACCTACCGCCAGGCCCGGCAACGGCGTCGTGCCCTCAACCGGCAGAGCCGCCTCCCGGGGCAACTCGCCCACCAGGGACGGCTCGCATCCTGTCAGCGTCAGGGCCAGCAGGCCCACGCTCAGCCAGTAGATAGACGCGCGCATGGCTGCTTCGACAGGCTCTGAAGTTCGACGAAAAGGAAGACAAGTTCGGCGAAGAGAAAGCTTTCATCCCCTCCGGATCAAAAGGCCAGATCGGCGCAGACACCGAGGCGGGTCCGGCAGATATTCGGGATCAGGTAGGGAGAAAAAACTATGAAGAAGCCGGTAATACTGGATGCATCCTTCCTCCGAATCATCCTGCTCAGAGAAGCAGCGTGACCGACAGCATGTGCATTGGGGGCAGGCCGGTACGTTCGAGCTGCACCGTGTAGCCGGCCTGGAAGGGTAGATTGCCCAGCCGGGTGGCCAGCGAAAAGCCCAGCGCCGGTTGCCAGCCGCCGGCCTCAGGCAGACGGCCGATGCGGTCGAGCCCACCCAGCAGTGCGAATGCTTCGCTGAGCCGATAGGTGGCGCCCAGCCGGAGCTGTCCGCCTCGCGCCCAGCGTCGCTCGGAGACCAGCACCTCGCGGGGCGCATCGCCCACGAGCTGCACGCGGCGGCGGCGCACCTCGACGGACGTAAACGATGCCTCGTACTCGCCCAGCAGTCGAAGCCGCCCGGCCGGTGCCGTCCATGAAGCCCCCAGCCGCACCCGCACCGGAAAGCGATCCGACGTGGTGCTGCCCTGCTGCGGCCCGTAGAGATCCGCCGAGTTCCAGGTGTAGCGGGCCAGCAGATCGTCGACGGCCAGGCCCAGATGCAGCGTTTCGGAAACGCGGTAGAGCACCCCCACATCCAGCCCGATGCTCTGCACCGGCCGTAGCCCTTCGAACAGATCTGCCCGGAAGAACTGCAGCCCGAGCCCCAGCGTGAGCCGGTCACTCACCTGTGTGCCGAAGGCCACCAACAGCGTGTATTCGTCCGTGCTGTAGGTCTGCGTGTGGTAGCCGCTGGCGTCGCGTCCGTCGATGTTGCGCACGCCCGCATGCCGGAGCACCACCGCAATGCCTGCGCGCGGTGGCATGCGCGTGGCCAGTTGCGCGCTCTGCAGTTCCCGATCGAGCGCCATGAGCGCCGTGCTGAGTGCCAGCGCGGGCTGGTTGGTAAACACGGCCAGCGCCGGATTGTAATAGGCGGCCGCCCCCTCCACATCGGCCACCAGGGCCTGTCCGAGCGCCAGCGCCCGCGCGTCGAGCCCCATCCGGGCAAAGACACCCGCTTCCTGCGCGTGGGCCACGACGGCCCAGCTCAGCACGATCAGCAGCGCGATCCGCTTCATTCGATCACCAGAATTTTGCCCCAGTAGGTGGCCGAGCCCGTCTCCACCGCATAGAAGTACACGCCGTTGGCCACGCGCACGCCGCGGGCGTCGAGTCCGTCCCAGATCACCTCGTGCGGGCCGGGCGGCTGCGCCCCTTCGAAGAGCGTGCGCACGCGCTGCAGGCCAAAGTCGAATACGTGCACGCGCACCGTGGTCTCGCGGTCCAGTTCATAGCGAATGCGCACGAACGCGTCGAGTGCGGGCGAGAACGGGTTCGGGTAGGCATAGGTATCGACGCGGGGGACGGCCGGCGAGGGATTGTCGGGACGAAGCGGCACGTCGGCCCGGAACAGTCGCCAGGTGCGGCCGCCGTCGTCGCTGCGCAGCAGGCCGTCGGAGGTCCCGATCCACAGATGCGAGCGCGTCACGGCCACGGCCAGCACGCGCACATCGGGCCGCACGATGCGGTTGGCGGCCGGATCGTAAAAGTCGCGGATGGTCCGCCAGGTGCGCCCCTGGTCCGTCGAAACGAACAGGCCGTTGTCGCCCGCGGCATAGACGGTATCGCCCCGGAAGGCGAAGTCGTTGATGCGCTCGCCCAGCAGCACCTGCTGGAAGGTGCGGCCGCCGTCGGCCGTGCGCGTGATGCCGAACGTCTCGCCGGGCGCGGCGCCGGCCGGCCGCGTGGCAAACCACAGGACGCGCTGGCCGTTGGGCCGGAGTTGCTCGCCGATGGCTACGATCCAGTTGCCGGTGGGTGCATTGGGCCGGCCGTCGTTGAAGAACCGATCCCAGCTCAGCCCGCCGTCCATCGAACGGTTGATGCCTCCGGCTGTACCGGCCCAGACGGTTCCGTCGCCGTCCACGTGCACGGCAAAAGCGAAGTAGTTGTCGTAGCGGTCCAGCGCGCTGACGGGGGGTGCCACGCGGAAGAAGTAGGGCTGATCCGGACGGAGCGCGTCGAGCGTATCGGGCGGCAGTACGGCCCGATGCCAGGTGCGACCGAAGTCGTCCGAGTAGCGCAGGCCGCCGTACCAGCTCGCCGCCCAGAGCCGGCCGCGCCGTCGGTCGTAGGCCAGATCGAACGTCGTGGTGAGCTGCGGAGAGACGACCGGCTCGGCCGGAAGTCGCGAGACGCCGTAGGTGATCACCGTGTCGGAGGGCGCGTCGAGCGGTGGAAAGCGAAAGCC
>WFPM01000109.1 GCA_015487635.1 Rhodothermus sp.
CGGACCTGCAGGTAATCATGATCACGGCGCATGCCAATGTGCAGCACGCCGTGCGGGCCATGCAGAACGGGGCCATCGACTACATCCCCAAGCCGTTTTCGACGGAAGAACTGGTCGAGCGCGTGCAGGCCGCGCTGGCCCGCCGTCGGGAGCAGCAGGAAGCCCGGGCGAAGCAACCGGCGCGCACGTCGCGGCGCCGCTCGCGCCCGACCATCGAGTACGTGGGGGCGCATCCCTCGATTCGCCGGCTCAAAGAGATGTTGCCCCGCGTGGCTGCCAACAAGGCACCGGTCTTTATCCAGGGGGAAAGTGGAACCGGCAAGGAAATCCTTGCCCGCCTGATACACCAGATGAGCGATCGGGCCGATGGGCCGTTCGTAGCGATCAACTGCGCTAACCTGCCGCGCGAACTCGTCGAAAGCCACCTGTTCGGACACCGGAAGGGCGCCTTTACCGGAGCCATCGAAGATATGACCGGCGCCTTCGAACGGGCCGAGGGCGGAACGCTTCTGCTGGACGAGATCACCGAGGTCGATCTGGCCATTCAGGCCAAGCTGTTGCGTGTGCTGCAGGAGCAGGAGATCCAGAAAGTGGGGTCCACCGAGCCGAGAAAGATCGACGTGCGGGTCATTGCCACCAGCAACCGCAATCTGAGTGAAGCCATCGCCAAAGGAGAATTCCGGGAGGACCTGTATCACCGGTTGAGCGTGTTTCCGCTGAGCGTGCCGCCGTTGCGGGAGCGCATGTCGGATGTGCCGCTGCTGGTGGCGCACTTCATCAAAAAATACTGTGAACTGTACGGTCTGCCGCCCAAGCAGGTCTCGCCTGCGCTGATGGAGCGCTTCATGCAGTACCACTGGCCGGGCAACGTGCGCCAGCTGGAAAACTACGTGCAGCGCGGCGTACTGCTTTCGGCCGAACGGGAGGTGATCAAGGTAGAGGACGTTTTCAACGACTTCTTTGCCGATGCCGAGCCGGCGCGACAGAACGCTTCGGCAGAAAAAGAAGAACTCCTTGCACGCGTGCAGACCATCGAAGACATGGAGCGGGAGATGATTCTGCGCGCGCTCAAGGAGACCAACAACAACCAGCAACTGGCCGCCCAGAAACTGGGCATCAGCGCCCGTACGATTCGTAACAAGCTCAAGCGCTATCGCGAGCAGGGATTGATTTCCTGAGCGGATGCGTTACTATTGCTGCTGCGGGGGCAGGCTGTCGGCCAGCATCTGCTCCACAATGCGTTCCGCAATTTCCTTAAGTACGGCGGGCTGCTGATAGTAGCCCGATTGTAGGTGGCGCAGGATGGCCGCCACCCGTTCCGGACTGATGGAGGGGACGCTACGCAAGGCTTGGCGTGCAAATTCCAGATCCGGGGTAGCTTCCGCCTGCTGCGCGGCCGTGCGGGCGGCTTCCGAAAGATCGACACGATCTTCGGGCGTTGCCTGCTCCGGCGCAGCTTCGGACGCGCCGCGCTTTTCCACCCCACGCGCACCGCTCAGCGCTTCGCGCTGCAACGGATCGAGCCGCTGCGGTCCACCCGACTGAATATCCCGAACGTCCATAGCTATCAGGTCGCTATCTGGTGACCCCTCCAGGCTGAAATATCGACACTTTCTCTGAAAAGTTAAGTCCTGTCACTCAGCCCCGCAAGCCGGCACGCAGGACGCTGCGTTTTGGGGACGTTTCTTCCTGATAATGCTGACAGGCCTGTTTGTACTGCTCCAGTTCCATCAGCGAGCGGGTCAGGTGCTGCTCGGTCTGGCTCAGCAGTTCCTGAAGGCGTCGGTGCTGGGCCGTCAGCGCCACGCGCAGCACTTCCCATTCGGGATCGAAGCCGTTCGGTGGTTCATGGTCACGAAGCTGTTCGACGAGCATGCCACGTTGTGCGACCAGCTCCTGGAGTTTTGCGAATTCCTGATTGACCAGTGCCTGCTCAATCGCTTCGCCGAGATCCAGAATTTCGCGAAGCAGTGCCAGCATGTCGTGTTCGGACATGGCGTCTTGGATGACTGGTTATTGGTTAAGGTCTATACGGACCGACTGGATTCGCCTAAAAAAACGTGCCACCGCCGAAAAGAAAACCGCCGAGGAATTGTTGCTGTCCCTGAAACAGGGCAATCGTTTCCTGCACGCGGGCAAACTGTGCCCGCAACTGCTCTTCTCGTCGTGCCAGTTGCTCCTCAAAGTCGGCAATGCGATCGTCCAGACGACGAATCGAGGCTTCAATGGATTCTTCCCGCTGATCAATAATGCCACCCGTTTGGACAAACGTTTCTACAAGAGTAAGGAGCCGGGTGGCGATTCCGTCGCTGCCGGAAAACAGGCTTTCCACAGCTTGCGGATTGCGCTCAACGGCCTGGATCAGCTTGTCCGCATCGCTCAGCGTAAGCGTACCGTCGTTATTAATGGTAATGCCCAGGTCGGTGATGTAGTGCGGGCCTTCAGCGGGCTGGCCGCTTACTTTTCGCACCACTTCGTTACGCAGCGTAAACCGTAGGCCGGAAAACACCGGATCGCCAGCGAAGTCCCCGCGCGTTTCCGTCTCACCGTCGACGTTGCTTTTGCCTGCGATGTAGGTAAGTACGTCGTTGTATTTCTGGATAAAATCTTCAATCTGAGCTTTGATGTTTTCGGCATCAGGGGTTACGGTGAACTCGGACGGCGCGGTACTGACCTGCTTGAATTCCAGGGTAATCCCCGCCAGGGCATCGGTTACCCGATTAGAGTCGCGGTAGAGCGTCAGCCCGTCCAGCACGAACTGGCTGTTGAGTTCGGAGTCGGTCTCACTGGTTCCCACGTATTTGACCTGGCCGCCGCCGGTGCCGGAGGCGACCACGTTGTTGCTGATTTCCAGAGTGGACAGCAACCCGGCGGCCGAGTCCACGAACTCCAGTCGGTAGGTGAAGCCCGTCTTCCCGCTGCGCAGCGAGAGTCGGGCCGTGCTGGACGTCTCGTTGATGACCGAGGCGTAGGCGCGTTCGTCGGATTTGATCGTGCCGGCATCGACGGCCGCCTGAAAGGCATCGTTGATGGCCGTGGCGATTTCGTTCAGGATCTCTTCGTCCGTCGTGCCGGTGGGATTGACGGTCACCTGGATGTCCACCCGGTTGTTGGGGTCGGTATCGGTGGGACTGGCCACCCGGATGGTGAACGTCTGCGCACCGTTTGTATCGAAAAAGCTACGTAGGGTCGATCCACTGCTGTTGTACTGTTTGGAGATCCGCGTGTCGGCCGAGGCCAGGCGTTTCACCTCCAGTGTATGTGTGCCCAGTGCGGCCGTGTCGTTGGCCGATACGGTAAATTCGGTGGCCGACGTGGTGGCGCTTTTGCCTTGGAAGGGACGCGCTAGCGGATCGGTCAGATTCTTGAGCAGACTGTGTAGTGCCGAGAGCTTGCTGTCGAAATCATTAATGACCCCCTTGAGCCGCTCCTGCTCGGCTTTTTTTGTCTCCAGCGCCAATTTCGGCTGGCTTTCGATCGAGATAATTGCGCTGATCAGCTGCTCATAAGGGTCGTTGGCGCGGTAAACCGACAGCAGCGGATTGACATCCATGGCCTTTTACAAAGATTATCCCTTCGTAATCAGGCAGCGCGGGCCATGACAACGCCCTCGTGCCAGGCTTCGCGCAGTCCTTCCAGAATGCGCTGGACGACGGCAATGTCGCCGATTGCGCTCTCGCGCAGGCAGAATTCGTACAGGGCATAGAGCCGCTCGGCCAGTTCGCCGCCGGCCTCGAAGTTCAGCGCCGAGATGAGTTCAACCAGTACGGCGCGTACCTTGGGCCGATCGTTGCGCCGGCAGGCCGCAATGCCCAGATCGTACAGTTTGAGAATCAGCTGTTCGGGGGACGCGCTGAGGACGGCCTGCTCCTGGTATTTCCGCATGGGATGTACGGTGCTCATGGCTATGCTGCGGGTTTGAAGGTTTGCGGAAGCTTTTTCCTGCCCGGCGGCAGGTTTTCCCTTGCAGAAGCAGCGGCCGCCTTGCTTCTGGCGGAAGTATCGGCCGGCGCGGGCATGGCTTAAGTGGTCAGGCAAATTGGCACGCTTTCTTCTATGCAGGTCGGGCAAAACATAGAAGTAACCTCGCAATGCCATGCCCCACGACAACGCGCGGCCACTGCTTTCGCTCTGTATGATTGTCAAAAACGAGGCCGAATACCTGGAGACCTGCCTGAAATTGGCGCGTCCGCACGTAGATGAGATCGTCGTCATCGATACGGGTTCGACCGACGGCACACAGGACATCGCCCGCCGCTATGCCGATGTGTTCGAGGAAATCGAGTGGCCCAACTCTTTCGCCGCCGCCCGCAATTATAGTCTGGACCGCGCCTCCGGACAGTACATTCTGATTCTGGACGGAGATGAATATATAGCTGACTTCAATGGATGGAAAACGTTGCGTCTGGTGCTTCAAGAGCAGCAAATTGCTGGAATTCGATTGCGAATCCGTAATTTATTACCTGCAAATGGATTTGTTCAAGCAGATGTAATCTTTCAAGAACGAATTTTTCCTAATGATCCATCAGTTAGATATACTGGTCGTGTGCATAATCAAATATGGTCTACTATTGAAGCCTATCATAAAAAGACTGGCTATCCTATTCTGAATATTCCGGTTGAAGTTGTTCATTTTGGCTATGTGCATGCTAGAGAAAAAATGCGGATAAAATATGAGCCACGGCTTCCGCTTTTACTGCAAGAATATAAGGAGTCGAAAAGTGAGGCCCATAGGGCCTATTATGGTTATCAGCTTGGCGCTGCCTATTATGTGTTAGGAAAATACAAGGATGCGCTGGAAATATTTGAAACACTAGATTACAACATGCTGGCCAGAGGAAATATACAAAATGCATTTTATGCTTATATGCTAGCCGCTCAAGCAGCACTTCAGTTGAGACAGGGAAGCAAGGCGCTGTGTTTCTGTGAAGGCATGTTGTCTATTACAAAAAAAGAGCCTGCTGCCTATCTTCTTACAGGAATAGCATTGATTATGGAAAGGCAGATTGAAAATGGTGTACTTTTTATATCGGAAGCATTCGAGGTTAATGAAAAAAACCCACAGGCGCGTTTCCCCATTAATGAACGAGTTGTACTGAATGTATTAAAAGATATAGCAGAGCGCATGGGGCTGTATACGATTGTGAATGAACTGAATGAACTTCAACAGGCACATTCATTCAGTGTCGAGGGGTTGCGTACTGCGCTGCAGCGACTGCGCACCTTGATGGTACTGGCCGAACAGAAAAGAACAGCTGCCTGATAGAAAAGGCAGCGTGCCATCCTCTTGCTTAGAAGATGGCACGCTGCCTGCTCCGGGCGTTGCTTATGCCTGAACCGCCCTTACCCGGAAACCGGAATGGGAAGGCTGGAAGCGGCTACCTTCTGGTAGGCTACCAGAGGCTCCGTAAAATGCTTGTTTTAGAACAGCTGGAGCACCGACTGCGGCGCTGCGTTGGCCTGGGCGAGCGCCGCCACGCCCGTCTGCTGCAGAATCTGCAGACGGGCCAGCTGCATTTGCTCGTAAGCAAAGTCGGCATCGGCAATCCGGCTACGAGCGGCTTCGTAGTTGTTCTTAGCCGTGGACAGGTTGTCGAGCTTGAAGGAAAGCCGCTTTTGATAGTCGCCGATCTTGCCCAGGCGCGTGGCCACGTCCTGAATGGCTGCTTCGATTCCTTTCAGCGCGTTCGTGGCCATAGCCACGTTGTCGAGCGTCCAACTGCTGCCATCAAAGACCGAGGCACTTGTCACGCTCGAGAACAACCCGCCCGTGGCCGCCGACGTGTTCGAAATTGCATCAATGGCCACTTCAAAGTTATCCTGAGCGTCAGCCGTGTCCCCCACCTGGAAGTAGAGCGAGACGGTTCCGGAGGCACTGAAGAGGGCCTTGCCGTTAAATTTGGTGGCATCGAGGATGTCGCCGATTTCGGCGGTGAGCTGGTTGAGTTGGTTTTCGATAGCGTTGCGCTCTTCGGTGCCCATTGTGTCGTTGGCAGCCTGGACGACTTTTTCCTTCATGGTTTGAAGGATGTCCATGATGGAGTTGAGGCTGCCTTCGGCGACGGTGAGGAGGGATTTGGCGTCGCCGATGTTGGCCAGGGCCTGTTCTTGGCCGCGGATTTTGGCTTTGAGTTTGGCCGCGATGGAGTAGCCGGCCGAGTCGTCTTCGGCGCGGTTGATGCGGCTGCCGGTGGCCAGGCGGAGCTGGCGCAGGCCGAGTTCGGTGTTGGTGCGCTGCAGGTAGGTGTAGGCCTGCAGGGCCTGCAGGTTCGTGTTGATGCGCGTCAGATCTCCAAGACCCATGACTCCTTCTAGGTTTGGTTGGACGGTTCAGGCAAGCGATTTTCAAAATCTATCGCCTGTATCGGCGCAACGTAGCAGTGACTTAAATCCTGCCACGCTGGACAGAAAGGATGCAGACAAAAAAAGCCCATTCTGGGCCTTTCCAGGAGGTTTTTACAGCGAATGAGAGGCAGTGAAGTCTACCGGCTGCCCAGCTCTTGACAGAAGTTCCGGTGGCCGAAATAGTGCAATACGTAGGGGAGCTTGCGGAGCTTGTCTTCGCCGAAGCCGGGGAGTTTGCCCACGCGCTGCCGGATTTCTACCAGCGAAGCGCCATCGGCCCACAGCCGCGAGGCCTGCCCACCGTAATGCGTGCAGAGATGACGGGCGACGGCCTGCGTCAATGCGGCCATGCGGTTGGTGAACCGGTGCACGGCCGGCTTTTCGGCGAACAACTGTTGCAGTTCGGTCAGGGGCATTGCTGCAATGCGGCACAGGTCGAGATGGCCCAGCCGGTCGCGCAGTCGGATCGGCCCGGTAAAGGCAAACTCAGCGCGCACGCGCTGATCGTAGAGCAGGCCCAGCAGCACGGCGTTCGCGTCGCGTCGGAGATAGGCATCGGCTTCGGGATCGCCGGTGAGCGTCCCGGACAGATGAAACCGGCCCATCATCCGCACAAAGCCGCCTTCCAGATCGCCGGGATCAAGCGGTGCGATGGCTGGCGCGCTTACTGCTGCAGCCATTGCGCTACCTGTTTCGCAAAGTAGGTAAGAATCACGTCGGCACCGGCACGATGGATGGCCGTGAGTGCTTCGAGCACCGTAGCTTTTTCATCGAGCCAGCCGTTCTGAGCGGCCGCCTTAAGCATGGCATACTCACCGCTGACGTGGTAGGCCGCTACCGGCACGTCGGCCACCTGCTTCACCCGGTAGATGACGTCCAGGTAGGGAAGCGCTGGCTTGACCATGACCATGTCGGCCCCTTCTTCCAGATCCAGTCGCAGCTCGCGCAGCGCCTCGCGGGCGTTGGCCGGGTCCATCTGGTAGGTTTTCTTGTCGGGCGGTACGCCGGGGCGAGGGCGCGGGGCCGAGTCGAGCGCATCCCGGAAGGGCCCGTAGAAGGCCGAGGCGTATTTGGCCGTGTAGGACAGGATCGCTACCTCGGTAAAGCCGGCTTCGTCGAGCGCCTGACGAATGGCGCCCACGCGGCCGTCCATCATGTCGGAGGGAGCTACCATGTCGGCGCCGGCCTGCGCCTGCACGACGGCCATCCGGGCCAGGATTTCCACTGTCTCGTCGTTAAGGATGCGGCCGTCACGCACGATTCCGTCGTGGCCATCCGACGAGTAGGGGTCCAGCGCCACGTCGGTGATGACCAGCAGCTCAGGCACGGCCTCCTTAATCGCCCGGATGGCCCGGGGATAGAGGCCGTCCGGATTGAGCGCCTCGCGGCCGTCGGGCGTTTTGAGCGATTCGTCCAGCGCCGGAAACAACGCCACGGCCGGAATCCCCAGCGCGTGGAGCTCCCCCACTTCATGGACCAGCTCGTCGATGCTGAGCCGGTACTGGCCCGGCATCGAGGGCACTTCCTGGCGCACACCGCGGCCCTCGACGACGAACAGCGGCGCTACGAGATGGTCCACCGACAGGCGCGTTTCGCGCACCATGCGCCGGATGGCTTCGGTCCGGCGCAACCGACGGGGACGCTCGATCAGCGAAAGCGTCACACTTTGTGTAGTCTGCATTTCCATGGCCGTTTGCGGGTTGGTCAGACGAGCACTTTGCGACGCCAGCGGGTGCCTTCGGGCGTGTCCATCACTTCGATACCCAT
This sequence comes from Rhodothermus sp., assembly GCA_015487635.1. Taxonomy (GTDB): domain Bacteria; phylum Bacteroidota; class Rhodothermia; order Rhodothermales; family Rhodothermaceae; genus Rhodothermus. Next base: position 8,113 of record WFPM01000109.1, read on the forward strand.
CTGCAAAAGCTGCTCACGAATGGCATCGGCCCGGGCAAAATCGCGGGCGCGCCGGGCCGCATCACGCTCGGCCAGCAGGCGCTCGACTTTCTCCACGAACGGATCTTTCTCGCGGCGCGTGCGCGTGCAGGGGCGCTCCAGCGGATACACGAAGCCCAGCAGCGCGTCGATCTGCTCCAGCCAGCGCCGGGCGCTTTCGGCCGAGGCCCGGTTGAGCTGGTCGCCGAAGCCCAGGATCAGCTTGACGCCTTCGAGCGCGGCAGCCAGCGCTACCGGCGTGTTCAGGTCGTCGCAGAGGGCTTCCAGTGTCTTATCGTAAATCGTAGAAAGGCGATCTCCGAGACGATCCGGTCCGGGACGGTCGCTCTGAAGGGCGGCTTCGATGCGCTGAGCGGCCTCTTGGTAGCGCTGCACAATCCGGATACTGTCGCGCAGGTGCTTGCGCGTGAAGTTGAGCGGCTCGCGGTACTTGCCGGAAATCAGCGCATAGCGCAGCGCCATCGGATTGATGCCGTGGCCGCCGGCCTCGGGCGGGAAGATCAGCTCGCGTACAGTGAAAAAGTTCCCCTTCGACTTGGACATCTTCTCCCCCTCGACAAGCAGGAAACGGGTGTGTACCCAGTAGCGGGCCAGCGGCTTGCCCGTAAGGCTTTCGGCTTGGGCGATTTCGCATTCATGATGGGGAAAGATCAGGTCCTCGCCGCCCAGGTGCAGGTCGAACGTCTCGCCCAGGTATTCCATGGACATGACCGAGCATTCGATATGCCAGCCCGGAAAGCCCCAGCCCCAGGGACTGTACCACTGCATCAGGTGTTTTTCGTCCTTTTTCCAAAGGGCGAAGTCGCGGGGGTCGCGCTTTTCCGGGTCCTGCACCACATCGCGTACGGCCCGGGCGAGTTGCTCCGGATCGCGGTTGCCCGAGAGCTTGCCATAGTCGGGGAAGCTAGGCACGTGGAAATAGACGCCCTGGCGCGTTTCGTAGGCGTGGCCGCTTCTGACCAATTCTTCGATGGCCAGAATCTGCTGGCGGATGTGTTCGGTGGCCCGGGGGCGAACGTCCGGCTCGATCAGCTTGAGTGCCTGCCAGTCTTCCAGAAAGGCCTGCGTGTAGTAGCGGGCCAGGTCCCAGATGTTGGGAAAGCGGCGGCCTTCTTCGGAGCGCAGGGCCCGTTCCAGCTTGTCTTCGCCGCTGGCGTCGGCGTAGTCGTCGACGGTCAGGTGGCCGACGTCCGTGATGTTGCAGACGTAGACCGTCTGCCAGCCCAGGGCCTGGGCCACGCGTACGATCAGGTCGGCCGTCAGAAAGCTGCGAAAGTTGCCGATGTGGGCGTACGTGTAGACCGTGGGCCCGCAGGCATACAGCCGGAGGCGATTGCGCTCCAGCGGATAGATCGGCTCAATCGAGCGCGTGAGCGTATTGTATAGACGCAATGTTTTGGAAGAACCCTCCATGCGGCGCAAGCGACGGTTACTGGCTTCCGGCGCACTCTAACGGTCCGGAGCCCGTCGGGTTGCACCGTCAGGAGGTCGGCTGGTGGCGCCGGATTTCCCAGACCAGATGGCGCAGTTCGGGCAGGATGAGCCGGTCGAGGGCCAGTTTGACGGCGTTGAGTGAGCCGGGCATGGAAAAAATCAGCGTACCCCGATAGACGCCACCGATGGCCCGCGAGAGCATGGCGCCGCTTCCGATCTCCTGAAAGGAGAGCATGCGAAACAGCTCGCCAAAGCCGGGCAGCGTTTTTTCGAGGCGGGTGGCCACCACCTCGTAGGTGGTGTCGCGGCCGCTGATGCCGGTGCCCCCGTTGGTCAGGATCGCGTCCACGCGTCCGGCCAGTTCGTCCAGGAGCGCCCCGATCTTTTCAGGCTCGTCGGGTACGATGGTGTAGTGGGCCACCTGGTGGCCGTGCTCTTCGAGCCGCTTGCGGATAAGCGTGCCGCTCCGATCCGTCTCCTCGGTGCGCGTATCGCTGATCGTGAGGACGGCGCAGCGGACGGTCAGTCCGCGTGCCGATTCCTGATGCAGTTCGTAGCTCATGAGGGTTCCGGGTTGGAGGATTCCGGACGGGATTCGCCAAACCAGCGAGGCGGGTCGTAGCCGTAGCCGCCCCAGGGGTGGCAGCGGGCCAGCCGCCAGAGCGTCAGGATCAGGCCACGAACGGCCCCGTATTTCTGAAACGCCTCCACGGCGTAGTTCGAGCAGCTCGGTGTGTAGCGGCAGGTGGTGGGCAGGTGAGGGCCGAGGATCAATTGATAGCCCCGCACCAGCCCGATCAGCAGCCGCCGGGGCAGCGTCCACAGAAAACGGCCAATGGCTCGAAGCACCTGCATGGCACCATCCGAACGCCGCGACCGGCTGTCGGGTTCACTGTCGGCCGGGACGCTGGGGTGGAATCGGCCGGGGCGGACGGGGCACGCGTCCGGAAGGACGCAGTCGCTCCCACAGGCGGGACAAACGAGCCGGGCGTGTGGGGGGCGTGGACGTATGCGTCGGCGGCTCCGGATCGAGCCGGGCATCGATCCCGTCGAAAAACTGAAACCGTGCGGGGTCGATGTGGGCCACGGCCGGTCCCCGGTAGGGCCGTCCGGCGCTGGCCCACGGAGGCGGATCATCGGTCGGCATGGAGATGGGGCTGTAGAAATGGCGCACGGTGATCGGGAACGGCCGGGCCGAAGGCGGGGCCTGGAAGACTTCGAGCGCGATGCGCAGGGCCTGTTGCCAGCCCGGCACGGTCGAGCGCGGCGTCAGGCTCAGGATCAGATCTCGCCGCGGGGTGGGGCGGTTGAAGGCGCTGAACTGGCGGGGCTCCAGCACGACTTCGCGGTAGGTGTCGCCCCGGTACCGGGTTTCCACCCGGTTGCGCACGACCCAGGCCACCAGACGCTGCTCCTCGGGACGGTTGCTTTCGGAGTAGATGCACCGGGCCAGCCAGAGCACCTCATCCTGCTCCAGCGGCGACAGGCGCCGAAACGCCGCCAGAAAATCGCGGCGGCCGAGCGAATCGGGGGGAGCTGCCGCTCCGAGCTCCGGGAACGACAGAAAAATCAGACAGGAGATTGCCAGCGCGCGCAGCATGGATCGCGGATGGTGAACGAACCAAGCTGAGCAGGATCAAAACACATGCCGGGTGCCGATCGGGCATCTCGGGTTAAAAGTTCGTAGAGAAAGGACAATCGGCGGACAAAACCGGTATTTTGGGCTGAAAAGTTTTCCGCAAACCCAGGGAACGTCATGGACGCACAGGCGCTTCTGGAAGTTGTTCGTTTCAACGAGCAGGGGCTGGTGCCCGCCATCGCGCAGGATGCCGAGACGGGCGAGGTTCTGATGGTGGCCTACATGAACGAAGCGACGCTTCGGCAGACACTGGAGACCAGGCTGATGACCTACTGGAGTCGCTCGCGCCAGGAGGTCTGGGTGAAGGGCGCCACCAGCGGGCATACCCAGGAGGTGCGCGAGGTGCGGATCGACTGCGACGGCGACGTGCTGCTGTTCAAGGTTAAGCAGAACGGCGGGGCTGCCTGTCACACCGGCCACCGTTCCTGCTTCTATCGCAAACTGGAGGGCGGCCGCCTGGTCGAAACCGACGCCCCGGTATTCGACCCGGCGCGGGTATATCGGAAGTAGCGCTGAAAGAACAGGCTGAGACAGGCAGGCATAATATGCGCAGAGTAGACGTAGACGTTCTGAGAGCTTCTGCAATGAACGTTGAGCGGCTCGTTTTCAAAATTTGAACCGGTCTTGTGCTTGTGTAAATGATTCTGCGCTATAGCCTGCATTACCTGATTGCCCGAGGAATACCGGCACTGATAAATTTTCTGGCAATCGCCGTCTACACGCGGCTGCTGTCGCCGGATGAGTATGGGCGCTACATTCTTGTACTGGCCGGTGTCAATATAGTCAATCTTACTGTTTTTCAATGGCTTAGGCTATCTCTGGTGCGTTATCTGCCGGCGTATCAGGACCAAGAGGGCGTATTGCTGGGCACCGTTGGCCGAATTTACCTGATGCTGATGGCGGGGGTGGGTGT
>WFPM01000110.1 GCA_015487635.1 Rhodothermus sp.
CGGCGTTCGATCTGGCGACGGAGTTGCAGGATGTGGTTCAGCCGGGCGATGATTTCGCGCACGCGTTCTTCGTCGTGGCGGGTGCGTAGCTGTTCCTCTTTGAGCCGGTGGATCATCTCGTCGATGCGCTGGAGCTTGAGGCGTACCATGGCGTCGGCCGCCGCCTCGTAGGCCCGGTCGCGCAGACGGGGCACCGGAATGCCTTTGCGCTCCCAGTTCTCAGAGGGCTCGTAGGGCTCCATGAGGGCCTCGACGGTCAGGCGCTGTAACTCGGGGCCGTAGCGTCCTTCCAGAAAAGGTCGGACGTCGACGGCGCCGGCTTCGTACTGCTCCAGCAGTCGGGCGATAAGCTGGCGGGGTGGACCTTCGGTGAACTCCTCCAGGGCCATATGACCCAGTACGAAGGCGACCATTGGCCGGCCTTCTTCCAGCATCAGGCGCACGAGCAGGCGTTCGGCTTCGTGCCATGTCGAAGCAGTTGGCGGCGGGGTGGATGGCGACGGAGTGGGTGGTGGCGCCTCGCGGGAAGTAGGGGAGCGCCGGGCTTCCAGGATCTCCAGCAGACGAACCTGCTGGATACGCAACAGTTCGGCCGCGCGACGCACGTAGGGCTCGCGCAGTAGCGGGTCGGGCAGGCGTGCAATGGCGCCCACGATGGTGCGGGCCACCTCGGCCTCGCCTTCGGGCGTGTCGAGCCGCCCCTGGCGACGGGCCAGCTCGTAGTGAAAGGTGACGAAATCACGGCGACGCTGCCGCAGATACTCCTGAAAGGCCCGGGCACCTTTTGCCCGCACGAACGAGTCGGGGTCCTCGCCGGGTGGCAGCGACACGACGTAGACGCTCAACCCGCGCTCCAGAAACAGCTCGATGCTGCGCAGCGCCGCCTGCTGGCCGGCCGCGTCGGCGTCGAAAAGCAGCACCACACGACGGACGTAGCGCGCCAGCAGTCGCGCCTGATCGGGCGTGAGCGCCGTGCCGCTGGTCGCCACCACGTTCTCAATGCCGGCCTGGTGCAGCGCAATGACGTCGGTGTAGCCCTCCACCAGGATGGCTTCTTCCTGCGTGCGCAGGGCCTGACGGGCCTGGTAGAGCCCGTACAGAATACGGCCTTTATGATAGACGGGCGTTTCGGGCGTGTTGATGTATTTGGGCTGTTCGGGATCGGGCTCCAGCAGTCGTCCACCGAAGCCGACTACGCGGCCTGTGTGCGAGAAGATCGGAAACATGAGCCGGTGACGAAAGCGGTCATAGTAGCCATGCCGCTCCTTGCGGGGAAGCACCAGCCCGGCCTGTTCGAGCACTTCCGGACGGATGCCGGCCTCGGTGGCGGCTTTCAGGAGGGCATCCCAGGTGTCAGGCGCATAGCCCAGTCCGAAGCGGCGGACGGCTTCCGGATAAATGCCGCGCTGTTTCAGATAGGCACGGGCCACCTGTCCGGTCTCGGGTACGGTAAGCTGCTCGAAGTAGAAGCGGGCCGCAAAACGCAGTGCATGGTACAGGGCCGGACGCGGATCGTCGGCCTCTTCTTCGCCGTCGGGAAGCGGGATGCCGGCGCGCTCGGCCAGCATGCGCACGGCCTCCACAAAGCCAACGTGCTCGATCTGCTGGATGAAGGCGAACACGTCGCCGCCGCGTCCACAGCCGAAGCACTTGAAGATGCCCAGGTGCGGATTGACGCTGAAGGAAGGGGTTTTTTCCTCGTGGAAGGGACACAGCCCGAACCAGTTCGCCCCCCGGCGACGTAGCGAGACGTACTCACCCACGACCTCGACGATGTCGACGGCTGCGCGAATGGCTTCGATGGTTTCATCGGGGATGCGCATGGCCGTGGGGCAGCAAAAAAACGGACCCGAAGTGTACGCCGGGGGCGTCGTCTCGGGTCCGGGAACGATGCAGAGGGCCAGAGCCGACAGAAAGTGTCGGCCCGTCCCTTTTGAATTACTCCGCCTGGGCCAGCGAAAAGCCGAGCTGTCCGTCGAACATGTACAGATGCTCGGTCTTGATGAACGTCAACCTGGCCTCGTGAATACGCCGCAACAACGCCAGAATCTGCTCCGGGGTGACCGTGCCGCCTTCTTGGGCCGCCACGAAGCGACAGCGCCAGTGGTCCGTGCAGAACGTTTCGGGCAGGCCGCCAGGATAGACCTTCACGCCCCGGTTGGTGATCACGCGCAGGCGAAAGGAGTCGCCGGCTAGGGCTTCGAGCTTTTGCCCCAGCACGTTCGGATCGCGTCCGGCCTCGTCCCAGTCGATGAACACGTCCACGCCCACAAGCTGCTTGGGCTGACGCGGCGTGGGGCGAATCTCGACGGAGACGCCCGGCTTGCGAAAGTGCACCGGCTTCAGATGCTGCGGCTCTTGGCCCAGCCGGGCGATGATAGCTTCGGCGAAGGCCTGGGTGCCGACTTTCTTTTTGCTTTTGCCCGGACGGTAGATGTCGGCCGTGTGGATGCCGTCCTCGATCGTGCGCAGCCAGGCGTTTTCAATCCGGGCGGCGATGTCGGCCAGTCCCAGATGCACGAGCATCATGACGGCGGCGTTGAGCAGACCCGACGGGTTGGCGATGTCCTTGCCGGCAATGTCGGGGGCCGAGCCGTGGATGGCCTCGAACATGGCCGCGTGCGTGCCTACGTTGGCCGAGCCGCCCAGTCCCACCGAACCGGCTACCTGCGCGGCAATGTCCGACAGAATGTCGCCGTACAGGTTCAGCGTGACGATCACGTCGAGTGTCTCCGGACGGGCGGCCACGAGCGCCGCGCCGATGTCGATGATCCGGTGCTCGGCTTCAATGTCTGGATACTCGGCAGCGATCTCATTAAAGATTTTGTGGAACAGGCCGTCGGTCATCTTCAGGATGTTGTCTTTCGACATGCAGGTGACCTTCCGACGGCCGTAGGCCCGGGCATACTCGAAGGCGTAGCGGATGATGCCTTCACTGCCCGGGCGCGTGACCAGCTTGAGCGCCTGCACCACCTCGGTGGTCTGCCGGTGCTCGATGGCCGCGTACAGGTCCTCTTCGTTTTCGCGAACGATCACCAGGTCGATGTCGGGGTAGGGTGTCTCGACGTAAGGGTGCAGCGACTTGGTGGGGCGGATGTTGGCAAACAGCCCCAGCGCCTTGCGGATCGTAACGTTCAGGCTCTTGTAGCCGCCGCCCTGCGGCGTGGTGATCGGCGCCTTTAGAAAGACCCGGTTGCGGCGCAGCACCTCCCAGGCTTCGTCCGGGATGCCGGACGTAATGCCCTGGCGATAGACTTTTTCACCGATTTCGATGACATCGTATTCCAGCGGGGCGCCGGCCGCTTCGAGAACGGCCAGCGTGGCCCGCATGATTTCCGGACCGATCCCGTCGCCGTAGGCAATCGTGACCCGGTATTTTTCTGGAGACTGACCCATGGATGCTTAACCGATTGTTTTCCTGTTTTAAAAAGGCTGCCGGAAACTACAACGCGGCTCGTACGGCAACGTTTGGCCCTCGTGAATTCTGCAGCGAATGGCTGTTAAAAACGAACGGAGTCGGCTGAAGGAGCGGGATGCTCCTGACGTTCCAGTTCCTGCAGGCGCTGTTGCACCTCAGGACGGGCAAGCAACCGTGCCAGATAGTACGTGCCGCCGAAGGCCAGGGCCAGCGAGGCCAGCAGCAACAGCACCACCAGCAGACGCGAGGCCCGGGGGCTCAGCTTGCGTCCCTGACGGCGGCGTGCCAGCTCGTCGGGCAGGCGGTCGAGCAGCGCCCGGAGCCCGTCTTCATAGATCGCCTCTCGGGCTTCGTCCAGCGGCATCCAGCGTCGGGTGCGCTCGTGTCGCTCGGGCCAGTCGTCCAGTTCTTTTTCGACCGCCATCAGATAGACCTCCACCCAGCGCTGATCGCCGGGGCGGCCGTGCAGGTAGCGGCCCAGCGGCTCCGGGTCGATGCGTCCGCGGATGCCGGCCTCCTCGTAGGCTTCCTGGCGGGCCGCTTCGATGGGCGTCTGGTGCCGTTTGACGTTGCCCTTGGGCAGGATCCAGCGGCCTACCGTACGCGAGGTGATCAGCAATACTTCGATCCGACCGTTCTGCTGGCGCACGGGTAGGACGCCCGCCTGCACTTTTTGCTTCTTGCCCATGGGTCAGGGGGTGCGCAGATTCAGCCCAAAGCGAACGTTGCGGCCGGCGGCGGGTTCGAAATAGCGGCCGCCACCCGCGTTGACCACGACGGAACCAATGTAGCGCTGGTCCAGCACGTTCTGCACGGAGACGAATGGCTGCACGTCGAATCCAGGCAGCAGCGAGCGCGCCAGTCCCAGCGTGACGTCCAGCGTGACATAGCCGTCCACGCGCACGGTGTTGGCATTGTCGGCATAGTAGGGACCCACGGCCGTGCCGGTCGTTTCCAACCAGAGCGGTTCGATCCGGTATTGCAGCGTGAGCGCAAGGCGTTGTTCGGGCAGGCCGGGCAGGCGCTTGCCCCGAAGCTCGGCTTCCTCGAACCGATAGCGGGCGCCCGTGTAGGCCAGCCGGGCCTGTAGCCTCGGCGTCAGCCGCGCCTGCAGCCAGAGTTCGATTCCATACTGGCGCGTGCGGCCGGCGTTGCGGTAGAAGGTGCGGCCGTTGCCTTCGAGCTGGAAGGGGATGATGCGGCCGCGTACCCACTGGTAGAACAGCGTCAGATCGACCTGAACGGCGCTTCCCCGGCGGCGGCCGCCCAGCTCGATCCCGTAGAGGTACTGCGGGTCCAGCTCGGGATTGAAGCCACCCCGGCCGTCCGGGCGGTTGACCAGTTCGGTTGTGGTGGGCGACTCGAAGGCTGTACCCAGCGTGGCAAAAAGCTGCATGCCGGACGTCACCCGGTAAACCACTCCCAGCGTGGGCGTCCAGATGTTGAATGTGCGGCGACCGGACTGGTCTCCGTTGGTGAGCAGATAGTCGGTCAGGGAAAAGTGCAGGTAGCTCAGGCGCAGGCCGGCGAGCGTTTGCAGGCGCGGCGTGAAGGCATAGCGCGCCAGACCGAACAGCGCCAGTTCACCGACGCGTTCGCGCTGATCCCGCAGGCGGGTCGTGCCGGGGCGGCCGTTATCGTTGGGAAAGTTCTGGCGGTCGTCGTCCTGAAGTGTAACGTCAAGCCCGAGACCGATGCGCCAGCGGCCGTGCTCCTGCGTCCAGGTCGTACGTATTCCGGCGGCCTGGCGCCGCAGGCGGATGTAGGCAAAAGGCAGGGGATTGTCCAGATGGCGCACCAGCGCGAAGGTGGTGAACGTCAGCCAGCCTTCGGACAACTGGTGGACGAAAGTCGCGCCGAGTTGCCCCTGCCGGCTGTCTTTGCCGGCACGGGTGGCCACGTAGCGGGCGCTGGCCTGGCGTGGATCGCGTGCCATTTCGTCGGCCGTCAGGGCGCCCGGATGCCGGGCATCCAGCCTGGATCCGGCCAGCGTGACCCGCAGGCGTGTGCGGGCGTCCAGCCGAACGCCGGCCTGCAGACCGAAACGGCTCAGGCGGGTCTGGCTATGGGCTCGGTAGCCTTCCTGCTCCAGGTGCGAGGCGTGAAAGGCCAGCGCGTGTGGGCCAGTGCGCAGTACGGCCTCGCCGCCCAGACTACGCAGGCCATAGCTGCCCCCCAACAGACGAACGCGCAGACCGGGGCGAATCGGCTCGGGCCAGGTCGAGAGCACCAGGGCCCCGGCGCTGCCGTTGCCCCAGAACAGTGAGGCCGGACCGCGCAGCAGCTCGGCACGGCGGATGAAGGCCGGATCGACCGGGTCGAGCACGGCCTGGCCATCGGGCATGGTCAGCGGAACGCCGTCGAGTATGACCTGCACGCCGCGCACGCCGAAGGCGGCCTGCCAGCCGGCACTGCGCACGAGCAGCCGCTCGCCCAGCGCATAGTTCTGGCGATCGTTGAGCCAGAGGCTGGGCAAATCACGCAACGTCTCGGTCAGGGTCAGCGCGGGACGAAATTGCACCTCGAGCGGCTGGCGCTCCAGCGTGAGCAGGGGAAGCGCCTCGCCCCAGGGGGCCGTAAATCCGCGCGTGGCTTCGACCAGCACGGGCGGCAACTGAAAGACGGTAAGGCTGTCCTGCTGCGTACGAAAGCGCGGCAGCGGACGCTCCTGCGCCAGGGCACACCGGATCCACAGACTCAGGCCCAGCGCAAACCAGAACAGAACACGTTGCATACTACCAACCGATTCGACGACGAATGGGACGTTCGACAGTCCGAGCCGCGCTCCAGCCGACTGCTACCACGGGACGCGTTGCGCTTGACGTGGCCGGAGCGGTTGCCTCGGGTGAAGTTGCAGGCGTGCGGGCCGGTGGAGGCGAGAAGTCGTCGGGCTGCCCGGTCTCCGGAGACGAACCGGCAGCCAGCAGAGCCCCGGCCTCGTAAAGATGCAGGTCGGTGCCCGGATAGTAAAAGGCCAGAATATCCCGGTACGAATAGCCCTGGCGGGACATCTCCAGCGCACCGTACTGGCTGAGGCCCACACCGTGCCCGAAGCCTTTTCCTTCGAAATAGTAAGCGTCGCCCTGACGGCGGACGGTGAAGAACGTGCTGCGCAGCGTGTGGCGTCCAAAATGCGTGTTGATCAGTAGCCGGAACTCGTTGGCACGGATCGTCAGCGGATCGCCGCGCTCACGGAGCAGCTCGATGGTGGCGACGCGGCCGTCCGGGCTGTGCGTGCCGATCCGAAAGCCCGTGATGCGGGCACCATACCGGCGCGAGAGAACTTCCAGCAGGCGGTCTCGGGGAAGCGTTGCCTCCCAGTGCTGGTAAGGAGCATTATGATCGTACGGATCAGGCTGACCGCGCAGATAAGGCTGTGGGACGCCATCCCACACATCTTCGTTGTTGGCGGTGTGTCCGCCGCTGGAGGCAAAATAGACCGCTTCGATCAATTCGCCCTGATAGGTCAGCACCTCGCCGCGCGTCTGCGCCACGGCCTCGCGGATGAGCGGCGTGACCCGATCGATGCCCTCGTACATCTGGTGGGCGGCATGGTCCAGTAGCATGTCGGCTGTCTGCAAACGGCGCAGCGTGTAGGTGCGGATGGCCACAGCCAATGCTTTGGAACTTTCCAGATCGTCGAAGTGGTGTTCACGGGCCAGCACGGCGGCCACATAATCCTCAAGGGCAACATGGTTGATGATCTGAAGACCGGAAGGATCGGGGACGATCTGGAGCCAGCCGGGGTAGGTGAACGGACCGGACGTCTGGCCGGGACGCCGGGCGGTCAGGCGCAGGTGCCCGCCAGGTTCCGGATAGATGCGGATCCAGCGGGCAAAGATCGTCCCCTCGGACGTGCGCAGGCGCAACTCGTTGCCCCGGCGATCCACCAGCAGCATGGTGCCGGCGGGCAGATGCAGCAGAGGGCGCACGAAATCTTCCGCATAAATTCGGGCCGTGGCGGTAGGCTCGACGGTCACTACGTCGGGCTGAAACCCGGTGAACAGTTGCACGCGGAGCGTATCGACCGGTTGGGCGGCCAGCGCCCGTACCGTGCCGATCAGAAGCAGCAGGATGGGGAGGCGTTGTAGCATGGCTCAAAGTACAAGCCGTTCTTTGAGGAGTTTGGACCGTTCACGACTGGCGATCACCTCGTGGTCTCCGGTCAACTTCAGTTTGTAGCGGCCGCTGAACCAGGGGATCAACTCCCGGATGTGCCGGAGTTGGACGATCGCCGAGCGATGCACCCGCATGAAATCGTGCGGGTTCAGGCGGGCTTCCAGTTGATCCAGCGTGTAGCTGACCACGTGCTGGCGCAGCCGAGGAGGAGCCCCCGGTTCTTCTTCCAGCACATACAGGCGCGTGATGCCATCATGAACCTCGGCCGAAACCAGGCGAGCGATGGGAATAATCAGGATGCGATCCCGGTAGTTAACGGACAGTTGTTCGAGATAAGGGGAGGAGCCCCCGGCAGTGGGCGTCGCTTGTTGCTGTTGCGACTCGAGCCAGTCCAGCAATCTGGACAGACGTTCTTCCTGCTCTCGGAGTTGGGCGGTGGTCTGCAGTTGCTCAACCCGGGCGACGGCCTCCAGCAGGCGATCTTGGTTGATCGGCTTGAGCAGATAGTCGATGGCGTGCGCCTCGAACGCCTTCAGCGCGTAGTCGTCGTAGGCCGTCGTAAAAACGACGAACGGCCGTCGCTTCGGATCGATGCGCTCAAGCACCTCAAAACCGTCCAGCTCCGGCATGCGTACGTCGAGCAGCAGCAGATCGAACGTCTGCTGCTGTAGTTTTTCGAGGGCCTCGACGCCGTCGGCCGCCTCCTCAATGACCGCCACCCGGCCGGAAGCCCGCAGCGGCTCGAGCAGTTTGCGCAATCGGCGTCGAGCCGGTGGTTCGTCGTCCACGATCAGAATGCGAAACATGGCATTTCGGGGAATTTAGTTCACGGGCGAAGTCGGTTCGGGCTGAGGAACCGGCGGGAGCAGCAGGCGCACGCGGGTGCCCTGTCCCGGTGCGCTTTCGAAGCGAAGCAGATCGCGGCGCCCGTAGAGTTGTTCCAGCCGGGCCATGACGTTGCGCAGTCCCAGTCCGAAAAAGGGCAGCGGACCTTCGACGGGCTGTCCGTTTTGCTCCCAGAGCCACGGGATGCCCACACCGGTGTCGGCAACCAGGATTTCAACCAGCCCACCTTCAAGGCGTCGGACCCGGATCTGAACGGCACCGCCGGTGCGTAGTTTCTCCAGGCCATGTTTGACGGCGTTTTCGGCCAGCGTCTGCACCGCAAACGCCGGTACGGGGAATGCGCTCAGTTCGGCGGGCAATTCGATGGCGACCGAAAGCTTCTCACCGAAGCGTGCCCGCTCGATTTCCAGATAGTGCCTCACGAGCTGCAGTTCTTCGTCCAGCGAGACGAACGACCGGCTGCCCGTGTTCAGGGTGTGGCGGAAAATCGCGGCCAGGTGCTCGACTACGGCTTCGGCCTTTTCCGGGTGCTCGTTGATCAGCGCAGCAATCGTGTTGAGCGCATTGAACAGAAAATGCGGATTGATCTGGGCACGCAGGGCGACCAGTTGCGCTTCGGCATTCTGGCGGATCAGGGCCCGCTCGCGTTCGACCAGATAGAGGCGTTCGATGGCAAGAGCCAGCTGGCCGCCGAGCATACGCAGCAGATCCAGGTCTTCCAGATTGTAAAATTCGTGGCGGTTGCGTCGAGGGCCCAGGGCAAGCAGGCCCAGCGGGCGGTGCTTGGCAAGGATAGGGATGAGCAGGGCCACCTGCCGGCTTTCGAGGAGGGCCTGCAGTTCCTGAGGCAGGTGGGCTTCGCTCAGCTCGGGGTTGCGGGCCCAGATGCGTCCTTCTTCCCGAAAATGCGGCCAGATCGCCTCCACGATACGTTCGGTCAGATACGGAGGCTCCGGGTGGTAGGCGGCCGAAAACCAGGGCAACGATTCGTCAGGACGGAAAAAGATGCGCACGGAGCGCACCCGAAATGCCTCGGCCACGACCTCGACCGTTCGTCGCGCCAGTGCCTCGAAGCTGAAAAGCTGAGCCATCTGTTCCTGGAAGTGGCTGAGCAGCTGGCGTGTGCGCTGACGCTCCGTCGAAAAGAAGGCGGGTAGTTCTCGGCGTAGCCAGCGGGCCAGCCGCTCGAAAAGCACGAGCAGGATCACTACATACAGGCCGCCCACCACCTGCCAGGGAGTGTTCACCCGGGCCAGCAGGGGTTCCATCAGCGACATGCCGCCGACGAAGGCCAGAAAGATGGCGCCCAGCACGGTCCCGTAGACGAGCGTGCGCTCCAGCACCAGATCCACCTTGCCCAGCTTGAGCGTGGCCAGCGAGACCAGCCCGATCGGGGCGATCAAGAGCAACTGGGCACTCACAATGACCCAGCCTACCATGCTGTCGGTGACCAGCCCGAACAGCGGCACGACGTCCAGTACCGAGAGCCCCAGCAGCAACGAAAAAGCCAGCGTCAGCCAGCTGCCCGAACGATTCCAGCTCTCGGAAGTAGTGCTCCGGCCGGCGCCCAGCAATAGAATCAGGCCGGCGGCCAGTCCCACGTAGCAGCAAACGTAGAATAGAATCGGGGCAATTAAAGCTTCCAGCGTGAAAGGCAACGCGCCGTGCCAGAAGGTGGTCAGCACTACGGCCGTTGCCAGCACAAGCGGTGGTACGTACCCGATGCGATGATACAAGGCCGGACGATGCAGGCGCAGGTCGTGGACAATCTGCCGGAGCAGCAGCGCCGGAAAGCCGATCCAGCCGACCAGACCGGTAAACGTCAGCAGTTGAAACACCCGGTCCTGCAGGCCGCCGGGATAAGGCGGCCCCAGAAAGGTCACCTGTAGCAATCGGCCCAGGTTGCTGAAAAACCAGAGCGCCGAAACGCAGATAAGCAGCAGGGAAAAACGGGCACGGCGGCTGCGCCGGGCCAGTGGCAACAGCAACAGCAGCGCCAGCCCATGCACGAAAGCGCCCAGCACGAAGCCCCAGAGCGAAAACTGCCAGAGCGTGGGCGAGAGGGGGTAGAGAAACGTGGGGTAGCGCGTAAAGCGCACGCGCGCTTCCAGGTAGTTGCCGTCCCGAAACAGCGCGTAGGTGTGCACGCTGCCGGGCGGCTGGCCGTCGATCGCCTGTTTGAGATCTTCAAGGTTGAAAAATTGCTGAAAGTCCAGCAAATAGAATACGTCGCCTTCCCGGATGCCGGCGTGGGCGGCCGGGCCGCCGGGGAAGACGTAGCCCGCCACGATGCGCCCCTCCTCCGAGACCCAGTGCACCCAGTCGAAGCCACCGGGTGGCGCTTCGGGCACCTGACCCGTCAGCCGGAACACCTCCCAGCTGTCATGAAGGATCCGGCCGACCGGCCATAGCGCCACCAGCGCCACCAGTGGCAGCAGGCGCAACCCCAGACGACGGCGGAAGGACGACACGGTGATTGGAGGGTAGTGCCGGTGCGTTTCGCTTTTGCTAAAGTTACAAACATTCAAACGCTGCACAACGCATTCCGTCTCCGTCTTTTGAAGTGCCTGTCAAAGCGCAGGGGGTATTGATCTCGCATCGGGTTCCGTGCGTTTGCGCAAAACCTGCCATCATTTTAAACAGAGACCTATGGTTGCGCTGATCGACACGCACGTTCATCTGTACCTGGAAGCGTTCGACGAAGATCGCGACGAGGTGGTGGCCCGCGCCCGGGAGGCTGGCGTGGTGGCCATGGTACTACCGGCCATCGACGTGCCGTCGGTGCACCGGGCGCTGGCGCTCTGCGACCGCTATCCGGGCGTATACGCCATGGCGGCGCTGCACCCCTCGGAAACGCGCACGGCCACCGAAGCCGACTTCGAGGAGATCGTTCGTCTCTGTGATGACCCGCGGGTGGTGGCCGTGGGCGAAAGTGGTCTGGACTATTACTGGGATCGCTCCTTTGACGAACGACAGCAGGCGTTTTTCCGGAAGCACATCCGACTGGCCATCGAAAAGGATCTGCCGCTGATCCTGCACAACCGGGAGGCTTCGGAAGATCTGGTGCGCATACTCAGGGAGGAGCGGGCGGCCAGTGCACATCCGGAGCGATTGCGCGGCATTTTTCACTGTTTTACCGGGCCAGCCTGGGTGGCCGAGGCGGCCGCCGAGCTGGGTTTTCTGCTGGGCATCGGCGGGATTCTGACCTTCAAGAAGAGCGGACTGGCCGAACTGGTGCGCACGCTACCGCTGGAGCAGATGGTGCTCGAAACGGATGCCCCGTTTCTGGCGCCGGTGCCGCATCGCGGCAGGCGCAACGAGCCGGCCTATGTGCGCCACGTGGCCGAGAAGCTGGCCAAAGTCAAGGGCGTGCCGCTGGACGAGGTGGCGCGGGTTACCACAGAAAATGCCCGGCGGCTTTTCCGGCTGCCGGCGGACTGAGGCGTCACACCAGAAAAAAAGCCCCGGTGGCCTGCACCACCGGGGCCTGCAACTCCGTCTATGTCAAAGTAAGCGCGCGGCGGTCAGACCGCACGAACGCGCGCTTACTGCTTATCTTTGTCGTCCTCGTCGATCACCTCGTAGTCGGCCTCGCGGACGCCACCGGAGCTGGCCTGCGCCGAGGCACCGTCGGACGCCTGCGCGCCGGCCGCCTGCTGAGCCTGGTAGAGGTCCTGGCTGGCCTCGTTCCAGGCCTGGTTGAGCTGAGCGATCGCCGAGTCGAGCTCGTCGAAGTTGCGCGCCTTGTGCACCTCTTTCAGGCGCTCGAGCGCCGACTCGATCTTCGCCCGCTTGTCGGCCGGCAGTTTGTCGCCGTACTCGCGCAGGTTCTTTTCGGTCATGTAGATGAGCGAGTCGGCCTGGTTGAGCTTCTCGACCTGTTCGCGCCGCTTGCGGTCCTCGGCCGCATGCCGGCGCGCCTCTTCACGCATCCGCTCGATCTCCTCCGGCGTCAGACCGCTGGAGGCTTCGATGCGGATCGACTGTTCCTTACCGGTGGCCTTGTCGCGCGCCGACACGTGCAGGATACCGTTGGCGTCGATGTCGAAGGTCACCTCGATCTGCGGCACGCCGCGCGGAGCGGGCGGGATGCCGTCGAGGATGAAGCGCCCGAGGCTCCGGTTGTCGGCCGCCATCTCGCGGTTACCCTGCAGGACGTGGATCTCGACTGAGGTCTGGTTGTCCGACGCGGTCGTAAAGATCTCGCTCTTACGCGTCGGAATCGTCGTGTTGGCCGGAATCAGCACGGTCATCACGCCGCCGAGCGTCTCGATACCCAGGTTCAGCGGCGTCACGTCCAGCAGGAGCACGTCCTCCACTTCACCCGAGAGAACGCCGGCCTGGATGGCCGCACCGATGGCCACCACCTCGTCGGGGTTGACCGACTTGTTCGCCTTCTTGCCGAAGAACTCCTCGACGGTCCGCTGCACCAGCGGAATCCGCGTCGAACCGCCAACGAGGATGACCTCGTCGATGTCCTCCTTGCGGAGCTTGGCGTCCTTGAGGGCCTGCTCCATGGGCGGGATTGTGCGTGCCACTAGGTCTTCGATCAACTGCTCGAACTTGGCGCGCGTGATCTCCATGACCAGGTGCTTGGGCCCTTCGGCCGTCGCCGTGATGAACGGCAGGTTGATCGTGGTCTTCATGGCGCTGGACAGCTCGATCTTGGCCTTTTCGGCCGCTTCCTTGAGCCGCTGCAGCGCCATGGGGTCTTTCCGCAGGTCGATACCCTCTTGCTTCTGGAATTCGTCGGCGATGTAGTCAATGAGCCGCTGGTCGAAGTTGTCCCCACCCAGGTGCGTGTCTCCGTTCGTGGCCTTCACCTCAAAGACGCCATCGCCCAGCTCCAGGATCGAAATATCGTACGTACCACCGCCTAGGTCGTAGACGGCGATTTTGAGGTCCTTTTCCTTCTTGTCCAGGCCGTAGGCCAGCGCCGCGGCGGTTGGCTCGTTGAGAATCCGGCGCACCTTCAGTCCAGCAATCTCACCGGCCTCCTTTGTGGCCTTCCGCTGCGCGTCGTTGAAGTAAGCCGGTACCGTGATGACCGCTTCGGTCACCGGCTCGCCCAAATATTCCTCGGCCGTTTGCTTCAGCTTCTGCAGAATCATGGCCGAGATCTCCTGCGGCGTGTAGAGGCGCTTCTCACCGCCGACCTCGACCTCGACGCGGACCGTGTTGTTATCGCCCCGAACGACCTTGTAGGGCACCATCGAGATTTCTTCGGTCACCTCGTCGTAGAAGCGCCCCATGAAGCGCTTGATCGAGAAGATCGTGTTCTTCGGGTTCGTAATGGCCTGTCGCTTGGCCGGGGCGCCGACGAGGCGCTCACCATCCGCCGTGAAGGCCACCACCGAGGGCGTTACCCGCGAGCCCTCCGGGTTGATGATCACCTTGGGCTCGCCGCCTTCCATGACGGCCACCACCGAGTTTGTCGTGCCCAGGTCGATGCCGATAATCTTGCCCATCGTTTACAGCTCTGGTTTTAAAGGTCCGACAAATTGCACCACTCAGATGCCGTGCCGGCCTTTGCTCAAGAACAATGCCGAGCCGACGGGTACGTCAGAATGTCAGCCGGGCGTATGTCTTCGGTAAAGCTGCATGAACCTGGGACCCGGGTGGACGTTCGTGCACGAACCGATATTCGCGTCGGAATTGTATCTTAAGGCGAAGAGAGACCGGAATTCACTGTCATTATGCGCCATCTGCCCAATGCCCTGACCATTGCGCGCATTGCGCTGACGCCCGTCCTGCTGGTGCTGCTGCTGGGCGGGACTTTTACCGGTCAGCTGGCCGCGCTGGGGATTTTTGTGGCCGCTGCCATTTCGGACTACCTGGACGGCAAGCTGGCCCGTAGCTTCCGGGCTCGCTCGCGGCTGGGGCAGTTCCTGGACCCCTTTGCCGACAAGGTGCTCGTGCTGGGCACGTTTATATGCCTGGCCGTTCTGCTACCGGAGCAGGTGCCCTGGTGGGCCGTCGGGGTTATCGCGGCTCGCGACCTGCTGGTAACCGGATTGCGTACCTGGGCCGAGGCTCGGGGACAGAGCCTGCGCACGCTTCCGCTGGCCAAGACGAAAACCACCGTGCAGCTGGTCTTTCTGATCGGGATGCTGCTGTTGCTGGTGCTGCGTCGTCTCCCGGGCATGGTAGGCCATTATGCAGAGCAGATCCTGGAGGGACCTCTGCCGTTATTGCTACTTACAGGTCTGGTGGCGCTAACGGTGCTGACCGGACTCTGGTACGTGCAGGGGGCGTGGAAACAGACCATCGTATATCGCCATGACGCCTGAAGAGGCCCTTTCCCGACAGGTAGCGGCGGCGCTGCTGACGATCGGCGCCGTTTCGTTTTCGCCGGATCGGCCTTTCACCTGGGCCTCCGGCCTGAAAGCGCCCATTTATTGCGACAACCGTCTGCTCATCAGCTATCCCCACCTTCGCCGCACGGTGACCGAAGGATTTCGTCAGATTATCGAGTTCTGGGAACTGGAGCCCGATGTAATTGCCGGCACGGCTACGGCCGGCATCCCGCACGCCGCCTGGCTGGCTGACCGATTGGAGCTGCCCATGGTGTACGTGCGCGCCCGACCGAAAGCACACGGACAGGAGCGTCAGATCGAAGGGCGTCTGGAGCCGGGGCAGCAGGTAGTGTTGATCGAAGACCTGATTTCCACGGGCGGCTCGTCGATCGCGGCCGCCGAAGCGCTTATGGCGGCCGATGCCCATGTGCTTGCCGTGCTTGCCATCTTTACCTATGGCTTCCCCGAGGCGGAGATGCGCTTCGCTCAGGCCGAAATCCCCCTGCACACGCTGACAAACCTATCCGTTTTGCTGGAGGTGGCACGGGAGCACGGACTGCTCGACGAACACACGACGGCCGTTCTGGAGGACTGGCAGGCCGATCCGTATGGCTGGTCGGAGGCCCACAGCGAGTAGATCGATGAAGGCCATTTTGCTGACGATTGGCGACGAGTTGCTTTCGGGCACCACGGTCAACACGAATGCGGCCTGGCTGGGTGCCGAACTGACAGGGCGAGGCATTACCGTGGTGCGTATCGAGGCAGTTGGCGACGATCCGGAGGCCATCTGTCGGGCGCTCCGTCGGGCACGTGCCGAGGCCGAGGTGGTGATCGTAAGCGGTGGGCTGGGTCCCACGCACGACGATCGGACACGCGAGGCGCTGGCCGACTGCCTGGGGCGCCCCCTGCAATTGCGTCCGGAACTGCTGGCACAGATCGAAGCCCACTTCAAGCGCCGGGGGCGCGCCATGCCCGAGCGCAACCGGGTGCAGGCACTCGTGCCCGAGGGCTTCGAGCCGATTTCCAATCCGGTGGGTACGGCACCGGGCCTGTGGCTGGAGGACGAAGCGGGCATTGTGGCGGTGCTACCCGGCGTGCCGCATGAGCTGCAGCGGCTGATGCGCGAGGTAGTGCTGCCGCGTCTGGAGCAACGACCCGGGCGACCGACAGTCCTGCACCGCACGCTGATCACAGCCGGCATCGGCGAGTCGGACCTGCAGCAGCGCCTGGCCGGGGTGGAATCGCTGCTCAATGAACATATACGGCTGGCCTACCTGCCCGGTCCCTATGGGGTGCGTCTGCGCCTGACCGTGGAAGCTCCGACGGCCGAAGCAGCCCGGAAGCGGATGGCGGCGCTGGAATCGTTCATGCTGGAGCGGATCGGGGAGCGCTTTGTGGGC
Organism: Rhodothermus sp.; assembly: GCA_015487635.1. Taxonomy (GTDB): domain Bacteria; phylum Bacteroidota; class Rhodothermia; order Rhodothermales; family Rhodothermaceae; genus Rhodothermus. Next base: position 16,080 of record WFPM01000110.1, read on the forward strand.
TTCGATGAAGAGACGCTGGAGGTTGTGGTGGGGCGGTTGCTTCGGGAGTTAGGAGCTACCCTGGCCGTGGCCGAAAGTTGCACGGGCGGCCACCTGGCCGACTGCATCACCAACGTCAGCGGCGCCTCCACGTACTTCCGGGGCGGGGTGGTGGCCTATGCCAACGCCGTGAAAGTCGAAGTGCTGGGCGTCGATCCCGAAGTGCTGGCCCGCGAGGGCGCCGTCAGCGAGGCCGTGGCCGTGCAGATGGCGCAGGGCGTGCGCGAACGGCTCGGCGCCCAGGTGGCGCTCTCGACGACCGGAATTGCCGGACCGACTGGCGGGACCTCGGACAAGCCGGTCGGCACCGTATGGATCGGTCTGGCCGATGCCCGTACGGCCTTTGCCCGGCGGTACTATCTGCCGGATGAACGGCAGCGCTTCAAACAACGGGCAACGGCCGCAGCCCTGGATCTTTTACGCCTTCATTTACTTCAACAAAAGGTCTCGACGACCGCTTCGCAATGCGGGTGACAGACCAGTGTCACGGTGAGGGCAGATCTTTGCAAGTGGCCGAAAATTTCCTACTTTACAGCAAAAACCAATTGACAGGCAACAATTATGGCGACTCAGGATTCGGCAAAGGCGAAGGCACTGGAGCTGGCGGTCAAGCACATTGAAAAGCAGTACGGCAAAGGTGCCATCATGCGCCTGGGTGATGCGCCGGCCATCTCGGTGGACGTGATCCCCACCGGGTCACTGGCGCTGGATGTGGCGCTCGGTGTGGGTGGGGTGCCCCGGGGACGAATCATCGAGATCTATGGGCCGGAGTCGTCCGGTAAGACGACGCTGGCGCTGCACATCATGGCCGAGGCGCAGAAGCTCGGGGGCACCTGTGCGTTCATCGACGCCGAGCACGCCTTCGATGCCCGCTATGCGGCCAACTTGGGCGTTGACTTGGACAACCTGCTGGTGGCCCAGCCGGACACGGGCGAGCAGGCGCTGAACATCTGCGATACGCTCGTGCGTAGCGGGGCGCTGGACGTGATCGTGGTCGACTCGGTGGCGGCACTCGTGCCGCAGGCCGAGATTCAGGGCGACATGGGCGACAGTCACGTCGGACTGCAGGCCCGTCTGATGAGCCAGGCGCTGCGTAAGCTCACCGGCACGATCAACCGCACGCGCACCGTACTCATCTTCATCAACCAGCTGCGCCAGAAGATCGGGGTGATGTACGGCAACCCCGAGACGACCACAGGCGGGCTGGCCCTGAAGTTCTATGCCTCGGTGCGCATGGACATCCGCCGCATCGGCGCGATCAAGGAGGGCTCCGAGGTGGTGGGTAACCGCACGAAAGTGAAAATCGTCAAGAACAAGGTGGCCCCGCCGTTCCGAGAGGCCGAGTTCGACATCATCTACGGCGAGGGCATCTCGGTGCTGGGCGAGCTGGTCGATCTGGCCGTCGAGCACAACATCATCCAGAAGAGTGGCTCCTGGTACGCCTACGGGGAGGAGCGCATCGGACAGGGCCGCGAAGCCGCCAAGGCCTGGCTGAAAGAACGGCCGGAACTCCAGGAGGAGATCCGTCGCCAGGTCAAAGAAGCGATGGGCATACAGCCGCCGCGCAGCCGGGCTGAGATGGACGAGGTCTATCTGGAAGAATGAAACGGTGTGGCCTGTGGTCGGGCCTGGTGCTGACTGTACTGATCACGGCTGGCGCCCAGGCGCAGACGGCCTGTGACCGTGCAGCGCTGGAGCTGCGGCTGCTCTGCACCGCGTATCGGTGGGACGGGCCCGTCGCCTCGGTTTACTTCGGGACGGTCGATGCCACGGCCTACCCAATGTTTGCCGGGCTGACGGCGGTGGCATGGGGTGGGGTGCTGGTAGGTCAGCTGGAACGGCCAACCGCCGAGCGCATAACGCTGGCCACGGCGGCCACGACCGTGCTGGTTTTCGGCCTGAAAGCGTTGATTCGGCGAGATCGTCCGTTTGATGCCTGGGACGACATTGCACCCCGTGGCGATCCGCCTACGTCTTATGCGTTCCCGTCGGGACATGCAGCGCTGGCCTTTGCCCTGGCGACAGCCTGGAGTCTTGAAGTGCCCCGAATCTATGTGATCGTACCGGCTTACGCCTGGGCTACCAGCGTGGCAGTCGGGCGCGTCTGGAAAGGCGTACACTATCCTTCCGACGTGCTGGCCGGAGCCGTGCTGGGCGTTGGCGTAGCCTGGGCGATACATCGAATCTGGCGCTAAAATACTGGAAAGGCCGCCCGAGAAGTCGGACGGCCTTTCCGGTAACCTCCCCCCGTGCCGTTACAGCCCGTCTCCTGTCGTTGCGGCTACGGTCTGCTTTGATGCTGCGGCGTCTTCCTGCCGGATGCGGAAGCGTTCGATGAGCTGGCGCATCTGCTGCACGTGCCGGTTCAGCACGTTGGCCGTGGCGGCCAGCTCCGAAGTGGCCCGCGAGACTTCGTTAGCTACCGACGAAATTTCTTCGACGCTCTGCGAAATCTGACTGCTCGTAGCCGACTGCTGCTCACTGGCCGAGGCGATCTGGTTGATCATCAGCACCATCTGATCGATGGCCTGAAGGATCTCACCGAAGGCGTGCGAGGCTTCGTCGGCCAATTTCAGACCGGCTTCGACCTCTGCATTGCCTTTGGTCATCGAATCGACAACTTCATCCGTATTCTGCTGAATGCGGATGATCATCTGCTCGATTTCCTTGGTGGCACTGGTGGTGCGCTCGGCCAGCTTGCGCACTTCGTCGGCCACCACGGCAAAACCGCGGCCCTGCTCGCCCGCGCGGGCCGCTTCGATGGCGGCGTTCAGTGCCAGCAGGTTCGTCTGGTCGGCGATGCTGCTGATAACCTGAATGATTTCGCCGATCTGCGCGCTGGACTCACCGAGGGCCGTAACCTTCTGTGTCGAGTCCTTAACGATAGAGGCAATGCGATGCATGCCCTCGGTGGTTTTGCGGAAGATCTTTTCGCCGCTGGCAGCCAGCTCAGAGGCCCGCTGGGCCATGCGATTGGCCTCGTGCGCATTTTTCGAGGAGGAGGCGATCGTCTGCGTCATCTCCTCGATGGCCGTGGCCACTTCCATGGTCTGCTGGGCCTGGTTGCTGGCACCGGCCGACATTTCCTCGGCCGAGGTCGAGACGTTGTGGGCGACTTCGGCCAGCGCGTTGCCGGTGGCGTAGATCTCGCGCACGAGCGCCGTCAGGTCCTCGATCATCTGATTGATCTGGCGCATGAGAGCGCCCACCTCGTGGTCGTCAGGCACCTCCAGCCGGTGGGTAAGGTCGCCCCTCGTAACGGCGGCAATAACCTGCGAGATCTGCCGGAAGCGTTCCTGCAGGCGCTGGCTGGTTTCTTCGGCCTGACGGCGTAGCGCTTCGGCCTGATTGCGGGCGGCTTCGGCGGCCTCCTGCTGCTCGCGCAGCGCTTCCATGTTGCGCTCACTGGCCTCGACCATGGCATTGAAGGAGGCCGCGAGCTGGCCGATCTCGTCCTGCTGATCGATGGCCACGCGCACGCTCAGGTCGCCCCGCTCAACGGCCTGTGCGGCCTGGCGCAGTTGATCGACCGGACGTACCACGGTGCGCTGGACGACCATCAGGATGATCCAGACTACCAGCGTGATGAAGGCTGCGATCAACATCGACAGCCAGAAGCCGGTGCGCTGCTGCGCCTGCACGGCCTTGGCCGGCATGACCACCAGCACACGCCCGAGCTGCTGGCCGTCGTCCAGCGTGACGGGTGCCTGCGCGACCAGCACCGGAACGCCTGACCGGGTTTGGGTCCAGCGCAGGTGCGCTTCGGCGGTCGTATCGGCCGGCGGCGCCAGATCTTCCGGGCGAAGCGTCTCCAGGTTCTGCGCGGCCACGATGCTGTCTTCTTGGTTGAAAAAGGCCCCAGCGATAGCGTAACCTGAAGCCATTGTATGCTCCAACTCCTGTTGTAGGCCTTCTTCGTCTTGCATGAGCAAGGTCAGGTTGTTCTGGCTGGCCAGCGTCTGGGCCAGCAGATGGCCGCGCTGCGCAAACTCCCGCTCAGTAACCCGCGTGGCATAGCGGGCATAGATGAAAAAGGCAATAAACGTCAGCGTTGCCAGGCCACCCAGGAACAGAATGAAGCGCCGGCGCAGGTTCATCCGGGTCAGCAACGCCCGCAGTGAATGGGTACGCAGCTGCTCCATGACTGATTGTCGTTTCTGGTGGTACTTGTCAGTTCATGGCCAGGAAAGCCGTGCGATCCTGGTACTTGGCCGGGATCGTAATGCCCATCGCCTCGGCTACCGCCTTGTTCACCACCAGTCGGATCCCTTCGGCATCTTTGCGCCAGGTAACGCAGGCACCTTCTTTCAGCCAGGTTTCAGAAGGCGCAAAGACCGGCATGCCCGCCTGTGTGGCACTTTTGATCAGGAAGCTTCGGGCAATGCCCTGTCCCAGTAGTCCTTCTTCCTCAAGAATCCAGAGCGCTTCGATTTTGTGGTCCCGCAACAGCGTCCGGAACTGGGGCGCTACCTCCTGCAGGCTGGCCACTTCGCCTACAATGACCTTGATACCGGTGGCAGCCGAAGCCCGCTCCAGTTGCGGCAAAATCTTGTCGCGATTGGCCGCGTTTTTGTCCCAGATCACGCCGATGCGCGTAATATCCGGTTTGAGCTCTTTGATCAAAAAGAGCTGCTGGATGGGGGTGACGTCGCTTGCGCTTTCCGGCAGCAGGGCAAACGCGGTGGTCAACAGAAACACAAACGCCGCAAACAATCGAATGCTACGCATGGCCTTTTAAGGGTTTGCGTTAGGGTACACGGGGGCTGTTGTCTGTGATAGAATCGGCCGTTCAGACGGGGACTTAAGTCTGAAGTGCGAAAAATCCGCCCCGAACCAAAAAAAGCGCGTCCGACCATCATGGCCAGACGCGCTTCGTTGTAGCGGGGGCGGGATTCGAACCCGCGACCTTCGGGTTATGAGCCCGACGAGCTACCAGCTGCTCCACCCCGCGGTGTTGAGTCGACCCCTTTAACCAGGTAAGAGCCGACAAGGTTTCCGGTGCAGAGAAGGAGATTCACGTTGCTGAATCTGGGAATGCTGAACGGGGGGCTAAAGCCACAATGTAGCAGGAAATCTTCGCGTAAATTCTACATGGAGAGAACGCCTACATGCTGGGTGCAGGCTTAATTTATACCAAAAGTTGTTCGTAAAAAATTTTGTAAAAATGAGCCTGGTACACCCTTTTCGTGCACTCAGACCGATCCCTGAGAAGGCCGCGGAGATTGCTTCGCCCCCTTATGATGTGATCAGCACCGAAGAGGCCCGGCAGCTCGCCGCCGGTAAGCCCTGGAGTTTTCTGCATGTGATTCGCCCCGAAATCGATCTGCCGGAGGGCACCGACGAGCACGATGACGCCGTCTACGCCAGGGGTGCGGAAAACCTGCGGCAGTTTCGGGAAAGCCCTGTCTTTGTGCAGGACCCGGAGCCGGCACTTTACGTCTACCGGCAGCAGATGGGCGATCACGTGCAGACCGGCATCTTCGGCTGCGTGCCGGTGGCGGCCTACGAAGATGGACGGATCGTACGTCACGAAAAGACGCGTCCCGACAAAGAAGCCGACCGCACTCGGCATATCCTGGAGCAGCGGGCGCATGCCGAACCCGTCATGCTGACCTATCCGGACCAGCCGGCCATTGACGCTCTGGTGGCACGGATCACCGAGGGTACGCCGCTTTACGACTTTGTGGCGGACGACGGCGTGCGACATACAGTCTGGAAGGTCGAAGATCCGTCCGAGCTGCTGGAAGCGTTCCGTACGGTGGAGCGCGTTTACGTGGCCGATGGCCACCACCGCTGTGCCGCCGCGGCCCGGGCGGCCGCCGTGCTGCGCGAACAGGAGCCGCCGCGAGAGGGGTTGGCCGAGTACGAGATTTTCCCGGCCGTGCTCTTTCCCATGAGCCAGCTCCAGATTTTGCCGTACCACCGGGTGGTGCGACGGCTGCCCATGTCGCCGGAAGAATTCCTGCAAGCGCTGGAGGCGCGGATGAAGGTGGAACGTAACGTGGTGGATCCCGTGCCGCCGGCTAAAGGCACCATTACGCTGTACTTGGATGGCAGTTGGCATCGGGTGGAGCTGCCGCCCACGCAGCGCGGCACCGTGGCCGATCAGTTAGACGTAGCCCGGCTGAATGAGCACATTCTGGAGCCCATTCTGGGCATTACCGATCCCCGGACCGACCCCAATCTGGACTTTGTGGGAGGGATCCGGGGGCTGGGCGCGTTAAAAGAGGCGGTGGATCGGGGGGAAGCGGCGCTGGCCATCGCCATGTATCCGACCAGCATTGAAGAGTTGGTAGCCGTCTCCGATGCCGGGCTGCTGATGCCGCCCAAGTCGACCTGGTTCGAGCCCAAGTTGCGCAGCGGTTTGCTCATCCACGTATTCGACTGAAAACGCCGAGAGCCATGCAGGTACTCATTGCCGATAAGCTTGAGGAGCGCTGTCTGGAAGCGCTTCGGGCTGCGGGCCTGATCGTGCATAATCGGCCTGAGCTGAAAGGGGAGGCATTGAGCGAGGCCCTTGCTTCGCTGAATCCAGAAATCCTTGTGGTACGCTCCACGCGCGTGACGGCCGACATGATGGCGGCTGCCCCGGCGCTGGAGCTTATCATCCGGGCCGGCGCTGGCTACGACACGATCGACGTGGTCGCGGCCTCCGATCGGGGTATCTTCGTGGCCAACTGCCCCGGCAAAAATGCCGTGGCCGTGGCCGAACTCACCTTTGGCCTGATCCTGGCGCTGGATCGCTTCATTCCGGAAAACGTGCTGGACGCCCGCGAGGGTCGCTGGAACAAGGCGGCTTACAGCAAAGGGCGAGGGCTCAAGGGCCGAACGCTGGGCGTGATCGGGCTGGGGCACATCGGTCGGGAAGTTGTCCGCCGCGCTCATGCTTTTGAGATGCCTGTGGTGGCCTGGAGCCGCTCGCTGACCGACGAGCGGGCCCGCGAACTGGGCGTCGTCCGCAAAAACAGCCCGCTGGAGGTGGCCGCCGAGGCCGACATCGTAACGCTCCATCTGGCCGCCACGCCGGAGACGCGGCATCTGGCCAACCGGGCCTTCTTCGAGGCCATGAAGCCAGGCGCCTACTTCATCAACACCAGTCGGAGTTCGCTGGTCGACGAAGAAGCTCTCGCGTGGGCCCTGGAGCATCGCGGCATCCGGGCTGCGCTCGACGTGATGGAAGGCGAGCCCGCCGCCAAGTCGGGCCCGTTTGCGCATCCGCTGGCCGGCCATCCGCAGGTGTACTTCACGCACCACATTGGCGCCTCGACGCAACAGGCGCAGGAGGCCATTGCCGACGAAGTTGTCCGCATCATTACGACCTATCTGGAAACGGGGCGCGCGCCCAACTGCGTCAACCTCGAAGTGCACTCTCCGGCCACGCACCTGCTGACCGTGCGTCATCTAGACAAGGTCGGCGTGCTGGCCTCGGTGCTCGATGAGGTGCGCCGCGCCAACTGGAACGTACAGGAAATGGAGAACCTGATCTTTGCCGGTGCGCGGGCGGCTTGTGCGCGCATCCGGTTCGACGGACGTCCCGACGAAGCCGTCGTGCAGCGCATTGCGGCACTCCCGGACGTGCTGGCCGTTTCACTGATTCCTCTGGAAACCCCAAAACCGGAGTGACAGCCATGACGCAGCCTGAAGCCCTTCAGACCCCGGTCTTTCGCACGGCAAGCGGTCGGGTCTACAACTTCTCGGCCGGGCCGGCCGTGCTGCCCGAACCGGTTCTGCTGGAAGTCAAAGAAGAACTGCCCGTTTACCGCGATCTGGGTACGTCGGTACTGGAGATCAGCCACCGCTCGCCCGAGTACGCAGAGATCGACGCCTCAGCCAGAGCATTGCTACGCAAGCTGCTGGGACTGGGCGAGGAGTGGCATGTGCTCTTTCTGCAGGGAGGTGCTTCGCTGCAGTTTCATCAGGTGTCCCTGAACTTTCTCCCGAAAGACGGCTCGGCCGATTACCTGATCACCGGATCCTGGGCCAAAAAAGCCTACAAGGAGGCCAAATTCCTGGGCAATGCCCGGGTAGCCGCCAGCAGCGAGGATCGGAATTTCAGTTACATTCCGGACCCATCCACCTGGGACCTGGACCCGAAGGCGGCCTACCTGCACTTTACCTCGAACAACACAATCTACGGCACGCAATTTCAAACGGAACCCGAGGCCGAGGTGCCGCTGGTATGCGACGCCTCGAGCGACTTTCTGAGCCGGCGCATTACGCCGGAGCGCTACGGATTGATCTACGCCGGTGCCCAGAAGAACGTGGGGCCGGCGGGCGTGACCGTGGTGCTCATTCGCGACGACTTTCTGCAGCGTCGCAACCAGCCACTGCCCACGATGCTCGATTACGGCACGCACGTGGGCAAAATCTTCAACACACCGCCGGTCTTTGCCGTCTACCTCGTCGAGAAGGTACTGCGCTGGCTGGAAGGCCTGGGCGGTTTGCCGGCGATTGAGGCCATCAACAACCGGAAGGCGGAACTGCTCTACGAGCGCATCGATCGGACCGAGTTTTACCGGGGCACGGCCGAACCGGGCTCGCGCTCCAAGATGAACGTGACGTTTCGCCTGCCGAGCGAGGAACTGGAGCAGCGCTTCGTGGAGGAAGCCAAGCAGGCCGGACTCATCGGACTGAAAGGCCATCGCTCGGTGGGTGGATTGCGGGCGTCGATCTACAACGCCTGCCCGATCGAGGCCGTCGAAGCCCTTATATCGTTTATGGACTATTTTGAGCAAAGATACGGTTGATTTTGTGTGATTGATTGGTCAAAGCCGCCCGGGGGCATTGCTGCTCGCCTTCGGGCGGCTTTTATTTGGAGCAGAATTGATGAAAAAGTATTTTAAAAGCAGTATCTGAAAGACTAACCAATCCATAAAAACGGATGGCGTTGCAGATTGGCGTTCCGGCCGAGACGGCCGTCGGGGAACGACGGGTTGCGCTGGTGCCCGATGTGGTGAAGCGCCTCACGCAACAGGGGATGAGTGTGCGGGTGGAGCGGGGAGCAGGAGCCGGTGCGTTCATTGCCGACGCGGAGTACGAAGTTGCCGGGGCGCGGATCGTGACCCGGGAGGAAGCCTGGGCGTCCGAGCTGGTGGTTCACGTGCAACCCCCTTCGGAAGAGGAAATTGCGCTGCTGCGCGCGGGAAGCGTGTATATCGGATTTCTGAGCCCACTCGATCGTCCCGAAATCGCCGAAAAACTGGCCCGGCAGGGGGTGACGGCGCTGGCCATGGAGCTGGTGCCGCGCATTTCGCGGGCGCAGAAAATGGACGCGCTCTCGGCGATGGCGGCCGTAGCCGGCTACAGAGCCGTGCTTATTGCGGCCAACCTGCTGCCCAAGTTTTTCCCGCTGCTGACCACGGCGGCTGGAACGGTGCGGCCGGCCAGCGTGCTCGTGCTGGGTGCCGGAGTGGCCGGACTCCAGGCCATTGCCACGGCGCGGCGACTGGGCGCGCGCGTGTCGGCCTATGACATTCGCGATGCAGTCAAGGAGGAAGTGCAGAGTCTGGGGGCTACGTTCGTGGAACTGCC
>WFPM01000111.1 GCA_015487635.1 Rhodothermus sp.
ATCGAAGAGCACGTGCGCGAAGGCTACAGCCGCGAACTCCTGGAAGCGCGGCTTCGCGAGGCCGGCCTGGAGCCCGTCGAAAGCCACTACAGCTACGGCCCCTTTGGATCGCTGGCCTGGCGGCTGCTCATCAAATATCCCATGCTGGCGCTCAACCGGACCGCGCTGGCCTATCTGCTGCTTCCCGTGTACTACCTGGTCGTGTTGCCTGTGGGACTGGTGCTGAACGCGCTGGATCTGGCACGGGAAAACTGGACGGGCACCGGGCTGATCGTGGTGGCCCGCAAGCCGGAAGGTTAGCGCCGGCGTCGGTAAAGGCGGACAATATGTCGCGATAGTCGGGATTGAGCATCAAAGGCGGACGTTTCGGGATCGCGGGGCCGGAGCGACCAGGCTTCGATGGTCAGCGGCCAGACCAGCGCAATGCGCTCGGCCGGGGTCAGGTCCCGCACGGCTTCTTCGTAATCTTCGGCTGCCGCGCGCGTAAGGCGGCGGAGGGTGATTGTTCGGCGACGCATGGCCAGATGCATAATTGTGCTTCTTCCTACCCGTTACCGGCCACAGGGTTGCAGGGGGAAGGGGCGCTTTGCCCGGCCCCCTGCATCTCCTTGGCGGAGAATCCACGGCAACGGTTGATCCCCGGGGCCGTTTCGGCGTATCTTGGTAGGGCCTGTCTGAAGTCGTCGGGACCCCGCCGCAATCCGCAAAGCAGCCCACCGCATGCTTATGCCGAGCAAGTACATTTTTGTAACCGGAGGCGTTACTTCTTCGCTGGGCAAAGGGATCGTCTGCGCCTCGCTGGGCCGCCTGCTCGAAGCACGGGGCCTGCGCGTGACGATCCAGAAGCTCGACCCCTACATCAACGTCGATCCCGGCACGATGAACCCCTACGAGCACGGGGAGGTGTACGTGACCGAGGACGGCGCCGAGACCGACCTGGACCTGGGGCACTACGAGCGCTTTCTGGGGCGGCCCACCAGCCAGGCCAACAACGTCACGACCGGCCGGATCTACCTGGAGGTCATCACGAAGGAGCGGGCCGGAGCCTATCTGGGCAAGACCGTGCAGGTGGTGCCGCACATCATCGACGAGATCAAGCGCTGGATGCTCAAGCTTGGCGAGACGGGCCAGTACGATGTGGTGATCACCGAGATCGGGGGGACGGTGGGCGACATCGAAAGCCAGCCCTATCTGGAGGCGATCCGCCAGCTCCGCTACGAACTCGGCCCGCGCAACACGCTCATCATTCACCTGACGCTCGTACCCTATCTGGAGGCAGCCGGTGAACTCAAAACGAAACCAACGCAACATTCGGTCAAGACGCTGCTCTCACACGGGCTTCAGCCCGACGTGCTCGTCTGCCGCTCTGAGTATCCGCTTGATGCCGACCTGCGGCGCAAAATCGCGCTGTTCTGTAACGTCGAGCCGCGGGCCGTCATCGCCGCGCTCGATGCCGAATCGATCTACGAGGTGCCGCTGCTGCTTCGGGAAGAAGGGCTCGATGCCATTGTGATCGAGCGGCTGTTCGATGAGCAGGAGCGGCAGGCGCTGCACGAGCCGGATCTGGACGACTGGATCGATTTTCTCCGGCGCCTGAAAAGCCCAAAGGCCACCGTGCGCGTGGCGCTCGTGGGCAAGTACGTAGCGCACCAGGATGCCTACAAGTCGATCATGGAAAGCTTCGTGCTGGCCGGTGCCGAGCACGGCGTGCAGGTGGAGGTCAAGCAGGTGCTCTCCGACGAGATCTCGCGCGAGAACGTGGCTGAGCTGCTGGGCGACGTGTCGGGCATTCTGGTGGCGCCGGGCTTCGGTGAGCGTGGCATCGAGGGCAAGATCGAGGCGGTGCGTTTTGCTCGTGAGCGGAACATTCCGTTTTTCGGGATCTGCCTGGGCATGCAGTGCGCCGTGATCGAATTTGCCCGGAACGTGTGCGGCTGGCACGATGCCCACTCGACCGAATTCGACCCGGACACGCCGCATCCGGTCATCGATCTGATGGCCGAGCAGAAGAAGATCACCGACAAGGGCGGTACGATGCGCCTGGGCGCCTACGACTGTCATCTGGTGGAGGGCTCCCGCGTGCGTGCCATCTACGGCACCTCGGACGTGCGCGAGCGGCACCGCCACCGCTATGAGGTCAACAACGTGCTCCGGTACAAGCTGCTCGAGCACGGCATGCAGTTTACCGGACTGAACCTGGAGCGCGATCTGGTGGAGATCGTCGAGTTGCCGGAGCATCGCTGGTTCATCGGGGTGCAGTTCCATCCCGAGTACAAGTCGACGGTGGGGCGGCCGCATCCGCTCTTTTCGGCGTTCGTGGCGGCCTGCGTCGAGTACGCTCGTGAGAAAGGTCAGCTGCAGACGCCCCGGCCGCGCCGGCGTCAGAAGACGCTGCGGCTGGCGTCGGCCCGCATGTGATCAGGCGCCCAGCTCGAAGGCATAGTAGAGGCTTAGCAGGACGGCCAGGGCGTAGAGGATCGGATGCACGGCGCGTGCCCGGCCGCTCAGTACCTGCAACAGCACGTAGGCGATCAGCCCGAAGGCAATGCCGTTGGCGATGGAATAGGTGAAGGGCATGATCGTGAGGGTCAGGAAGGACGGGATTGCTTCGTCGTATTTGCGCCAGTTCAGTTCGGTCAGCCCCTGCATCATAAGGACGCCCACCAGGATGAGCGCCGGAGCGGTGGCAGCGGCCGGCACGGCCGTAAAGAGCGGGGCCAGGAAAAGCGACAGCAGGAAAAGCAGGGCCACCACGACGGCGGTCAACCCGGTGCGGCCCCCTTCTTCGATACCCGTAGCCGATTCGATGTAAGTGGTGACCGTGCTGGTGCCCAGCAGGGCGCCGAGCGTGGAGCCCACGGCGTCGGCCGAGAAGGCTTCGCGGGCGCGTTCCAGTTCGCCCCGGGCGTTGAGGAAGCCGCCCAGCCGTCCGATGCCCATCAGGGTGCCGGCCGTGTCGAAGAAGTCCACGAACAGGAAGGCCAGCATCACGCTCACCAGTTTGGCGTGCAGCAGCGTGCCGAAGTCGAAGGAGGCGAGCGTTTCGCGGGGAAGTCCGGGAAACTGCACCCAGCGTTCGGGCAATGGGGCCAGGCCGGTCAGCCAGGCCACGAGCGTGCCGGCCAGGATGCCCAGCAGCAGGGCGCCTGGGATGCGGCGCACCAGGAGTAGCGCCATGAGCACGAGCGTGCCGAGCGCCAGGAGTGTCGTCGGATGCCTCAGGGAGCCGAGCGTGACCAGCGTGGCGGGACTGTCGACCACCAGCCCGGCGTTCTGAAAGCCGATGATCGCCAGAAACAGCCCGATCCCGCCGGAGGTGGCCACCTTCAGCGCGTCGGGGATTGCCCGGAGCACGGCCCCGCGCACGCCGCTGAGCGCCAACGCCAGAAACAGCAGCCCTTCCACGAAGACGGCCGCCAGGGCGACATGGTAGCTGACGCCCATCCCCTGCACGACGCCGTAGGTGAAGTAGGCATTCAGGCCCATGCCGGGCGCCAGGGCGAACGGATAGTTGGCCCACAGACCCATGAGCAGCGTGGCGGCCGCCGAAGCCAGTGCCGTGGCGCGTGCCACGTCGTCGGGCGGCATGCCAGCATCGGCCAGAATCTGGGGATTGACCAGCAGGATGTAGGCCATGGTCAGAAAGGTGGCCACGCCGGCCCGTAGCTCGGTCAGAACCGTCGTGCCCTGTTCCGAAAGGCGAAAGTATCGATCCAGCACGGCGATGAAGGCGCAACTTTGGTCGGGATCCGCCGGAATATGCAAAAAGCCCACGCGTCAGGCAAGCCGGGCTTTACGGCAGGCGTCGGAAGACAGCCCGGATGGGGCCGATGACGTGGCAGCCCGGATCGTCCGGTGGGAAGACTTCCTCCAGGTAGGTCCGATTGGCCGGTTGCAGGTGGATCCGGTTATTGACAAAGACGAAGCGGCGGGCCAGTAGCAGTTCACCCACCAGGCAGGCGACCAGCTCTCGACTGTTCAGCGTGCGCCAGGGTACTTCTTCGATCAGCAGCAGATCGCCTTTGAAGATGCCCTCGCCGCTCATGCCGTCGTCGCCGGCGCGGCCGATCAGGCAGGTGTCGGGATCGAGGCCCCGGGGTAGAAAGAACGGATCGACCGTGAGAAATCCGGCCGGCCGGGCCCGGAGGCGTTCGGGCTCATGGCTGGCCGTGCGGCTGATGACCGGCAGGCTGGGGACCTCGTCGGTCAGCGCGAACGGATCGTCGCTGTCGAGCAGGTGCAGGCCGCGGGCGGCGCCGGGGTCCCGTCGGAGATAGCCTTTCTTTTCGAGCGCCCGGAGCAGTTTGAAGACTCCGTTGGTGGAGCGGATGCCCAGCGCTTCGCCGATTTCCTGGAGGGTAGGGGGTTTGTGGTGGCGGCGCTGGTAGGCGCGGATGAACTCGTAGGCCTCGTTCTGTCGCGCGGTCAGGCGGCCTTTCATGGGGAAAGCCGACAGGGTTGGCAGCGTGCTGAACCTGAAGATAAGCAGGTGAAAAGATTTTTACCAGTCCGAGTTGGATGGTGAAAATATTTTCACTAAATCGAGAAATGTGGCTTTTTTCGTGCAAAACGGGCAATTCTGGTGTAGTACGTTGCGCCGGAAAAAATGCTTATCCTGCGCGAAAAAACTTGACTTTTTGAAAAAAAGATGTACCTTGTGGGAGTGGTGGGGAAAAGTGGGGAATTTTCCCACGACCCTGGTTTAATGCGAGGCACCCTGCACGGAGAAGCGCAATGGCGGGCTTCAAAGGACAGGCCGAGTACTCCGTGGACGAGAAAGGCCGGGTGGCCATCCCGGCTAAGATGCGGGCCGTCTTGAAGCCCGAGGCCAAGGGGACCTTTACGGCCACGCGCGGCTTCGAGCAGTGCATCTTCCTGTATCCGCTCGATCGCTGGGAGGAGATCGAGGAGCAGATGATGTCGCTCAATCTGTATCAGCGCGAGGCACGCAACTTCGTGCGCCAGTTGCTGCGCTGGGCCGAGGAGGTCACGCTGGACCGGCAGGGGCGCATCGTGCTGCCCAAGCCGCTGATGGAGTTTGCGGGCATCAAAGATCGGGCGTTGATCATCGGGGCGCTCGATCACATTGAGATCTGGGATCCGGCCACGTTCGACCAGTTCGTGAACCGGGAAATGGAGAGCTACGAGACGCTGGCCGAAAGGGTGATGGCGGCGTGATGAGCGAGAGGTCGGGGCATACAGATAGCGGAGCGGCGGGACCTTATGGCTCGCCGTATCACGTACCGGTTCTTTGGAAGGCTGTCGTCGAAGGGTTGGTCACCGATCCGGCTGGCTGCTACGTGGACGCCACGATCGGCGGTGGCGGACATACGGCCGCCCTGCTCGATGCACTGGCGCCCGAGGGGCGTGTGATCGGTATCGACCGGGACCCGGAGGCGCTGGAGGCCGTGCGCCGTCGGCTGGGCGACGCCATCGAGGCCGGACGCCTTCAGCTCGTGCAGGGCAATTTTGCCGATCTGGAGGCGATCCTGGATCGGCTCGAAATGGCACAGATCGACGGGTTGCTGCTGGACCTGGGCGTCTCGTCGCATCAGCTCGACGAAGCGCTGCGCGGGTTCAGCTTCCAGGCCGAGGGGCCGCTCGACATGCGCATGGACCCGACGAGTCCGGGACCGACGGCCGCCCAGCTCCTGGAGCGCTGGAGCGAATACGAGCTGGCCGAGGTGCTGCGGCGCTACGGCGAGGAGCCGCGCGCGCGCAAACTGGCCCGCGCCATCTGTCGGGCCCGGCCGATCCGGACCACCGCCGAGCTGGCCGAGGTCGTGCGGCGCGAGGTGCCGCCAAAAGAGGCAACCAAGACGCTGGCGCGCGTTTTCCAGGCGCTGCGTATTGCCGTCAACGACGAATTGCAGGCGCTGGAACGGGTGCTGGAGGCCGCCACGCGGCGGGTGCGTCCGGGTGGACGGCTGGCCGTGCTCAGCTACCATTCGCTGGAGGACCGTCGCGTAAAGCGCTTTCTACGGTACGGTAACCTGAAAGGTGAGCCCGTGCGCGACTTTTACGGACGCCTGATTGCGCCCTGGCGGCCGCTGACCGGCCGGGTGGTCCGACCCTCCGACGACGAAGTGGCCGCCAACCCGCGGGCCCGGAGCGCCCGGCTACGCATTGCCGAACGGGTAGCGGAAACGGAAAACGCATGATCAGAACGCGCACGAAAACACGCCGGAGCGGCCGTCGGGGTCGCCCAAGACGTCCGACGACGCGTGCAACGACACGCTGGCCCTCGTGGCGCGAGCTGGCCCGCCGGGAGTCGGTCTGGGCGGATCAGCCCCGGGGCGTCCGTTTCTCGGCGCGGCGGCTCACGTTATACGTGGTGATGGCGGCCGCCCTTTTTACCGCCTACGTGTGGCATGTATACGCCACGCGCGAGGCGCTTCGCGAAGTGCAGCGTCTGCGGCGTGAGCATCTGCAACTGGTGCTCGAGTACAACCGGCTGAAGGGCGAATTCGACCGGGCCACGAGTCCGGCCGTCATCTACGAGCGCGCTCGGGCGCTGGGTCTGGTGGAAGGTTTCACCTACGGTCCGGTGGTCATTCGCGTGCAACCCTGAAGCTTATGCGCCTGCGCCGTGGAGCCCCGCAATCAAATGCTGACCCGCCTGTATGTGGTGCTGACGCTGATGGTGCTCTGGCCTCTGGCCATTGCGGGGCGCATGCTCTGGATCTATCTGGGCGAGGGCGCGGCGCTCCGGGCCGAGGGGCGACGGCAGATGCGGGCCGTCGTGGAGATCCCCGCCATGCGGGGCGAAATACTTGATCGGGCCGGGCGGGCGCTGGCCGTCAACACGGTGCGCTATGACCTGGCGCTCGATCCCGAAGTCGAAGGCTTTGCCGCACAGGCTTCCGCGTTCTTTGAAAGACTGGCGCGCCTGACCGGAAGGTCGACGGCGTATTTCCGGCGACGGGTGGCCCGGCGGGCAAGCCCGCGCTACGTGGTACTCTGGCGGGGACTGACCGAAGCCCAGAAGAAGGTTGTCGAGAGTTGGGAGGTGCCGGGCGTCATTCTGGAGCCCCGCTTCAGCCGCTGGTACCCCTACGGATCGCTGGCGGCGCACGTGCTCGGCTATGTGGGGGCCGACGGCCGCGGACTGGCTGGCCTGGAGCTTCAGTATGATCGGTACCTGCAGGGGCGCCCGGGGCGGCGCGTGGTCCAGCGCGATCGCCGCGGGGTGCTCAAACCGATGGTGGGCGGCGAGGTCGTCGAGCCCGAGCACGGGCAGACGCTCGTGCTGACGCTCGACCTGATTCGCCAGACGATTCTGGAAGAGGAGTTGGCACGGGGCGTGGCCGAGGCAGGTGCTCGCTGGGGCACGGCCATCGCCATGGATCCGCGCACGGGAGCCGTGCTGGCCATGGCAAACGTGCCCACCTTCGATCCCAACCGGCCAGCAGTTGCGCCGGCCGAGGCCCGACGCAACCGGGCCATCACCGATCGCATGGAGCCGGGCTCCACGTTCAAGCTGATCACGGCCATTGCCGCGCTGGAGCAGGGCGTGGTGACGCTCGACGACACGATCGACACCGGCGCCGGCTGGGCTGTCTTCGCAGGTCGCACCATGCGCGACGTGCATGCCTACGGCCGTATTTCGTTTGCGGAGGCGCTGGTGCATTCCAGCAACGTGGGCATCGCCAAGGTCGCCACGCGACTTAAGCCCGGCGTCCTTTACCAGTATGCGCGCAACCTGGGCTTCGGACAGCCCACAATGATCGACCTGCCCGGCGAGGTGAGCGGCACGCTCAAGCGCCCATCCCGCTGGAGCGGCACCACGCTGACTTCCATGAGCATCGGCTATGAGGTCGATGCCACGCCGCTCCAGATTCTGACGGCCTACTGTGCGCTGGCCAACGGTGGGCTGCTCGTGCGGCCCTTCGTGGTGGCCGAGCGGCGTTCGATTACGGGCGAAGTGCTCTGGCGGGCGCGGCCCGACTCGATCCGGCGGACCTTCCGGCGCGAGACCGCCCGCCGGTTGCTGCCCGTCTTCGAGCGGGTGGTCAACGAAGGAACAGGTAAGGCGGCGCGGGTTGAAGGAGTACCGGTGGCCGGCAAAACGGGCACGGCCTTCAAGGTGGTGGACGGCCGCTACCGGCCGGGTGCCTACCGGGCGTCATTCGTGGGCTTCTTCCCGGCCGACGATCCCCAGGTGGCGTTGATCGTAGTGCTCGACGAACCGCGCCGCAGTATCTATGGCGGACAGGTGGCTGCGCCCATCTTCCGACGCATTGCCGAGCGCTGGATCGGCACCTTCCCGAAGATTGCCAAGCGCATGGCCCCCCGCGAGGAGCTGCCGGAGCAGGTCGCACGGCCGCTGCCGACCCTGAAAGGACAGCCGCTGGCCGTCGCGCGTGCGCGGCTCCAGGCCGAAGGGTTGAGGGTGCGGGTGGCCGGCCCGGACGGAGCACTGGCATTCGTCACCGATCAGCGTCCGGCTCCCGAAACCCCGGTGACGCCCGGCGATGCCGTGCGGCTGGAGGCAACGCCGCCCGACACGCTCGCGCGTCGCATGCCCGACCTGCGAGGCCTGAGCGCACGGCAGGCCATCTACTGGCTGGCCACCTTCGGCGTAGCCGTGCGTGTTGAAGGACACGGACAGGTGGTGGCCCAGTGGCCCGACCCGGGCATTCCCTTACCTAGCGAAGTCTATCTGCGATGCCGGTAGCTATCCCACGTGACCCGATTCCGCTGACGCGGGTGCTCCAGCGACTGGAGCGCGAAGGGCTGTTGCAGACGGTCGTCGGACCGGCGACCGCGCGGAAGCTCACGCACCTGACGGACAACAGCCAGGAAGTGCAGCCGCGCGGGCTGTTTGTTGCCGTGCGGGGCGAGCGCGTCGATGGCCACCAGTTCATCGAACAGGCCATCGAGCGGGGTGCCGTGGCCGTGGTGGGTGAAGTCGTGCCGGAGGCGTTTGCCGAACGCTTTCCGAAAGCCACCTTCGTGCAGGTGCCCAACAGCCGACGGGCGCTCGGCCTGCTGGCCACAATCTTTCACATGAATCCGGCCCGGCGGCTGCGCCTGATCGGCATTACGGGCACCAACGGCAAAACGACGACCGCTTTCCTGGTCTACCACATGCTGAACGCCATCGGCCAGGAAACTGGCCTGATCGGCACGGTCTGCTACCGGTTTGGCCGGCGCGAGCTTCCGGCGTCGAACACCACCCCGGGGCCCATTGAGCTGAACCACCTGCTGCGGCGCATGACGGGCGTTCCTTGTAAGAACTGCGTGATGGAGGTCTCCTCGCACGCGCTGGAGCAGGAGCGGGTGGCCGGGTTGTCGTTCTCCATCGCGGTCTTTACGAACCTGACGCGTGACCACCTGGACTATCACGGCTCGTTCGAGGCCTACCTGAAAGCCAAAAAGAAGCTCTTTGACGGGCTGACGTTTCGGGCCACGGCGCTTTACAACCTCGATGATCCCAGTGGCCCTGCCCTGGTGGCCGACACGCAGGCCTGCTGCATCAGCTACGGCCAGCGAGCAGATGCCCAGTTACGCATGCGCATAGTCGGCCACAGCCTGGAGGGCCTGACGCTCAACATCGACGGGCGCTTTCAGCGTTTCCCGCTGGTGGGCCGCTTCAACGCATACAACCTGCTGGCTGCCTACGCGGTGGGGCGGGCCATGAGACTGGATCCCGACCTGTTGCTGGAGGCGCTTGGCCGCGTGCCGCAGATTCCCGGCCGCTTCGAGCGCTTCACGTTTGAGGATGGCACCACGGCCATCGTGGACTACGCGCACACGCCTGACGCGCTGGAAAACGTGCTGCGTACGATCCGCGAGGTGATGCCCGAAGGGGCGCGTCTGTGGTGCGTCTTCGGATGCGGAGGCGAGCGCGATCGGGGCAAGCGGCCCATGATGGGCGCCGTGGCCGAGCGCCTGGCCGATTGTGTGATCGTCACCAGCGACAACCCACGTTCGGAAGACCCGCTGCAGATTTTTGAAGACATCCGCCAGGGGATGCGGCACCCCGAAGCGGCGTTGTGGGAGGTGGATCGGGCCCGGGCCATCGAGCAGGCGGCGCAGCTGTGCCGTCCGGGCGACGTGGTGCTGGTAGCCGGTAAAGGGCACGAGGCCTACCAGATCATCGGCACCGAGAAGATTCCGCTGGACGATCGCCAGCTGGTGCAGGAATACTTCGAGCACTACCACACGCCGGCGCGTCCGCCTTCGATCCGGTTTCTGTAACGATGCTGTACTACCTGCTGCAATACCTCGAAGCCACCTACCAGCCGCCCGGATTTCAGGTGTTCCAGTTCATCACGGTGCGGGCGGTGCTGGCCGCGCTGACGGCGCTGGCCCTGTCGCTTTTTGTGGGTCGTCGCATCATTCGCTGGCTGCAGCGCAAGCAGCTCGGCGAGCACGTGCGCAACGACATGCCGATCAGCCATGCCCACAAGGCCGGCACGCCGACCATGGGTGGCCTGATCATCCTGCTCTCGCTCCTGACCTCGGTGCTGCTCTGGGGGGCGATCGCCGAGGTGTACGTCTGGCTGGCGCTGCTGGCCACGGCCTGGATGGGCGCCTTCGGCCTGGCCGACGATTACATCAAGACAATTCTTCGGGACAAACGAGGGCTGGCCCCGCGCGTCAAGCTGATCGGTCAGGTGAGTCTGGGATTGATCGTGGGTAGCGTGCTCTACTTTCATCCCCAGTTTGCCGAGATCCACACGATTACCTATGTCCCGTTTCTGAAAAACAAGGTTTTCGACTACTACTTCTTTGGTGAGGGGCTGCCGGTGGACATCGGCTGGGCGGTGTATCTGCCAGTGGCCGTGTTCATCATAACGGCCGTGTCGAACGCAGTCAACATCACCGACGGACTCGACGGATTGGCGGCTGGCACGACGGCCTTTGTGGCGGGCGGTCTGATGGTGTTCGCCTACATCTCGGGCAACGCCATCCTGGCCGACTTCCTCAACGACCTGTACCTGCCAGGTGCGGGCGAACTGGCGGTGTTTGCGGCGGCCATGGCAGCGGCCTGCCTGGGCTTTCTCTGGTACAACGGCTACCCCGCCCAGGTCTTCATGGGCGATACGGGCGCGCTGGCGCTGGGGGCGGCCGTGGGCACGCTGGCCCTGATGGTCAAAAAAGAGCTGCTGCTGCCGCTGCTGGGGGCCGTCTACTTTGTCGAGGCGCTTTCGGTGATCATTCAGACGACCTATTTCAAATATACGCGCTGGCGCACGGGCACCGGACGTCGGGTGTTTCGCGTGGCGCCGCTGCATCACCACTTTGAAGCATTGGGACTGCACGAATCGAAAATCGTGATCCGCTTCTGGATCGTGACGGCGCTGACCGTGCTGGCCACGCTGCTGACGCTGCGGATTCGGTAAAGGAGTGATGCGACCGGA
Organism: Rhodothermus sp.; assembly: GCA_015487635.1. Lineage (GTDB taxonomy): Bacteria > Bacteroidota > Rhodothermia > Rhodothermales > Rhodothermaceae > Rhodothermus. Next base: position 11,370 of record WFPM01000111.1, read on the forward strand.
GGCGCTTCGGAAAAAACGGGTAACGGTGGTGGGGGGCGCCCGGAGCGGGCTGGCCGTGGCCCGACTGCTGCGGAAGGCAGGTGCTGAAGTATTTCTGACCGAACAGCAGCCAGCGCCGCCGGGGCTGGAAGCGACCCTGCACGCTCTGGGCGTGCGCTACGAGTTCGGCGGGCACACGCCCCGGGCGCTGGAAGCCGACCTGATGGTGATCAGTCCGGGTGTGCCCTCGACGGCCCCGCTGGTGCAGCAGGCGCGGCGGATCGGACTGCCCGTGTACTCTGAAATCGAGGTGGCCTCGTGGTTCTGCCGCGCGCCGATCGTGGCCGTCACGGGCACCAACGGCAAGACGACCACCACCAGCCTGATCGGCTACATCTTTCGCCAGGCCGGACGGCGCACGATCGTGGCCGGCAACATCGGCTATCCGTTTTCGGACTATGTGCTCGACACGACGCCCGACGAGGTGGTGGTGCTGGAGGTCTCCAGCTTTCAGCTCGACCACGTGGCCACCTTTCGGCCACGCGTGAGCGTGCTGCTGAACATCACGCCGGACCACCTAGACCGCTACAACTACAACTTCAATGAATATGCGCAGAGCAAATTCCGCATCTTCGCCAATCAGCGGGATGCGGACGTGCTGGTGTACAATCACGACGACGAACTCATCCGCATGGCGGCCGAGCGGGCCCACCGCAAACGGGAGTTGCGGGTGCTCGGCTTCAGCCAGCGGACGGAATTGCCGGCCGGCGCCTTCGTGCGCGACGGCTATCTGATCCTTCGGATCGAACAGCAGGAGGAAGTCCTTATGCACGCGAATGAGCTGGCCCTGCGCGGGCGACACAACCTGTATAATTCGCTGGCGGCGGCCGTTGCAGCCCGCGTCATGGAGGTGCGTAACGACGTGGTGCGCGAGAGCCTGGCAAGCTTCGAGGGCGTGCCGCACCGCCTGGAGTTCGTGCGCGAGCTTGACGGCGTGCGCTACGTCAACGACTCGAAGGCCACCAACGTGAACGCCGTGTGGTATGCCCTCGAGAGCTTCTCCTGCCCGATTGTATTGATCGCCGGCGGGCGGGACAAGGGCAACGACTACGCGGTGCTCAAGCCCCTGGTGAAAGAGAAGGTGCGGGCGCTGGTGGCCATCGGCGAAAGCGCCAACAAGCTGCTGCGCGAGCTGGGACCGCTCGTGCCGCACGCCGTCAGAGCGCAGAGCATGGAGGAGGCGATCCGGTACGCCCGCGTGTTTGCCGAGCCGGGCGACGTGGTGCTGCTCAGTCCGGCCTGTGCGTCGTTCGACATGTTCGAGAACTACGAGGATCGTGGCGACACCTTCCGTCGCCTGGTGATGAGCCTGCAATGAACCGACTGCGCGCGACATCCCGATCGAGGGCGAGTGCGAAGTCGAAGCCATCGGCCGACCGCTACGTGCAGCTCGTGGTGGTGGCGCTGATGGCCTTCGGCGTGGTGGCCGTCTACAGTGCCGTGTCGTTCCTGGCCGAGACGAAGGCCGGGGGCGAGCCGGAGCGTCTGCTGCTGCGCCACCTGGTGCGTGTGCTGCTGGCGGCCGGCGCCATCGTCGTGGTGTCGCGCATGGACTACCGGCGGCTGGCCCGCTGGAGCAAGCCGCTGCTGCTGGGATCGCTGGGACTGCTGCTGCTGGTGCAGGTGGCCGGCGTAGCCTTTGGCGGGGCGACGCGCTGGCTACGCATCGGCTCGGTGGCCTTCCAGCCATCGGATCTGGCCGGCGTGGCGTTGCTGCTGCACCTTTCGGTGCTGCTCACGCGCAAGCAAAGCTATATCAATTCGTTCGATCGGGGCTTCCTTCCGCTGCTGTTCTGGATTCTGATGACGGCTGTACTGATCGGCATCGAAAATCTTTCGACGGCCGCGTTGCTGACGGCCAGTATGCTGCTACTGTGCTTTGTGGGGCGGGTGCGGGTGCTGCACTTGGCCGGCTCGGGGCTGCTCGGGCTGCTGCTGGCTACGTTGATGCTGCTGACCTCGCCGCAGCGGGCGGCCCGTGTGGAGGCCTTCCTGGGCACCAAGATCTTCCCGCACACGGAGGCCGAGGCGGTCTTCGATCCACAGAATGAAGGGTATCAGGCGCGCCAGGCCCGAATTGCCTTCGCCATGGGCGGGCTGACGGGCGTCGGGCCCGGCAAGAGCGTCCAGCGCGACTTTCTGCCGGCGCCCTACAACGACTTCATCTTTGCCATTGTGGCCGAGGAATACGGCCTGATCGGGGCGCTGCTGCTACTGGGAGCGCTGCTGGTGCTGCTGTTTCGCGGGTATCTTCGTATTGCCCGGCATGCACCTGAGCCTTTAGGCTTTTTCCTGGCCTTCGGTGCCACGACCATGCTGGTGCTGCAGGGCTTTGTGCATGCAGCGGTCACCTGCGGGCTGCTGCCGGTGACGGGCCTGCCGTTCCCGTTTGTGTCGTACGGCGGTACTTCGCTGCTGACCAGTGGCATCCTGGTGGGGCTGCTGCTGAGTGTTTCCCGACGTGTTCAATCACCTGAAACGGAGCGGTCCTGATGTCCGAAGTGCTCCAGCGAGAACCTGAAGTGCCGGCGGCTGTGCTGGCGGCCGCCGGCGAGGCGCCGCGCGTGCTGCTGGCAGGCGGTGGCACCGGGGGCCACGTGTATCCGGCCATTGCCATTGCCGAAGCGATCCGGGCGCAGTGCTCGGAGGCCGTGGTTGCCTTTGCGGGCACGCGTGAGCGACTGGAATGGCGGGCTGTGCCGGCGGCTGGCTTTCCGATCTATCCGATTGCGGCGGCGGCGTTGCCACGCCAACCCTCGCTCCGCATGCTGCGGGTGCCATGGAAGCTGGGGCAGGGGCTGGCCGAAAGTCTGCAACTCGTTCAGGCGTTTGACCCGGACGTCGTGGTGGGCACCGGCGGCTACGTGTCGGCACCGGTGCTCATGGCGGCCCGGATCCTGGGACGTCCCCTTGTGCTGCAGGAGCAGAACGCCTTCCCGGGCCTGACCAACCGGTTGCTGGGGCGATGGGCCGCCCGTGTCTATGTGGCTTTTCCGGAGGCGCAGGCCTACTTCCCGGCCGACCGGTGCGTGCTCAGCGGCAATCCGGTGCGGGTCTCGCTCCGGGCCGTGTCCCGCCTGGAAGCCCGCCGCCGCTTCGGGCTGCCGGCCGAGGCGCAGGTGCTGTTCGTCTTCGGTGGCTCGCTCGGCAGCATGGTGCTCAACGACGCGCTGCTGCAGGTGCTGCCGGCGCTGCTCGACGAGCCGCGCCTGCACCTGCTCTGGCAGACGGGCCGTGCGCACTACATGGCCGTGCAGCGACGACTGAACGCTATGCCCAAGCAGCTGCATCACCGGATTCGCCTACTGCCCTATATCGAAGACATGGCCGCAGCCTATGCGGCGGCCGACCTGGTGCTGTGCCGTGCCGGTGCGCTCACCTGCAGCGAACTCATGGTCACCGGCACGCCGGCCATCCTGGTGCCGGCCACACGCGTGGCGGCCGATCACCAGACGCGCAACGCCGAAAGTATGGAGCGGGCCGGGGCCGCCCGGCACGTGCCGGAGGCTGTGCTGACCGAACGGCTGGTGCAGGAGGTGTGGACGCTGCTGGCCGACGCGGAGCGCCGCGCGGCCATGAGCGAGGCGGCACGGCGCATGGCACGTCCGGAGGCCGCCGCCCAGATTGCCGCCGACGTGCTGCAACTGGCAACCGAACGACGGAAACGAAAGAACGCATGATCAGCCGCGGAAACTGGCGCCGACCGCCCCTGTTCGGGCGGGTTCGCCATGTGCACATGGTGGGCATCGGCGGCATCGGCATGAGCTCGATCGCCGAGGTGCTCCTGCTGCGCGGTTTCCGCGTGACGGGCTCCGACCTGAAGCGCAGCGAGATCACCCAGCGGCTGGAGCGACTGGGTGCCGTCGTCTACGAAGGCCATCGGCCCGAGCACGTGGGCGACGCCGACGTGGTAGTCTATTCGTCCGCCGTGCGGCCGCAGGAGAATCCGGAGACGCTGGAGGCGCTCCGCCGTCGGATTCCGCTGATTCCCCGGGCCGAGATGCTCGGCGAACTGATGCGCATGAAGTTCGGGATCGGGGTGGCCGGCACGCACGGCAAGACGACCACCACCTCGATGGTGGGGCTGGTGGTGTCCGAAGGCGGGTTTGACCCGACGATCATCGTGGGCGGCAAGGTGGCCGCCTTCGAGTCGAACGCGGTGGCCGGCGAAGGCGACATTATCGTGATCGAGGCAGACGAATACGACCGCACGTTCCTGCGGCTGACGCCCACGCTGGCCGTGGTGACCAGCATCGAGCCGGAGCACTTGGACATCTACCGCGATCTGGACGACCTGATGGCTGCTTTTCGCCAGTTTGCCGGCAGCGTCCCCTTCTTCGGGGCCGCCATCCTGTGCCTGGACGATCCGAACGTGCAGGCGCTGGTGGGGCAACTGGACCGCCGCGTGCGCACCTACGGGCTGGCCCGGCAGGCGGAGATTCGCGCCGAGAATGTGCAGTTCGAAGGCTTCGGCTCCCGTTTCGACGTGCTGCTGCAGGGCGAGCCGCTGGGCACAATCCAGCTTCAGGTGCCGGGCATGCACAACGTGCGCAACGCGCTGGCGGCCGTGGCCGTGGGGCTGGAGTTGGACATTCCGTTCGAAAACATTCAGGCCGGGCTGGCCCGCTTTACAGGCGTCCGCCGTCGCTTCGATCGGCTGGGCGAGGTGCACGGCGTGCTGATCATTGACGACTACGCCCACCATCCCACAGAAATCCGGACGACGCTGGAGGCGGCCGCCATGGCCATGCCCGACCGGCGGCTGGTGGCCGTCTTTCAACCGCACCTGTACAGTCGTACGCGGGACTTTCAAGAGGACTTTGCCCGGTCTTTCGTGGACGCCGACGTGCTGGTAGTGACCGATGTCTACGGAGCCCGCGAGGCGCCGATTCCGGGGATTACCGGCGAGCGCATTGCCGAGCTGGCCCGTCGCTTCGGCCACCGCGACGTGCACTACGTGCCCGAGCGCCGGCAGATTCCGGGCTACCTGATGGAGCACGTACTCCGTCCGGGCGATGCCGTGCTGTTTATGGGAGCCGGCGACATCTGGCGGGCCGCCCGTGAGCTGCTGGACTACCTGAAACTGACCGAAGCGTTGCCGCATGCCGCCTCGTAAGGCACATACGACCCGCAAACTGCCACGAACGCGGCGGCCTCGCCGCCGGCTGCTCCGGCTGCTGGTGATGGGGTTGCCGGTGCTGGCCGTGTGCGGTGTGGCCTGGCTGTGGCTGGAGAACGTGCGGCTAACGCGGATCGAAATTGTAGGCGCGCGTCAGGCCGATCCCGGGGAGCTGCGGCATCTGGCCGCTGTCGATTCCGGCGTGGTGCTGTTCGACCTGGATCCGGCGCTGATTGCCGATCGGGTCGCGCGCCATCCGTGGGTGCAGGCGGCTTCGGTCACGCGCTGGCCCACCGGCACGCTGCGCATTGCCGTGGAAGAGCGAACGCCGGTGGTGCTCCAGATGGACGCCGGGGGACGCCCCGTGCGCTATCTGGACGCCGAAGGCTACGGCATGCCGCCGGGACGTGGACCGGTCCCCGACGTGCCGTTGCTCTACGGCGTATCGGGACCGGCGCACCCGATGCGTCCGCTGGAAGACGAGCAGGTGCGGGCGTTGCTGGCGGCGCTGGCCGGGCTGGAAGACGCGGAGCGTGCGCTCATCTCGGAGATTGTGCGGACGCCGGACGGCGAGTTCTGGCTCTACACGACCCCGGCGGCCGGGCAGCGCAGCATTTCGGTGCGTCTGGGCCGGAGCGATTTCGATCGGCGGCTGCGTCGTCTGGTGGCCTTCTGGCAGCAGGCCGTGCTGACGCAGCCGAACAAGACGTTTTCGTTGATCGACCTGCGTTTTGCGAATCAAATCGTGGTGCGCGAGCAGGCGCATCCGTCCACCCAAAAATCTGCGATGGGCCATGAATGAGCGCATTGTTGTGGGCGTCGACATCGGGACCACGAAAGTGTGTGCCGTGGTGGCTTCGGCCGACGAAACGGATCGGGTGAACATTCTGGGCGTCGGCGTGGCCGAGTCCGACGGCCTGAACCGGGGCGTCGTGGTGAACATCGACAAGACGGTGGCCTCGCTGCAGGCGGCCCTCCACGAGGCCGAGCGGACGGCCGGCATCCAGGTGCGCCAGGTGATCGTGGGCATTGCCGGCGATCACATCCAGAGCTTCCAGAGCCGCGGCGTCATCACCATTTCGAACCGGGACGGCGAGATCACGCGGCGCGACGTCGAGCGGCTGCTGGAAGACACCACGCACGTGGCGCTGCCCGCCGATCGGGAGATCCTGCACGTCATCCCACAGGAATTCATCGTGGACGGGCAGGACGGCGTGGCCGACCCGGTAGGCATGAGCGGCGTGCGCCTGGAGGCCAACGTCCACATCATCACGGGCCTGGTGTCGGCCGCCAAAAACGTCTACCGTTGCGTCGAAAAGGCCGGCTACGAGGTGGCCGACCTGGTGCTGGAGCCGCTGGCTTCATCGTTTGCCGTGTTGCACCCGGACGAAAAAGAGATCGGCGTGGCGCTGATCGACATCGGCGGCGGCACGACCGACATCGCCGTCTTTGAGGACAACACGATCCGGCATACCGGCGTGATCGCCGTGGCCGGCAACAAAGTCACCGACGACATCCGGAAGGGGCTGGGGATCATGCGCGACCAGGCCGAGCGGCTCAAGTGCCGCTTCGGGGTGGCCATGGTCGATCTGATTGAGGAGGACGAGGAAATTACCATCCCAGGTATCGGTGGGCGACCGGAAAAGCGCATCAGCCGGAGCACGCTGGCGCAGATCATTCAACCACGCATGGAGGAAATCCTGGAGATTGCGGCCATCGAGATCAAGCGCAGCGGGTATGCGCGGCATCTGGCGGCCGGTGTGGTGCTCACCGGCGGCGGGGCGCTCATTCCGGGCACGGCCGAGCTGGCGGCCGACGTGCTCGGCATGGAGGCCCGCATCGGCTCGCCCATGGGCATCGCGGGCGGCATGGTGGCCGAGGTGAGTGATCCAAAGTTTGCCACGGCCGTGGGGCTGGTCCTCTACGGCCTGCGGCCCGAGTTGATCGGCACGCCCGGCCTGAGCCAGGAGGTCCATGCCCGCAGCGTGGGCGAGTCGATTCCGGGCGAAATGCTGCTGCGCAAGATTGCCAGCCGCATGAAAGCCTGGTTCAACGAGCTGTAGTCGGGGCATAAGGGCGTGCGGGAGTGCTCGTCCCGGCGCCTGCAGGAATAAACAAGCTGAACCACAACCAACCGAGGGGAGTCATGGAACAGTCCATCAGTTCGCGCTTCGCGTTCGACGACTCGGCGCATCCGGAAGCGAAGATCTGTGTCGTTGGGATCGGCGGCGGTGGCGGTAACGCCATCAACAACATGCTGGAGCGGGGTATCCAGGGCGTCGATTTTATTGCGATCAACACGGATGCCCAGGCGCTGGCCGCCAACAAGGCCCCGGTGAAGATTCAGGTGGGACGCAACCTAACCAAGGGGCTGGGAGCCGGCGCCCGCCCTGCCATCGGCGCGCAGGCCGTCGAGGAAAGCCGTGAGGAGATCGAACAGGCGCTCAAAGGCTACGACATGGTCTTCATCACGGCCGGTATGGGCGGCGGCACGGGTACCGGCGGCGCGCCCGTCGTGGCGGCCATCGCCCGGAAACTGGGCATCCTGACGGTGGCCATCGTCACGAAGCCCTTCGAATGCGAGGGGCCCAAGCGCATGAAGGCGGCTCTCGACGGCATCGCGCTGCTCAAGGAAAACGTCGATACGCTGATCGTCATCCCGAACGAGCGCCTGCTGGACATCTCCGACGAAAACACCACCTTACTGGAAGCCTTTGCCAGGGCCGATGAGGTGCTCTACAACGCCACGCGCGGCATCAGCGACCTGATCACCGTGCACGGCCTGATCAACCTGGACTTCGCCGATGTGAAGACCACCATGCAGAACGGGGGTACGGCGATCATGGGCTCGGCGGTGGCTTCGGGTGAGAACCGGGCCGAAAAGGCGGCCATCGCGGCCATTTCAAGCCCGCTGCTGGACGGGCTCTCGATCGCCGGAGCCCGGAACGTGCTGGTCAATATCACGGCTGGCCGGTCGCTGGGTATCCGGGAAGCCACCACGGCCGTTCGCATTATCCAGCAGGAAGCCGGCGAGGACGTGGAAGTCATCTTCGGGACGGTGATCGACGACAACATGGGCGACGATCTGCGCGTGACGGTCATCGCCACCGGCTTCGACCGCGAGCAGCGACCGGAGACGATGGGACGCCGCCGGACCGTCCCGCTCGAGCCCGAGGAGCCATACATCAACTACAAAGGCGAAGAGAACCTGAAGCGGCTCGACACGCCGGCCTTCGAGCGGCGCGTCATCCCGGGTACGACGCCGGCCGAGGGGGAACGCCTGGGAAACATCCGCCGGCTGCATGCGGACGAGCTCCGGGAACGGGGCGAACGCATTCGGAAGGACAATCCGGACACGCCGGCGTTTTTGCGCAAGATGCTGGACTGATGCGGACGCGCGATCGGTCTCCCCGCCCGCGACACCGGTGACATACAGATGACACCGATGCTTCTGAAATTGCCCATGCATTGCGATGGCCGAGGCCGGGCCGGACCCGGACGGCCCACCGGAGAGGTGGCGGGTGCGCAGCACCCCACCACCGGACCGACGAGCACGGTCCGTACACTGCAGGTTGCCCCGACCTGCAGGGGTTGTGGTTCAGTGGGCGGCCGATGAGGCTGCTAACAGAAAAGGGCCGCGTCCAATCGGGCGCGGCCCTTTCTGGTTTTTCTGTGAAACGATCCGCTTATGCTCAGGGCCCAAATTTGAACAGCAACCCGCCGGCAATCGTCACCAGATCGACATCGCCCAGGACGGTAACCTGCGCCTGCACGAAGGGTCGAATCGGACCAACCCCCAAGCGGGCCCCGCCGATCAGATTGATGCCGGTATCGGTATCACTGGCGCTGAATGCACCAAAGTCTCCCAGGTCGGCACTGACGGATGTACGAGCAATGCCCAGCCCGGCCCCCACGTAAGGTGTGAA
>WFPM01000112.1 GCA_015487635.1 Rhodothermus sp.
ACGGTGGGCAGGCCTCGCGGCTGTGGGCCGATGGCGCTTCGCTGGTAGAAATCCGGCAGCGCGTGGGCAAACTCCCCGGCTTCGGCGAAGACAAGCTCCGCAAGCTCCCCTACGTATTGCACTATTTCGGCCACCGGGACTTCCGCCGGGAACTGGGCAGGCAATAGAACTTGTCCGGAAAGATAAGGGGTGATCTGGTAAGCCGGCGCTTTGCTTCGCGCCGGACCACAAGCACCCATGCGTCGGTAGTCAGCCGGGCGTTAGACGGCACTACGCTTCGCTTCGTGCCTTACTACAAGCGCACGCGTAGCACGCTCCGAAACATAGCCGGGGACGCATGCAGCGCGCAGGCGATAAAATGCAGCCGGTGCGTATTCGAGCGCTGTTTCCCCCGGGCTTACCCGTCCGCGGTTGCGCGTGCCGCCCAAACCATTTTTCGGAGGACTGCTGGTTCTACCCGTCTCGGCTTACCGCGGAAGGTCCGTACGGATAAGGCCTCCGGTGCCCCGGTTGCCGTCATTTGATTTGCCGGGAATGCCGGGGCATACGTGCCGTATGCCCCCGACCAAGATCCCATCCTTCGAGAAGAAGGGCCCCTTGGATCCGCCCCTGTCATCCCCCGGCGGACACAGCGGCTCGGTTTCAGCGGAGCCGCTTGCATTTGGGTCGGCTCCGCTTCGGGCTGTTTTCGAGGAGCACACTGCGATAAAAGGCGCTGCTTCTGCCCCCAAAAATCTAAGCCCGAAGGGATCGGCTGGCGTCGCATCTTCTCATGACGACGCGCGATTGTACGCCCCGCCTGGTTCCCGGTATGCACCTGCCCGTCCATATCTGTGAATTACGATCGCAGCTGCCCCGCCCGAAAAAGCCTCAAACAGGCCTTTTTTTGCCATGCATCTCGCCGATTTGCTCCAGAGGATTTAAGTCCCTGCGGAAGTGCGCCGATACAGGCGGTAGATTTTGAAAATCGCTTGCCTGAACCGTCCAACCAAACCCGGGAAGAGCCATGAGTCTGGGCGACATGACACGCATCAACACGAACCTGCAGGCACTGCAGGCCTACACCTACCTGCAGCGCACCAACACCGAACTCGGCCTGCGCCAGCTCCGGCTGGCCACCGGCAGCCGCATCAACCGCGCCGAAGACGACTCGGCCGGCTACTCCATCGCATCCAAACTCAAGGCCAAAATCCGCGCTCAAGAACAGGCCCTGGCCAACATCGGCGACGCCAAGTCCATGCTCACGGTCGCCGAAGGCAGCCTCAACTCCATCATGGAAATCCTCCAGACCATGAAAGAGAAGGCTGTGCAGGCGGCCAACGACACGATGGGCACTGAGGAGCGCAACGCCATCGAAAGCCAGCTTGATGCGCTGGCGGCCGAAATCGACGACATCGTTGCCGACACCGAGTTCAACGGCACGGCCCTGTTTACCAGCACGACGTTCACCTTCCAGGTCAACGCCGAGGCGGGCGACACCTTCACCGCCACGATCGGCACGCTCTCGGCCGGGCAGCTCAGCGTGGCCGATGCCGATCTGGTGGTCTCCTCGGCGGCCAGTGCCAGTGCCTCGATCGCCAAGATCGACAATGCCATCCAGACCGTCGCCAACAAACTCGCCAATATCGGCGACTACCAGCGGCGGCTTTCGTTCAAGCTGGACAATCTGTCGGTGGCGAAGGACAACTACGAGGCGGCGCGCAGTCGGATAGCCGATGCCGACTTTGCCTACGAGCAGATGCAGTTGGCCAAGCTGCAGATTCTGCAGCAGACCGGCATCGCAGCGCTCGCCCAGGCCAACGCCGCGCCGCAGTCGGTCCTTCAGCTGTTCTAAGCGCCCCATAACGCCTGACCGTTCTCCCGCCAGTCCGGTTGCGACTGGCCAACAGCGCAGTGTCCTGACTTCGGCCTCCGGGCAGGACGGTTCAGGCAAACGCCCGGTGTCCGAATCCGGAGCCAAGCGGCAATCCTTTCATTCCGAAGGGATTGCCGCTTTTTTCTCAACCGGTAACGTCAGAAGCATCCGCTGCTGAATATATTTGAGGAGATCACCCACTCTATCAAAAGAAGCATAGCCCAGTTGCTCAATTTTTTGAGCAACACTGACCCATCCTATTGTTTTGAATATATGCACAATACGATTCATTACTTTTCGCTCATTTATTACAAATCTCATTTGTTCCTTTTCTTTTCTACTCATTTCAAATGCTTCTACAAGAAAGCATATCCCTTCTTTCAACTGTCTATTCAACAGCAGAGCCATTCCTGTTACATAATAGACAATAGCCTCCCTGAAGTTATAACGCAACAATTGATTACAGAACTGCAGAGCTTCGTCTATTTTGCCAAGTTTCAGAGCAGTCTGCGCAGCAAGTAATTGGGCATAGAATGCATTCCACTCATTTGTCTGATTCATCACTTCGTAGTCTATACTCTGAAAGTAATCAAGTGCTTTTTTATATTCTTTGAGCACATAAAAAGATACGCCCAATTGAAACGCGTAGTAGTATTTGAGTGCTATATCTTTAGCTTCCTGATACTCCGCTTCCAGCAATGGAATACGTGGAATATACTTTTTTCTTGTTTTCTCTTCACTATGGGCATATCCGAAATGAATAATCTCTACCGGCACATCAACTATATCGCCCCCTTTAATTTTTCGATATGCTTTTATTCTGTCTACAATTTGATTATGCACCTTCCGTTCATACCGCAGCAGCGGGTCGTTCGGAAATACGCGTTCCTGGTAGATCACATCGGCTTCCAGCAATCCTGGAGGCAGCAGGTTGCGCAGTTTCAGGCGCAGCGTGGCAACATGTCGTTGGGCCAGAATGGAACGGATTAACTGCCACCCCTGCGGGTCAGCGATGTATTCATCCCCATCCAGAATCAGAATATATCGCCCGGAGGCGCGGTCCAGGCTATAATTGCGGGCGGCGGCGAAAGAGTTGGGCCACTCGATTTCCTCGAACACATCGGCGTAGCGGCGGGCAATGTCCTGCGTGCCGTCGGTTGAGCCCGTATCAATGATGACGATTTCATCTACGTGCGGCCGCGCCAGCTTCAGGCAGGTCTCCAGGTATTCGGCCTCGTTTTTGACGATCATGCAGAGCGACAGCAGCGGGCGCGTTGGGGCGTGGGGCATGGCACTCAGGGTTACCTCTGGGTTTTGTACGACCTGCGTAGAAGAAAGTGTGCCAATCGGTCCGACCGCTTAAGCCATGCCTGCATCGGCCGATACTTCTGCCAGAAGCAAGGCGGCCGCTGCTTCTGCAAGGGAAAACCTGCCTTTCGGCAGGAAAAAGCTTCCGCAAACCTTCAAACCGCAGTATAGCCATGAGCACCGTACATCCCATGCGGAAATACCAGGAGCAGGCCGTCCTCAGCGCGTCCCCCGAACAATTAATTCTCAAGCTGTACGATCTCGGCATTGGGGCCTGCAAGCGCAATGATCGGGCAAAAGTACGGGCCGTCCTTGTTGAGCTGATTTCGGCCCTGAACTTTGAGGCCGGGGGTGAGCTGGCTGAACGGCTCTATGCCCTGTACGAATTCTGCCTGCGCGAAAGCGCCATTGGTGACCTTGCCGTTGTCCAGCGCATTCTGGAAGGGCTGCGCGAAGCCTGGCACGAAGGCGTTGTCATGGCCCGTGCTGCCTGACGCTGACGGAATCACCCTGCAATAAAGCGCCATGGCTGTCAATCCGCTGCTGTCGGTCTACCGCGCCAATGATCCTTACGAACAGCTGATCAGCGCTATTCTGGCCATTGAAAGCCAGCCCAAGCTGGACCTGCAGGCCAAGAAAGCCGAGCAGGAACGGCTCAAGGGGGTCATTAATGATTTCGACAGCAAGCTCTCGGCGCTACACAGCCTGCTCAAGAACCTGACCGATCCGCTGGCGCGTCCCTTCCAGGGCAAAAGCGCCACTACGTCGGCCACAGAGTTCACCGTGACGGCCAGCGATTCGGCGGCATTAGGGACGCATACGCTGGAGGTCAAACGGCTTGCGTCGGCCGACACGCGCATTTCCAAGCAGTACAGCAGTAGCGGGTCGACCCTGCGCAGCTTTTTCGACACAAACGGGGCGCAGACCTTCACCATTCGCGTGGCCAGCCCCACCGACACCGACCCCAACAACCGGGTGGACATCCAGGTGACCGTCAATCCCACCGGCACGACGGATGAGGCAATTCTGAACGAAATCGCCACGGCCATCAACGACGCCTTTCAGGCGGCCGTCGATGCCGGCACGATCAAATCGGACGAACGCGCCTACGCCTCGGTCATCAACGAGACGTCCAGCACGGCCCGGCTTTCCCTGCGCAGCGGGAAGACGGGCTTCACCTACCGGCTGGAGTTCGTGGATTCGGCCGCCGGGTTGCTGTCCACTCTGGAAATCAGCAACAACGTGGTCGCCTCCGGCACCGGCGGCGGACAGGTCAAATATGTGGGAGCCAGCGAGACCGACTCGGCGCTCAACAGTCAGTTCGTGCTGGACGGGCTGACGCTCTACCGCGATGCCAATCGGGTAACCGATGCGCTGGCGGGGATTACCCTGGAATTCAAGCAGGTCAGCACCGCACCGGCCGAGTTCACCGTAACCCCTGATGTCGAAAATATCAAAGCCCAGATCGAGGATTTTATCCAGAAGTACAACGACGTCCTGACTTATATCACGGGCAAAAGCAACGTTGACGGGGAAACGGTAACGCGTGGAGACTTTGCCGGGGATCCGGTATTTTCCGGCCTGCGGTTTACGCTCCGTAACGAAGTGGTGCGAAAGGTAAGCGGCCAGCCTACCGAAGGGCCGCACTATATCACCGACCTGGGCATCACCATTAACGACGACGGCACCCTCACGCTGAGCGATGAAGACAAGCTCATCCAGGCCGTCGAGCGCAATCCGCAGGCTGTGGAAAGCCTGTTTTCCGGGAGCGACGGCATCGCCACCCGGCTCCTTACCCACCTGGAGGCGTTTGTCAAAACGGGCGGCATTATCGATCAGCGGGCAGACTCCATCGAAGCCACGATTCGTCGCCTGGACGATCGCATTGCCGATTTTGAAGAGCAACTGGCCCGGCGGGAAGAGCAGTTGCGGGCACAGTTTGCCCGCGTGCAGGAAACGATTGCCCTGTTTCAGGGCCAGCAACAGTTCCTCAGCGGCTTCCTTTTCGGCGGTGGCACGTTTTTTTAGGCGGATCTGACACGCGTACCACTACGACATAATCAACCAGTCCGCAGAGGTGCCATGTCTGAGCGCGACACACTATCGCTACTGCGCGAGATTTTAGATCTCGGCGAAGCAGTGGAACAGGCCCTGGTCAACCAGCAATTCGAAAAACTTCACGAGCTGGTCACTCGACGCGGCACCCTTATCGAACAGCTCCGCGAACACGAGCTGCCGGAAAGCTTCGATCCGGAATGGGAGGTGTTGCGCGTGGCCCTGACGGCCCAGCACCGGCGCCTTCAGGAACTGCTGACGCAGACCGAGCAGCGCCTGACCCGCTCGCTGGTGGAACTGGAACGGTACAAACAGGCGCGCCAGCATTATCAGGAAGAAACCGCACCCAGACGCGGTGTGCTGCGCGCCGGCTTGCAGGGTTGAGCGCCCGGGCTTAACTTTTCAGAGAAAGTGCCGATATTTCTGCGCGGAGGGGGTTATCAGATAACGACCTGACGGTTATGGACGTTCGGGATATTCAGGCGGGTGGACCGCAACGGCTCGATCCGTTGCAGCGTGAAGCGCCGAGCAGTGCGCGCGAGGTGGAGCAGCGTGGCGCGGCCGACGCCACACCGGTACAGGCGACGTCCGAAGATCGCGTCGATCTTTCGGAAGCGGCCCGCACGGCCGCGCAGCAGGCGGAAGCCACCTCGGATCTGGAATTTGCACGCCAGGCCTTGCGGAGCGTCCCCTCCATCAGCCCGGAACGGGTGGCCGCCATCCTCCGCCACCTGCAATCGGGTTACTATCAGCAGCCCGCCATTATTAAAGAAATCGCCGAGCGCATCGTAGAACAGATGCTGGCCGAAAGTCTGCCGCCGCAACAATAGCGTACCGGCTCAGGAAATCAATCCCTGTTCGCGATAGCGCTTCAGCTTGTTGCGGATCGTGCGGGCGCTGATGCCCAGTTTCTGGGCAGCCAGTTGCTGGTTGTTGTTGGTCTCCTTGAGCGCGCGCAGGATCATCTCGCGCTCCATCTCCTCGATGGTCTGCACGCGTGCCAGGAGCTCTTCTTTTTCCTGAGCGGTCTGCCGGGCCGGCTCGGCATCGGCAAAAAAGTCGTTGAAGACGTCCTCCACTTCGATCACGTCCCGCTCGGCGGAAAGCAACACCCCGCGCTGCACGTAGTTTTCCAGTTGGCGCACATTTCCGGGCCAGGAGTACTGCATGAAGCGCTCCATCAGTGCAGGCGATACCTGCTTGGGCGGCAGCCCGTAGAGTTCACAGTATTTCTTAATGAAGTGCGTTACCAGCAGCGGCACGTCCGACATGCGCGCGCGCAGCGGCGGCACACTCAGCGGAAATACGCTCAACCGATGGTAGAGGTCTTCGCGAAACGTTCCTTTGGCAATGGCCTCGCTCAGGTTGCGGTTGCTGGTAGCAATCACGCGCACGTCGATTTTGCGCGTCTCCGTGGAGCCCACCTTCTGGATTTCCTGCTCCTGCAACACACGTAACAGCTTGGCCTGGATGGCCAGATCCACTTCGGTGATTTCGTCCAGCAGAAGCGTTCCCCCGTCGGCCCGCTCAAAAGCGCCAGTCATGTCTTCGATGGCTCCGGTAAAGGCTCCCTTGCGATGTCCGAACAGGTGGCTTTCGACCAGCTCACGGGGGAGATTGGCACAGTTGATGGCCACAAACGGCCCTTCGGCCCGGTCGCTCATCTGATGAATCAGGCGGGCCAGAATCTCCTTACCGGTACCGCTTTCGCCCTGAATGAAAACCGGCGCCTTGTTGGCGGCTACGCGGGGCAGCATCGCTTTCAGCCGACGAATTGTGGGGTGCTCCCCCACATACTCGATGGTCAGGCGAGCGCGACGCCGTGCGGTGCGGCTGGACTGCTTCGCGTCGGCGTCCTGCTGTTCCCGACGGCGGGCCAGCGCGGCCTGCACGCGCTCGACCAGTTCTTCCGTCGAAAACGGCTTGGGGATGTAGTCGATGGCCCCGTTCTGCATGGCCCGCACGGCGTGCTGCACATTGGCATGCGCCGTGATCATGATTACCTGCAGGTCCG
>WFPM01000113.1 GCA_015487635.1 Rhodothermus sp.
CGCTGGCGGAGGGATCGAATGGCGGACGCCTCACCGATGAACACCAACTGATCCCCTTCCTGCAGTCGCGTGTAGGGGCCGGGCACGAAGTGCTTCTGCTGGCGCTGCACCAGCGCCACCTGGCACGAGGGCGGGAGTTCCAGCTCGCCCACGTCGTGGCCGATCCATGCGGCCGTCTCGTCGTCGGCGCGTAGTATCAGCATCAGGAAGTGCTCGGGATCCAGCAGCGTGGCTTTCAGCTCCAGCTCGTCGGCGGCGTTGCGCCAGCGATCCAAAAAGTCTGGTTCATCGATGCGCGAGGCCAAGTAGGCCAGCGTGCGCAGGTGCTTACCAGGGTTTTCCTCGGGACTGACCAGAAACAGCATGGCATAGACCGTCTCCGGCTGGTCCGAGGCCGGCGACTTCACGGCCTCACCATCGACGGTGATCTGCACACCCTCGCGGCAGCGCACCAGCAGCAGCTCGGGGTCCTCGATCTCGGGCACGCGCAGGTGTGCCAGTGCCACACCGTGCGTGATCGGCATCAACCCGTAGTGGGCGCCATCGAGGAACCCCCGGCCCAGACGGGCGGCCGTCACCGGCAATCGCTGCGCCAGCAGAGCCGAGACGTCCTCGACCAGCTCCTCAAACGGTGCGCAGCGGTCCAGATCCCGCACAAAGGCCCGCGTGACGAGCTGCTCGAACGAGACCGCCTCGACCTCCTCTTTTTCGCGGGCCCGCGGCGGCAGAAACACGACCACTTTGTCGCCGGGCTGTGGCGTGAGCTGTCCCTCCTCGGCATGGACGAGCAGTTCGTTGCCCCGCACCACGAACAGCAGGATCAGATCGCCCTCGTATTCCTCCAACAGCGCCTCGTAGGTCAGCTTCTCGGAAAGCTCGACCACCCGGATCTCGCCACCCTGGTTGAAGCGCTCGGTGAGCGTCGCATAGGTAACCCTCCCCCCGAAGAGCGGGCGCCCCCGCAGATGGGCCGGCAGATCCTGCTCGCCATCTTCCGAACGCATGGCCAGCTGAAAAACCGAGGTGCTGTCGAAAACCTCGGCGAAGTGCAGCGCCGCCAGGGCGTTCACCTCGTCGTTAGGCGTCAGCGCCAGAAAATACCCGATACCACTCAGGTCCAGCTCGTCCAGCACTTCTTCCGAGAGCGCATTCACACGCACGGCCTGCAACCGAGCTCGTCGGGCCCGGGCAATATTGTCGGCGTTCGAATCAATCAAGAGCACCTTGAAGCCCAGGTCGCGCAGGATGGTCGCCAGACGCCGTGTCCAGAGATGGGCGCCCAGGATCAGCACGCCCTGGGGATTCGGATCGGCCAGCTTCAGAAAGCGGGCCAGCGGCGCAATCGTCAGCCCGTAGAGGGCCACGGTGCCCACAATCACCAGAAAGATGAGCGGCACCATGGTCTGGGCCTGCACCGGGTAGATTTCCTCCATGCGAAAGGCAAACAGCGAAGCCACGGCTGCCGCCACAATGCCACGCGGCGCCAGCCACGACAGGAACGCTTTCTCGCGCCAGTTCAGGTTCGTGCCCAGCGTCGAGATCCATACGGCCAGCGGCCGCACCACCAGCACCAGTACCACCAGAAACAGCAGGGCCTCTTCCTCAATGAAACGCAGCGTCTCGATATCCAGCCGGGCGCTCAGCACGATGAACAGGCTGGAGATCAGGAGTACCTGAAGGTCTTCCTTGAACTCCGTGATGCGCCGCACCGGCACGTAGCGCTGGTTGGCCAGGATGATGCCCAGCAGCGTGACCTCCAGCAGTCCGGACTCCTCCTGGAGCACGTTCGACAGGGCAAACGTCGCCACCACAATCATCAGCGCGATCGGGCTCTGCAGATAGTCGGGGATCAGCCGTCGGTAGAGCAGCAGAATCAGCAGGGCCGCCCCCAGCACGCTGATGCCCACACTGATCGTGATGGTCAGCAGCAGACCCTCGACGGCGTGCCAGACCGCTTCGCCCCAGCTCTCACCGGCGCCCGGTGCCGCCTCCAGCAACAGGATCGTCTCCAGCACGAGCACGGCCAGGATGGCACCCACCGGGTCGATCGTGATGCCCTCCCACTTGGCCACAGCACCCACACGTCCCGAAGGCCGCACATGCCGCAACAACGGAATGACCACGGTCGGTCCGGTCACCGTCAGAATGGCACCTACCAGCACAGACAGACTGGGATTCAGACCCACAATGTGGTAGGCGGCCAGTCCGGCCAGCACCCAGGTCACCAGCACGCCGATCGTGATCAGGTTGCGGACGGCCTTGCCCACCTCGCGCAACTCCGAGAGCCGCAGGTTCAGCCCGCCCTCAAACAGGATGATCCCGATCGAAAGCGACACGAACGCAAACACCCAGTCGCCCTGCAACGCCTCGGGTGGCAGCAGTCCGGTGACCGGTCCGGCCAGGAATCCGAAGGTGAGCAGCAGTAGAATCGAGGGGAGTCGAAACCGCCAGGCCAGCCACTGAGCGCCCACGCCCAGCACCAGCACGGCCACAATGCCCAGTACGATAGACTCCATACAGGTTGCCTGTCGTTGGGAAACCGCGCACAAAGAGGCCGTCCGAAGTGCACCGGACGCGGGCGGTGCCTCATCGGTTCGGCATTACAAGATAGAACAAAAGCTTCGATTGACGAAACGGGACGGCCCGATCAATCCCAGATGGGCCAGTACACGCCGAAGCGCAGCCGCCGGGCCGGTAGCGGATAGACGGGTACCAGCAGGGTGCCCGGCTGCAGCGCGGTGCCGCTGGTTAGATTTTCCCACACGAGAAACAGTTTGGCCGTACGCAGCCCGGCCTCCACGTAGAGATCCAGCGTCCCGGATGGCCCGAAGCGGCGTGCGTCCGGCTCGGGCAGCGCGAGCAGGCCCGTCGGTGCATGCAACTGGCGGCTCCGGAAGGGCGTCCAGTAGCGTCCGAGCAGGTACACGTCGGTATCCAGCTCCTGAAACAGGAGCATTCGCGCCCCCAGCCGCACCTGCACCAGCCACGCGGGCAGCGCCCCGGCCTGGCGGCGGTGCCATGTCGAAGCACCGGAGTTGTGCGTCCGGAAGGTGGTCACATGCCCTTCGGCGTAGAGTCCACGTCGGATTGTGCGGCGCCAGCCAAGCCCGAACGTCAGCCCCCCCTGCACAAGTGGTTGCGAAAGAACCTGAACCTGAGCCGTATCGCCCTCACCGACGACATAAAGGTCCGGAACGGCCTCCAGCCGGGTTGCAAAGCCCTCAAGCTGCAAGGAGAACGGATCAGCCTCCTGCTGCACGCCAAGCCGCACGCGCACGATGCGTCCGCCCCGGCACGTTGCGCACGGTTGCAGCAACCCGCCCCAGCCGGCACGAAAAACCCGGGGCACTTCGGGATGATGCAGGCTCAGGTGCA
>WFPM01000114.1 GCA_015487635.1 Rhodothermus sp.
GGCTCCAGCGCCAGCACGGGGTGATGCGTCAGCACGAGCGCCTCGCTCCGGGCGGCCAGATGGCGCACGAGCGCCACCGGATCCAGGCAGCCGCCTTCGGGCAGGTACAGCCCACCTCGATAGCCACGGGCCTGGAGGCGGCGATTGATCTCGGCAGCAGACAGAAAAATCGCAGGCGCTCCGTCGCTTCGGAGCCACGAGACGGCCTCCTGCAGCCGCTTTTCTTCATCGGCCGAGCCGGCCACAATCAGCGCCCCGCTGTCTTCCCAGTCGAAGGCCGCCGGGTCCAGTTCGCGCACCAGCAGCGCCCGGTTTTCCCGCGTGAACTGCCAGAGTCGGCGTGCCCGCGCTTCGCCGTAGCGGCGGCAGTCCTTCAGGAAATCGGCCGACGCGCCGGGCAGGATGAACCCCGCATTCCGTCCGCTGGCCCCGTCGGCCAGTGCGCCGGCCTCCAGCAGGATCAGCCGCAGTTGCGGCCGCAGCCGGTGCAACCAGAAGGCCGTGGCGCATCCGATGACCCCGCCGCCGACGACCGCGATGTCGGCTACCCGTTCGGCCGCCTGAAGTCGTCGTTGCCAGAAAGATCGCGTCACGGCTCGCTATGTCTGCACGTCCACCACCAGTCGTCCCTGCGTCTTGCCGGCCAGCATGGCCTCGCTCCACCGGGGCACCTCGGAGAGTGGGATGACCCGGGTGACCCGATGCAGCGCATCTTTGGGCAGATCGTGCGTCAGGCGATGCCAGGCCCGTCGCCGCCGTTCCTGCGGGCAGGTATTCGAGTCGATGCCCAGCAGATTGACGCCGCGCAGGATGAACGGAAAGACGGTCGTCGTAAACTCATGGCTCTGGGCCAGCCCGCAGGCCGCCACGCTGCCGTGGCGCTTGATCTGGCTGAGCAGCGCCGCCAGCGTCGGCCCGCCCACCGTATCGACGGCGCCGGCCCAGCGTCCCGAGTCGAGCGGCCGTTTCGGCCCCTGTCCCAGTTCCTGCCGGTCGATCACCCGGGCGGCTCCCAGCGCCTGCAACAGCCCGTGCGCCGAAGCCTTGCCCGTCGACGCCACCACGTCGTAGCCCAGATGCGCCAGAATCGCCACGGCCAGGCTACCCACGCCCCCGCTGGCGCCGGTCACCACGACTTCGCCCTGGTCCGGGATCAGCCCGTATTCTTCGAGTGCCATCACCGAAAGCATCGCCGTAAAGCCGGCCGTACCAATGGCCATCGCCTCCAGCGGCGTCAGGCGACGCGGCAGGGGCACCACCCATTCGGAACGCACCCGGGCCCGCGTGGCGTAGCCGCCCCAGTGCGACTCGCCGATGCCCCAGCCCGTTACGATCACCGTCTGCCCGGGCTTGATGTCCGGGTCTTCCGATTCGAGCACCGTGCCCACCAGATCGATGCCCGGCACGAAGGGATAATCGCCCCGAATGATCTTCCCTTTGCCCGTGACGGCCAGGGCGTCTTTATAGTTCAGGCTGGAATAATGCACTTCCAGCAGCACTTCCCCTTCCGGCAGGCGATCCTCCGGCAACGTCTCGATGCGTGGCTGAATCGTGCCGTCTTCGTTGTACAAAACCAGTGCGCGCATGGAATTACTGACAGGTCTGGTGAACCAGTTCACCTTCGATGATCACCCCGCACACGTGCGTGGTGTACTCGAAGGGATCGCCGTCGAACAGCACCAGATCGGCATCCTTGCCGGGCTCCAGCGAGCCCACGCGATCGGCGATCCCCAGGATCCGGGCGGCCTGGATTGTCAGGGCCTCCAGGGCGGCCATGCGGGGCAGCCCGTTCGCCACAGCCATAGCCGCCTCGAAGAGCACCACCCGGGTTTTCGGAACATAGCTTTCAAAGCCACTCTGGAAGGCGAACGGAATGCCGGCTTCGTGCAGGCGGGCGGCCGTCTCCAGCGTCGCGTTGACCGTCTCGCCGCGCGGCCGTACCATCGTGGGATGCAGAATGACAGGAACACCGGCCTTCTTGATTTCGTCGAGCACCAGATAGGCTTCGGCGGCGCCGTCCAGAATCAACCGGAAGCCGAACTCCCGCTGCAGCCGCAGTGCGGCCATGATTTCGGGGACCTGTTGCGCCGTGATCATCAGCGGGATTTCGCCGTCCAGCACCCGCCCGAGCGTTTCCATGCCCAGATCCGGCTCCGGACGCCGCGCCGGGTCCGAAGCCTGCCGCTTACGGCGGTAGGCCTGCGCCTTGAGCAGCGCGGCGCGTAGCATGGCCACGGCCTTGGCGCGCGTGCCCGGACTGCGGAAGTAACGCTCGACCATGGGCCCCAGCGTGGCGGCTACCGTCGCCACCGAGTCGACGAGCGCTTCTTCCACGGTCTCGCCGCGCGTTTTGACCAGCATGGTCTGGCCACTGATGACCGCGCCCGGACCGTGCCCGGTGTGCAGCGTGGTCACGCCAAAGCTGCGCACCCACGCGACAAGCTTTTCCCGCGCATTGTAGGCATCGATGGCCCTGAGCTCCGGCTGAATGGGATCGGACGTGTCCAGCTGGTCCTGATCGTGGTCGTAGTTCAGGATGCCGGCCAGGCCCACCACGCTGTGGGCATCGATGAGCCCCGGGGTGACCACCGACGCTTCGAGCACCTGGTAGTCCGCCGGAATGCGGACCGTATGCGCCGGTCCCACCTGTTCGATCTTTCCATCCCGAATGAGTACCACCCCGTTCTCAATTGGAGCGCCGGCCATCGTGTAGAGCGTGTCGGCCCGAACGGCCAGCTGCGCCCGGGCCGAAGATGCCAGCAGTCCCAGTACGATCAGCAAACTCCAGGCTTTCATAGCGCAACGTCTCCTGTTTTCAGTGCGCTTCATGGACGAACGCATCGCCATCCTCGAACACCCCGGCTCCGCCGACCGCATATTTGCGGTCTTTCGGATCAGCCCGATCGAACACCTTCTGCCCTTCCACCCAGGTCTGCTCCACATGCGTATAGACGCTGAGCGGATCGCCCGACAGGATGATGAAGTCGGCATCCTTGCCGACGTCCAGCGACCCGATCCGGTCGGCCAGGTCCAGCATCCGGGCACCCGCCAGCGTGAGTGCCTCCAGGGCCTTTTCGGGCGACATACCGGCCCGCACGGCCAGGGCGGCCGCCCGCAGGAACCAGCGCGAGTCCGTGATCAGATCGTCTGTATGGATGGCCACATCGACGCCCGCTTTTTCCAGTGCGGCGCCGTTTTTCATGCTCAGATCCACCGCTTCCAGCTTACCGCCCGGCGCGTCCAGAATGATGATCGAGCAGGGCACGCCAGCCGCAGCGATCTCGTCGGCCACCTTCCAGGCCTCGCTCACGTGGTGCAGGACGACCCGGAAGCCGAACTCCCGCTTGAGCCGTAGCACGGTCAGGATGTCATCGTGCCGGTGCGTGTGGAAATGCACGACGCGGCGCCCGTCGAGCACCTCCAAGAGCGCCTCCATGTCCAGGTCGCGCTCCGGCATTTTCTCGGGGTCGTCCTTTGCCTGCTCGATCTTGCGCCGGTAGGCCAGCGCTTTCAGAAACTGCTGCCGGACCAGGGCGGCAGCTTTGGCCCGCGTCCCCGGAAACGGCGGATCGCCCTGTGGATTCGTGCCGTTGGCCATCTTCAGCCCGCCGCAGATCTCTGTCAACGGGTCTTTGCAGTAGAGCAGGTCTTCAATAGTGTTGCCCTTCCGGAGCTTCAGGTAGACCGTCTGGCCGCTGAGCAGATGCCCGGAGCCAGACATCACATTGACGGTAGTGATGCCCCCGGCCCGTGCCCGCTGCACCGAACTGTGCCGCACGTCGATGGCGTCCAGCGTGCGCACGGCCGGATGCATGGGGGCCGAGCGGTCGCCTCCCTCCACGCGCCCGATGTGGGAGTGTGTATCGACCAGCCCCGGCATGATCACCTTGCCCGTCACGTCGTAGACGGTGGCCTGTTCGGGAATCGCCACTTCGCCCTCCGGCCCCACCGCCACAATCTTGCCGTGCTGCACTACCAGCACGCCCCGTTCGATGGGCGACCGGCTGATCGGATAGAGTCGAGCGCCCCGAAAGACCAGCGGCTGCTCCTGCGCATAAAGCACCAGCGGAACCAACACAAACAACAACGTAAGACGCACCCGCATACGCCTGTCTGGATTGTGGTGTGACCAGTTTTTCCGGCTGCGCCCTAAAGTTAGGCAAAATTCAGAAAAGAGGGACAACCGCTAAACCAATGGCAACTTTTTCTCAGGGCCATAGTTTTTCATAAAGGTTTCGCACGTGATGAGGTGGTCATGAGGCGCGGGCTCACAGACGCTCAAAAGCGCCGGAGCCGACTCTACCATCGGCTGGAGGTACGCGATCATATCTATTCGTTTCGGATCCTGATCGGGCTGGTCTTCGCGCTGGGGCTGTGCCTGTTGTTGACGCGCCTTCCCTGGTATCCGAAGCCCCGGCCCATCGGGTGGCAACTGGTAGAAAAAGACCGACGGCTGGCATTAATAGCTACCCAGCTTGAAGCACGCGCTAAAGAAGACGCAGGCGTTCCCATCACGCGTTTTGCACCGCCGGAGCCCGAAGAGAAGCAAGAAGGACGCGACACATCCGAACGGAAGACGTTCCAGCTGCGCAGGCGTCTGGAACCACCGGCCCGCTTGCAGGCGCGCGAAGTTATTTTTGAAAATCCGGAACAGCCGCCCCGGATCATCGGCGGCCTGGGTGCCTACTACATCCACATCGAATACCCGGAGGAAGCCATTCGGGCCGGCATTGAAGGACGGCTGGTGCTGCGGTTTGTGGTGGAAACAGACGGACGCCCTTCCAACATTCAGGTCATCCAGCCGCTCCATCCCCTCTTGGATTCAGCAGCCGTGGCAGCCCTGAGGCGGGTGCGTTTCGTTCCCGGCAAGCAGAACGGCCGGCCGGTACGCGTCCGCATGCAACTGCCTGTACGGTTTCGGCTGCTGCCCGGCCCCGTGCAGGCCAACAACGACAAGGGAAGCTGACAACGCACTACCAACCGGAGACGACCACCTCGTCGGTTTCTGGCATTTCGCGGGGCGGCAACGGATCCAGGGGCAGCACCGCTGTTTCTACCTGTTGATGCCAGCGTTCCTCTGCCCGCCGATTGCCCGACACCCACCGGAATGTGGCCCCGGTTCCGTCTTCGTTCACCGTCAGCACGCCGAACAGCCTGAAGGAAGGCCGAAACCAGCCGCCCTCACGCCACCGGGCCGACACTTCCACCACATACTGCAACGTCAACGGATTGAAGCTCCAGCTCTCTACGCGCAGCCAGATCGGATACAGGCGGCCGCTGAGCCGCACAACCACCTGCCGGAGCGCCTCGCTCGCGAAGTGTGCCACTTCTTCTTTGCGCTCGGCTTCGGTTTTGGGTCGTAATCGCCTGGTGACGGCAGCCAGCAACTCGGGTTGCTCCAGACCGCCATACACTTCAATGGTCACGATGGCCGGGCGTCCCGCCCGGAACTGCTGCTGCAGGGCATAGCGAAAGTCCGGGAAAGCCGGCAGCGCAGCCAGCTCGACCACCCCTTCCCAGGTTCGCAGCGGCACCCGGAGCCGGTTATGTGGATCGGCCTCGGTCCCCATCAACAGGTAGCCCTGGAGGGGTCTCTGCACGGGCAACGGTTCCCAGCCTGCGTCATCATAGCGGCGGCGCTCCAGGCGGGGACGTAGCCGGTAGTACAGTCGGACAGTCGTGCCCTGGTAGGGGTAAACGATTTCGGGGTCGACCACCACCCGCTTGGGCGATGCATGCAGGCCGAGTTGATCGCATACCGTACGCCCGCCAAACCAGCCGCACACCTCCAACAGCAGCCGTTCATTATCCCCCAGGCGAGCATCCGGCACCGGGATCGTCCGGGCACGCCCCAGATACAGCGTGTCGTAGCGGTCCCCGAGCAACAGGACCTGCAGCGAATCGGGCACGACCGGCTCGGCCTGCCCCGGCCACCGACGCTTCTGGAACTGTACGTCCACCCGGACCGAATCCCATCCCCGGCGATGCACCAGCAATTGCGCCACCCGATAGGATTCCCGGAGCTGGCAGCCTTCCACCAGGAAAGCCACCACCAGCAAGGCCCCGATCCGGCCTGTCGCCTCTTTTAAAGGCATTGCGCTACGCTTGCGACTTCCACGAACCGGTTGCCTGAAGAACGGCTCAGGCCGCCCGGTTCGCATGTCCCTCAGGCAAAATACCGCGGAAATGCGCCCAGAACAATGCAGCGGCGTGGATGCCATGCACAATCCGCCCTTCGTCGGCCAGCCGAAGCGCTTCGGCCGGGCCGACCAGCCGCACTTCCATGTCTTCGCCCGGATCCAGACGCGGAGCCCCTACACGCCGTGCCCCCCGGGCTATGAAGATATGTGCCAGGTTCGTGTGCTTGCTGGGATCCGGGGCGCAGCGTCCCAGCGGCTCCCAGACCTCCGCCGCATAGCCGGTTTCTTCCAGCAGCTCACGTTGAGCCGCTGCCAGCGGATCTTCATCCGGCTCAACACCCCCGGCCGGTAGCTCCAGGCTGATCACGCCCAGTCCGTGCCGGTACTGCTCTACCATCACGAGCTGCTCGTCCTCCGTCAGACACAACACGCACACCCAGTCCGGATATTCGATGACGTGAAACTCCTCGATTTCTTCCCCACTGGGCAGGCGCACGCGATCAACCCGGAGGTTCATCCACCAGCGACGGAGCAGATACGCCTGTTCCAGCACTTGCCAGCGCTTCATCGATACAGCTTCGGTCTTGTCTGCTTCGGAAGCCGCATCAAACGGCATACCGTCGGGCCCAACGCTCGTTCGAACAAAAAGATGCCACGCTGCGGAACGCTTTCCGTTGGCCGGCATATCTTTCTTTAACAAATCTTAACAAATATGAGAGGATCGCATGAAACTCCCTGACGAGCTTCGCGCCTGGCTCGAGACGCATCGGCTGCTGGGCTACGACCTGATCCGCATGTACCTGGGCGTGGCGCTGTTCGTACGCGGCTGGCTGTTCGTGGCCGACTCCTCGCGCATCATGGCCTTCGTTGAGGGACAGGACCTGGACTGGTTCCTGCCCATGGCAGCCGTCCATTACGTGGCCCTGGCCCATCTGGCTGGCGGGTTGATGCTGGCCGTGGGACTACTCACGCGGTTGGCCGCGCTGGCGCAGGTGCCCATCCTGTTTGTGGCGACTTTCTTCCTGCACCTGCAGGAAGGGCTGCTTTCGACCAGCCAGTCGCTGGAGCTGTCGGCTCTGGTACTGTTTCTGCTGGTGGTGTACAGCATTTTCGGGGCCGGGCCCTACTCGCTCGATGCCCGGATGCTGGCAAAAACTCCGGTGCAGCGGCTGGAGACTCAGGGTGCCTGATCGGCCGGCTCGAAGACCAGCGCCGCCGAGTTGATGCAGTAGCGCAGGCCCGTGGGCGGCGGGCCGTCCGGGAACACGTGCCCGAGATGTCCACCACAGGCGGCACAATGCACTTCAATGCGGTGCATGCCCAGGCTGTAGTCGTCCGACGTCTCCACATGGGCCGGATCGATCGGAGCGTAAAAGCTCGGCCAGCCGGTGCCGGAGTCGTACTTCGCCTCCGACGAGAAGAGCGGCAATCCGCACCCGGCACACCGGTAAATGCCCGGCTCTTTATGATTCCAGTATTTTCCGGTGAAGGCCGGCTCGGTGCCATGCTCCCGCAGAATGCGGTATTGCTCCGGCGTCAGCAGCCGCCGCCATTCCTCTTCGGTGCGCGTGATCTTCTGAACGGCCATTGCTTCGCTTGTTTGCCCGCGGTCCGCCTCCTAACGATCTTGCGCGGGGCCATGCTCCCCGCGTATCATGAAAGGGATCCCCTGAAGCAAACCTGTTGTGCTTGAGCAATGCAGACCGGAAGCGCTTTTAGTTCGACTACCGGCACGTTCCCCTTCAACCAGCCCGTGGTCTGGGAGCCGCGGCCGGAATGGATCGCGGCCAGCAACCTGCAGCGGTTCATGGACCGCCACGGCATCGGCTCGCTCGACGAGCTGCAGGCACGCTCGGTCGACGACCCGGAGTGGTTCTGGCCGGCCGTGCTGGAAGACCTGGACATTCGCTTCTACCGGCCCTACACGCGCATTCTGGATCTGAGCGAAGGACCGGCCTTCCCGCGCTGGTGTGTCGGCGGCCAGCTCAACATCGTGCACAACCTGCTCGATAAATGGCAGGAGACGGACGCGGCCGAACGCATTGCGCTGCGCTGGGAAGGCGAAGAAGGCACGCTGCGCACGCTGACCTACGCGGGACTGCACGCCGAGGTGTGCCGCTGCGCCCGCGCCCTGCAGACGCTGGGCTTTCAGAAAGGCGACGTGGCCGCGCTGTTCATGCCCATGACGCCCGAGCTGGTCATCGCCTTCCTGGCCGTGATCAAGCTGGGCGGGATCGTACTGCCGCTCTTCAGCGGCTACGGCGCCGAGGCCGTCCGCACCCGCATTCGGGATGCCGAAGCGCGCTTTCTGTTCACGGCCGACGGTTTCTACCGGCGCGGCCGGCCGGTCTACCTGAAACCCGTGGCCGACGAGGCGCTGGCCGACTGCCCGAGTGTGCAGCACGTGATCGTCTACCGCCGCATGGAGGCCGACAACGTGCCGGTGTCCATGCAGCCGGGCCGCGACCACTGGTGGCACGAGCTGGTCTGGCCCCAGCCGGCCGAGGCCGAAACGGTTCGCACCGACGCCGAAGACGTGCTCATGGTCATCTACACAAGCGGCACCACGGGCCGCCCGAAGGGGGCCGTCCACACGCACTGCGGCTTTCCGATCAAGGCCGCCCAGGACATGTACCAGTGCATGGACCTCAAACCGGGTGAAACCATGTACTGGGTGACCGACATGGGCTGGATGATGGGCCCCTGGCTGGTCTTCGGCACGCTGCTCATCGGCGCCACCATGGTGCTTTACGACGGCGCGCCCGACTACCCGGACGTCGACCGACTCTGGGCGCTGGTCGCGCAGCATCGGGTCACGCACCTGGGCGTTTCGCCCACGCTGATCCGGGCGCTGCGGCCGCACGGACCGGCACCCATTCGCCGCCACGACCTGTCGAGCCTCCGGGCCCTGGGTTCGACCGGTAGCCCCTGGGATCCGGAGTCCTGGCTCTGGTGCTTCGAGCATGTGCTCGGTCGCGAAAAGCCCATTCTCAATTACTCGGGCGGCACGGAGATCTCCGGCGGGATTCTCTGCGGCAACTTCTTCCGGCCGCTCAAGCCCTGCGCCTTTTCGGGCCCGGTGCCGGGCATGGCCGCCGATGTAGTGGACGAGCAGGGACGGCCGGTGCGCGAGGCCGTCGGCGAGCTGGTCATCCGCAGGCCCTGGATCGGCATGACGCGCGGCTTCTGGCGCGACCGCGAACGCTACCTCGATACCTACTGGCGCCGCATCGAAGGACTCTGGGTGCACGGCGATTTTGCCGCCATCGATCGCGACGGCCTCTGGTACATCCTGGGCCGCTCGGACGACACGATCAAGGTGGCCGGCAAGCGCCTGGGCCCGGCCGAGCTCGAGGCCATCCTGAACGCCCACGAAGCCGTGGCCGAAAGCGCGGCCATTGGCGTCCCGCACGACGTCAAAGGCGAAGAAGTGGTGGCCTTCGTCGTGCTCAAGCCCGGCGTTTCTCCTTCCGAAGCGCTCCGCCAGGAACTCATGGAGCGCGTGGTGGCGGCGCTGGGCAAGCCCCTGAAGCCCCGCGAGATCCGGTTCACCACGGCCCTGCCCAAAACGCGCAACGCCAAGATCATGCGCCGCGTGATCCGGGCGGCTTACCTCGGTCAGGATCCGGGCGACGTGAGCAGCCTCGAAGATCCGGCCGCCGTCGAAGCCATCCGCCAGGCCGTCTGA
>WFPM01000115.1 GCA_015487635.1 Rhodothermus sp.
CGTTCGGGCTGAAAAACAGCAGCACCTCGCCCCGGCCGTCGTCTGGCGTTGCCGCTTCGGCCGGGGTCCAGACCGGCACAAAGGCCTCGGAGGGGAAGGGCACTTCGGGCACGGGGTGCTGCAGGCGCCAGGCGTGCAGGCCCCAGCTCAGTGCCAGGAGCAGCAGGCCCAGGCCGATTTTCTGTGCCGCCGACATGGCCCGAGGGGTTTCGGGTGAGGAAACGTCTGTGCTTTTGAGAAGCTGCTGTTAAGTTACACACACACACACACGATCTGTCAAGGGTCTCATGCCGGTGAAATTGTAACTTTTATCGCTTCCGCATGAAGTGCATGCCCGTGAGATACTGGCAGGACCGACCGTGGGGCACCCTATACTTTCACGGCGACATCCGTCAGGAGTTGCTCCCGATGCAGCGTCCCTGGATCGAGGTCTTTGGCGACGTCGAAGTATACGACGGACGGCCTCGAACTTGCCTCCTTTCCCAGCGTTTTGTCTGCAAGTGTAGCGGTTCCGGTGCACGACGCTGCCACACAAATGCCCCGACTGCAACCTGAGGTACAGCATGCTCTGGCCTTCGCCCGCCAATGGCTTCAAAGTGCTTATGGAGAACGATTGCATCACCTGATACTCTACGGTTCTCAGGCGCGGGATGAAGCCCATGCTGAGAGCGATGTCGATCTGCTCCTTGTGCTCCAGGGTCCTGTCGACGTTGCCACCGAACTGAAACGGTTGACCGCACTCAAACTCGAATTGCTCGATCGTTTCGGACGCTACGTCTCGCTTCAGCCCGTAGATGTGCACACATTTC
This sequence comes from Rhodothermus sp., assembly GCA_015487635.1. Taxonomy (GTDB): domain Bacteria; phylum Bacteroidota; class Rhodothermia; order Rhodothermales; family Rhodothermaceae; genus Rhodothermus. The sequence continues at coordinate 810 of WFPM01000115.1, forward strand.
AGGATGCGTCGCATCCATTCTTTCGAAACGTGCACGCCGAAGGCATCTCGTTGCTATGACCGAACGACAGCGCGCCCTTCTGAACAGAGCCCATCAGGCCCTTGAGTCGGCCCGCAGACTCCACGCTTACGGAGACACTGAGGGCGCCATTAACCGGGCCTATTACGCCATGTTTTATGCTGCTTCTGCAGTGCTCCTGCTCAAGGGTGAAGCGCCCCGAACTCATCACGGCGTGCATCACCGGTTTCACCTGCATTTTGTGGCTTCGGGCGACCTTCCCCGAGAACTCAGCGCCGCACTCTCGTACGCGCTCGAACTGCGCACCCGTGCCGACTATGAGATCTCCATTAACTTCGATCCGCAGATAGCAGCCGAGCTTCTGGCCGAAGCAGAACGCTTCGTCACCACGATTGAGGCCTGGTTGCAGGAAATTTCCCCGGACTGAGCCCTCGTACACCGATACGCCGGGACTCCCTGAAGACGTCTTCTGAGACGCGAGTAAGCCGACCTGTACCCACGGTTCGGCCTGATGCCGCCCGAAGTGGGCCAGAAGCATCCGGGGCTGATCGTAACACGGGCTGATTCACTGAAGCTGCAATTCCGGCGCGTTCGGCATCGCTCGCACGAAGCGGGAACGGTTTGTTTTCCGCGACGTTGGCCGGTGCAGACCGTGGGGGTGCTCTGTCTCCGCAAGGGACAGGGCTGAGAGCATACCCTTTGAACCTGATCCGGGTAATGCCGGCGCAGGGAAACGGTCACCGATCGCTTTCCGCCGTTGGTGCCTTTCTCTGCGTGCCCCCGGGTTTTGACCGTCGGTAAACCGTCACCTAAAAACCCAGGGAGGGCACGATGATTCCCAAGCCACCTGCTGCGATTCGGCGCGTGTACGTCTCGGGTAGTCGCTATCCGGAACTGCGCGTTCCCTTCAAGGAAGTGCAACTTTCGCCCACGCGGCTGCCGGACGGAAGTCTGGAGCCCAACGATCCGGTCCTGCTCTATGACACGCGGGGACCATGGGGCGACCCCGACTTCCACGGCGACATCCGCCAGGGGCTGCCCCCGCTGCGGCGTCCCTGGATCGAGGCCCGCGGCAACGTCGAGGAATACGACGGACGACCGGTACAGCCCATCGACGACGGCTATCGGAACGAGGAAGAGCGGCGGCGGGCCGAGCAACGTGGCAAGCTGCATCGCTGGCCCGGTCCGCGGCGGCGTCCACTGCGCGGCAAGAACGGCGCGGCCGTCACGCAGATGTACTATGCCCGCCAGGGCATCATTACGCCCGAAATGGAGTTCATCGCCATCCGCGAAAACCAGCGGCGCGAGCGGCTCGTCGAACTCCAGAAGGAGCTGGGCGACCGCTGGTCGCTCACCTTCCAGCATCCGGGCCAATCCTGGGGCGCTCAGATTCCGCCTGTCATCACGCCCGAATTCGTGCGCGACGAGGTGGCCCGCGGCCGCGCCATCATCCCGTGTAACGTCAACCACCCGGAGTGCGAGCCGATGATCATCGGCCGCAACTTCCTGGTCAAGATCAACGCGAACATCGGCACCTCGGCCGTCTCGAGTTCCATCGACGAAGAAGTCGAAAAGCTGCTGTGGGCCATCTACTGGGGCGCCGACACGGTGATGGACCTCTCGACGGGCAAGAACATCCACGAAACACGTGAATGGATCATCCGCAACAGTCCGGTGCCCATCGGGACGGTGCCCATCTACCAGGCACTCGAAAAGGTGGGCGGCAAACCCGAAGAGCTGACCTGGGAAATCTTCCGCGACACGCTCATCGAGCAGTGTGAGCAGGGCGTCGATTACATGACGATCCATGCGGGCGTCCGGCTCGCCTACATCCCGCTGACGGCCCACCGGCGCACGGGCATCGTCTCGCGCGGCGGCTCGATCATCGCCAAGTGGTGCCTGGCCCACCACAGGGAAAACTTTCTCTACACGCACTTTGAGGAAATCTGCGAGATCCTGCGCCAGTACGACGTGTCGATCAGTCTGGGCGACGGGCTGCGGCCCGGCTCCATCCAGGACGCCAACGACGAGGCCCAGTTTGCCGAGCTCAAGACGCTCGGCGAGCTGACCCGAATCGCCTGGAAGTACGACGTGCAGGTGATGATCGAAGGCCCCGGCCACATCCCCATGCATCTGATCAAAGAGAACGTGGACCGTGAACTGGAGGACTGCTACGAGGCGCCGTTCTACACGCTCGGGCCGCTGGTAACCGACATCGCCCCGGCCTACGACCACATCACATCGGCCATCGGTGCGGCGATGATCGGCTGGTACGGTGCCGCCATGCTCTGCTACGTCACGCCCAAGGAACACCTGGGCCTGCCCAACAAGAACGACGTGCGCGAGGGCGTGATCGCCTACAAGATCGCCGCACACGCGGCCGACCTGGCCAAAGGGCACCCCGGCGCCCAGTACTGGGACAACGCGCTCTCGAAGGCCCGCTTCGAGTTCCGCTGGGAGGATCAGTTCAACCTCTCGCTCGATCCGGAGCGGGCCCGCGCGTACCACGACGAGACGCTCCCGGCTGAAGGGGCCAAGCTGGCACACTTCTGTTCGATGTGCGGGCCGAAGTTCTGCTCCATGAAGATCACCGAAGAAATCCGGGCGATGGCCGCCGAGAAAGGCGTCGATGCCCGCCAGGTGATCGAAGAGGGGCTGGCGGAAAAGGCCCGCGAGTTCCGCGAAAAAGGCGCCGAAATCTACACGGCCCCCTGAAGTCGGAACCGGGACGTTTCGTCGGCCGTTGCAAGGACTTCCGGTTCAGAAATAAAGTCAAACCGCGGACGGGGTCGCCATGAAAAAGGGGCTGCATCCGGAATACAACCTGATCACCGTGCGGCTGGCCGACGGCACCGAGTTTCAGATTCGCTCGACGCTGAAGGGACCCGTTTACGTCTCCGACGTGGACGCGACGAACCACCCGTTCTACACGGGCGTGCGCCAGTTCGTCGACCGCGCCGGCCGCGTCGAGAAGTTCATGCGCCGTTACGGGAAGGTGACCTCCCAGGGCCACCAGAAACCGGAAGCCGAAGAAGAAGGCAAGTAAGCCGCACATTCCGTTGTCAAAAGCGGCCTGCCGAAAGGTGGGCCGCTTTTTTGTTGCATTTGGGCGGCGCCTGTCGCATCTTGCCGGAGCGTTATTTTCTCCGACCCGATCGAAGCCGACCTCTATGCCCGACGTTGTCGAACTGATCATCACGAAGCGCGACGGAGGCCACCTGGCTCCAGACGACCTGCGCTGGCTCGTGCAGGCCTACACGCGCGGCGAAGTGCCCGACTACCAGATGAGCGCGTTCCTGATGGCCGCCTTCCTCCGGGGCCTGAACGACGCGGAAATGGATGCGCTCACCGACGCCATGCTGCACTCGGGGCGCGTGCTGGACCTGTCGGACCTGCCCGGCCGGAAAGTCGACAAGCACTCCACTGGGGGCGTGGGCGACAAGGTCTCGCTGATCCTGGCGCCGCTGGTGGCCGCCTGCGGCGTGCCGGTGCCGATGATCTCAGGCCGCGGCCTGGGCCACACGGGTGGCACGCTCGACAAGCTGGAGGCAATCCCGGGCCTGCGCACCGACCTGTCGATCGAAGCCTTTCGCCGCCAGCTCCGGGAGCTGGGCGTGGTGATGATCGGCCAGACCGCAGAGATCGCGCCGGCCGACCGCAAGCTCTACGCCCTGCGCGACGTGACGGGCACGATCGAGTCGATCCCGCTCATCGCCGCTTCGATCCTGAGCAAGAAACTGGCCGAAGGAGCCGACGCGCTTGTGTTCGACGTCAAGTGCGGGCGGGGCGCCTTCATGCAGCAGGAGGCGGACGCGCGGCGCCTGGCCGAAACGCTCGTGGGCATTGCCACGCGGGCGGGCCGCCCGGCCGTCGCCTGGCTGACCGACATGAACGTGCCGCTCGGCCGCGCCGTGGGCAACTGGCCTGAAGTCGTCGAAAGCCTGCAGGCGCTCCGGGGCAACTTCGACGGCATCGAAGACCTGATCGAAGTCACGCTGGCGCTGGCCGGCGAAATGCTCTGGCTGGGCGGCGTCGCCGAAACACCGGAGGCCGGGCGCCACCTGGCCCGTGCGGCGCTGACCGACGGCCGCGCCTTCGAACGCTTCTGCGCCATGGTCCAGGCTCAGGGCGGCGACGTGCGTGTGCTTGAGCGCCCCGAGACCCGCCCCGAGACCGAACCGGCCGGCGAGGTGCGCGCTCCCGACGAGGCCCGCGGCTACGTGGCCGATCTGGATGCCCGCGCCGTGGGACGCCTGGCCGTCCAACTGGGCGCCGGCCGCCGCGTCAAGGAAGAGGCGGTGGACCCCACGGCCGGACTGGTGCTGCACCGGAAGCCCGGCGACCCCGTGGCCCCCGGCGACGTGCTCGCCACGCTCTACACGCACCGCCGCGACCGGCTCGACGATTTCCGACAGGCGCTGCTGGCCGCCTACCGCTTTGCCGAAACACCGCCCCCGGCACGCCCGCTGCTACTCGCCCGCTACGCCGAGGGACGGTGGCACAGCCCCCGCATGCCCTGCTAATCCTGCGCGGGATCGGCGGGAGACGCCCGCTCGGCACGCCGACAGACCGGCAGGCCGAGCGGGTATCTTCTGATTCTCCTTCACGGTGCGTATAGGGTTCCTCCTCCAGGCCGAAACGACCGAATCTTTCAGGGACGAATCGGCTCCAGACACCAGGGCCGAAGCGCCCAGGCATCTCGCTCTGCCCAGAAATACCTGAGGTAAAGGCAGTTGCCACGCGCTGTCATAAAAGCACGGGCGTGCTCTCCATGCTGCAGACGAAGCGACGCCGGAAAAGTTATGCGATCGACTTCGGCGCGGGTTCGCGGATCCACAACAATGAGACGAAGCCAGCGCTCCTCGTCGGAAGGACCGTGCTCCAGCTGAACCACCAGGTAGCCGTTCTCCAGCACAAACAGACCACAGGTACGACTGTTGGAGGTCAGGTATCCCACAAACTGCTCTCGATAGGCCCGCCACCGCCCCTGACGGGCAAGCTCCTCCAGGTCCGGCGGAGATGGATCGACCCGAAAGTCAGGATCCTGTAAAACAAGCCAGGAGCCCTGCCGACCGGAGCGAAGATCCAGATAGTAGAGGTGAGGCTCGTCGGCCGGCGTGGCCAGCACCAGAGAATCGCCCAGCAGGGCAAGACCGCCCGAACCGGCATAGCCAAGCAGCATGTAGTGGGCCGGAGTAAGGGTGGGCAGATCAAGCGCGTGCGTAAACCGCCCGAAGGCCAGATCGAGCACCTCGACCAGTGCCGGACGGCGCTGGCTGTGCCAGTAAAGAATGAGTCGTTGCGGGCGCAACAGCCAGTGGACAAAGGCACCCGGCAGGGAGGGAATGAACGGATCGGCAAGCAACCGGCCGGTGCTTATCTGATAGGCGGCCACCCGGGGTCCCCCGCGCAACAGCAGAGTATCGCCCCAGACTGTGATCTGCGGAGGGGAGAGATATTCACCGGGGCCTTCCCCCTGGCTCCCCAGCCGACGAAGAAAACGTCCGTCGGCCGAAAAGACGTACAATTCGGGAGGCCTGTCGCCGGCCACGAAGAACAGCGGCCGGGTGGGGTGGGCCACGAAGCGGTACAGAAACCCTACCATCGCCCCGGTAAGCGGGATAGGGGCGTGCGGTACCAGTTGAAAGTGCCGGCGCTCGCCGATCAGCGGCGTCTGGGCCCGGAGCAGGCCCGCCCCGAGGCTTGCTCCGAGCACCAGCAACGCCATCACTCGGGACCACCGCATGGCGGGCATCCAAGGGCGTCGGCTAACGCCGGACAGGCCTGATCGGCGTCCGCGACGCAACGGTAATACCCCACCCACTGATTGTCCCATATTCGCATGCACGCAAGCTCGCACAGGGAACTGCCGGTAGCTTCTGCCAGCATCTGGGCCGTCTGCAGACAGGAAGCCGTTTCCTGAGCCGGAGGAACGGCCGCCGGACGGTGCGCGGAAAGGAGCAGGGGAAACGCCAGCAGCACCGTCGCACGAAGCATACGCTTTACCATGGCAGAAATAGACTGGTTGGTTTAAAGAATGGGTATCCTCTGGTCAGGAAGCTAAAAAAAAAAAAAACTCCTGTTGTCAAGACCGCTCTGCTTCTCCGTACAGACGGAGATGCCGGCCAAGCTGAAAGGCCGGGGCGTCGGATGGCCCGGACGCCTGCCGGGTTTCCCGGCCTGCAGCGCAGTGGCTCTACACGGTTACAGGACAGCGGCGAGCGCA
>WFPM01000116.1 GCA_015487635.1 Rhodothermus sp.
CAGAGGCCGGCGACGGCACCTCCGTGTCCACCTTGTCCGTGCCAATCTCCAGCAACGGCTCGTCCGCCTCCACCCGCTCCCCCGGCTGCTTCAACCACGCCACCACCGTCCCCTCCGTAATGCTCTCGCCCATCTTGGGCATAACCACTTCGACACGTGCCATGGCTATTTGCAGGCTTTATTGTTCGTTTTTCGCACGTCCGGTAATATAGGCAGCCCTTTCCTCAAATGGGAAAGGTGTATGCTGCTATTCCTCAACAAGAATTCGCGAAGGTGCGGCTACCACCTGCACCGAATCGATGCCGACGGCCACCAGCACCGGGATCACGGGCCGCCGCAGCGCCTCGACGGCATGGTGGCGGGACATCGGACTGTCGGCCAGGTAAGCCTTGACTGGGCGAAGCGCTACCTGCTACGCCGTGGTCACGATGCCCGGCGCACCACTCCCTCCAGCTGCAGGTGCTGCCATCAGCACCCGAGCCGGTAGCCCACCCGGAGGCCTCCGGCCAGTAGCAGCCCGATCCCGATCCAGCACATCCTTCGCATCGAACCGTTCAGCAAAAAACCCGGCGCCTGACGCAGACGCCGGGTTTGCGTTCAGGTTCTCCTGCTTCATGCCAGAAGCGGCGCAATCACCAGCGACACCACGGCGATCAGCTTGATCAGGATGTTCAGGCTCGGACCCGAGGTGTCCTTCAGCGGATCGCCTACCGTGTCGCCCACCACGGCCGCCTTGTGGGCCTCGCTGCCCTTGCCGTACTGGACACCGTCGATCTCCATGCCGGCCTCGATCCGCTTTTTGGCGTTGTCCCAGGCTCCACCGGCGTTGGCCTGGAAGATGGCCAGCAGCACGCCCGAGACCGTCACCCCGGCCAGCAGGCCACCCAGCATGTTCTTGTCGATCAGTCCCACCACCACCGGCGCGGCCACGGCCAGCAGGCCCGGCAGAATCATTTCGCGGATGGCGGCCTTCGTCGAGATGTCCACGCAGCGGGCGTACTCGGCGCGTGCCTTGCCCTCACGAAGCCCCGGAATCTCCCGGAACTGGCGGCCCACCTCTTTGATCATGTCTGAAGCGGCTCGACCCACGGCACTCATGGCCAGCGCGCTAAACACGAAGGGCAGCACGGCGCCCAGCAGTACACCGGCCAGGATGTTCGGTTGCGACACGTCAATCGTGGGCACATGCGCCTGCTGCATGTAGGCGGCAAACAGCGCCAGCGCCGTCAGTGCAGCCGAACCGATGGCGAAGCCTTTTCCGATGGCGGCCGTCGTGTTGCCCACGGCATCCAGCTTGTCGGTGCGCTCACGCACCTCCGGCGGCAGGTGCGCCATTTCGGCGATCCCCCCGGCGTTGTCCGAGATCGGCCCGTAGGCGTCCACGGCCAGTTGGATGCCCGTCACCGAGAGCATGCCCAGCGCGGCGATAGCGATGCCGTAGAGACCGGCCGCCGAGTAGGCTCCGATGATACCCAGCGCCAGCACCACTGCCGGCAGTCCGGTCGAGAGCATGCCCACGCTCAGCCCGGCGATGATGTTTGTGGCCGCCCCGGTCACACTCTGGCGGGCGATGATCAGCGTCGGCTTCGTATGCGTGGACGTGTAGTACTCGGTGATCAGTCCGATCAACACGCCGGCAGCCAACCCGATCAGCACGGCCCAGTAGACGCCCGTGGCCGTGTAATTTGTAAAGGGAATGAGCGGGCTTTCGGCCGTCCAGGAATCGGGCAGCATCCACTGAATAATGAAATAGGCAAGCACGGCCATCACGAAGGCGGCGCCGAATTCGCCCTGGTTCAGCGCTTTCTGCGGGTTGCCGCCTTCTTTGACCTTTACGAAAAAGGCCCCGATGATCGACACGATGATGCCGGCACCAGCAAGAATCATGGGCAGGAGCACACCTGCCAGCGGATGTACGCCGTCCATCTGCTGGAAGACCGGCACGAAGGCGGCGCCCAGCACGATTGTGCCGATGATCGAACCCACGTAGCTCTCGAAAAGGTCGGCGCCCATGCCGGCCACGTCGCCCACGTTGTCGCCCACGTTGTCGGCAATCGTGGCCGGGTTGCGCGGGTCGTCTTCGGGGATGCCCTCGTAGACCTTACCGGCCAGGTCGGCGCCTACGTCGGCCGCCTTTGTGTAGATGCCGCCGCCCACACGGGCAAACAGCGCGATCGAGGAGGCACCCAGCGAAAAGCCGGAAATGACGTTGACCACCTTCAGGTAGTCCCAGGCCAGCACTTCGGAGTAGAGCAGAAAGAGCAGGCTGAGGCCCAGCAATCCCAGGCCTACCACGCTCAAGCCCATGACCAGCCCGCCCGAGAAGGCCACGTTAAGCGCCGGGCCCAGTCCCGTACGCGCAGCGTTCGTCGTGCGCACGTTGGCCCGCGTGGCGACGGTCATGCCGATAAAACCGGCCGTAGCCGAGCAGGCCGCGCCCACCACAAACGAAAGCGCGATCAGCCAGGACGAACCGGGCTGCTGCGCATTAAAAATGGCCAGCAAAATGGCCACCACAACCACGAAAATGCTCAGCACGCTGTACTCGCGCCGAAGAAACGCACGGGCGCCTTCGGCGATGGCCGCCGCGATCTGCTGCATCTCCGGCGTGCCTGGATCCTGGCGGCTGATCCAGCGCGTGCGCAGGAATGCATAAAGCAGCGCCAGCAATCCGGCCAGCGGCACAAGGTAGGTTACATACATCTCCATAAGCGTCTCCGTCGGATGGCTTTTCGCTTTGGCATCATGCTAAGTGCTCAACTTACAAAAGTTGAGGCGCCAGAAAATACAATCCCGCATTGTTTTTGGGCAAAAGTGCCCGGCAAGTCCCCGCAAAAAGTACGTGAAACTCTGCCTACAGCGAATTTTCGACGCGATTATACCGATTCATGGCGGCTTCAATGCCTTCGCAGGCGAAGGTCACGGCGGCCCGGCAGGCCCGCTCGAGCGCCTCGTCGATAAGCGGCCACTCCTCCCGTGTGAACGGCGAGAGCACGTAGTCGGCCTGGCGCCCCCGCTCGAAGTTGCGGCCAATCCCAATGCGCAGGCGCGGAAAGGCTATCGTGCCCAGCGCCCGGATGATGTCTTCGACGCCGTTGTGCCCGCCCGCGCTACCGCCGGGCCGCAGCCGAATGCGTCCGGGCGGCAGGTGGATGTCGTCATAGACGACGAGCAGTCGTGCCAGGGGAATACGGTAGTAACGAACAATTTCGGACACGGCCGCTCCGCTCCGGTTCATGTACGTGAGCGGCTTCATCAGGCCGGCCGGGCAACCTTCCAGATGCCCCCATCCCAGCAGCGACGGCCCTCTTTCCGAACGCCAGGCGATGCCATAGCGCTCGGCCAGCCGATCGACCACCATAAAACCGGCATTGTGCCGGGTGTCCGCGTAGCGGGGTCCCGGGTTGCCCAGTCCGACGATCAGGGCGCGTTCCGCCATGGAATTGTTGGGCCGCCTCAGGCGCTCGTCCCGGTGCCCGCTTCGGCCGCGCCGGCTTCACCTTCCGCGCCTTCCTCTTCCTCAACGCCGCCCAGTTGCGGCGCGGCGATGACCACCACGGTCTGGTCCGGGGCGTCCTCGAACTCCAGCCCCTCGAATTGCAGGTCGCCCACGTGGATCGCGTCGCCGATGTCCAGGTTCGAAACGTCGATGTCGATGTGGGCGGGGATGTCCTTCGGCAGGCAGGTCACCTCCAGCTCGTGCGTCACGATCTGGAGCACGCCGCCACGTTGCACGCCGATGGCCGTGCCCACGATCTGCACCGGCACCGTCACGGTGACCTTCTCCTCCGCTCGCAGCACCTGAAAGTCGGCGTGAATAGGCCGGTCGGTTACCGGGTGAAACTCCACATCCTTCAGAATGCAGTCCCAGGTCTTATCGCCGAGCTGAAGCTTCACCAGGTGCGTTTCGGTCGTGTAAATGAGCGGCCGAAGCTTCGATTCGGGGATCTGGAAGGGGACCGGCTCCACATGGTGGCCATAGAGAATGCAGGGAACCCATCCCTGACGCCGGATGGCCCGGGCTACGCGCTTGCCGGTCTCCCGCGGTTTGGCTTCAAGGGTAATGGTTGCCATGGTTTCTATCCTGCCGGTTTAGCGTTGTTATTCCACAAACAGCGTCGAAACCGATTCGTCCGTGTAAATGCGCCGGATGGCATCGGCGAAGATCTCGGCTACGCTGACCACCTCAATCTTCTCGGAAGGCCGCTTGAGCGGAATTGTGTCGGTGACCACCAGTTTGGTAAGCACCGACGACTCGATACGCTCGTAGGCCGGGCCGGACAGCAACGCATGCGTACAGGCCGCGTAGATCTCCCGAGCGCCGGCCTCACGGAGCGCCTTGGCAGCGTTGGTCAGCGTGCCGGCCGTATCCACAATATCGTCGATCAGCAGCACGTTCCGCCCTTCCACTTCGCCGATGATGTTGACCACTTCCGCTTCGTTCTGGCGGGGACGGCGTTTGTCGATAAAAGCCAGTTCTGCCTGCAGTCGTTTGGCATAGGAGCGGGCCATTTTGAGCGCACCGACATCGGGCGCCACTACCACCAGGTTCTGAATATTCAGCCGTTGCACGTATTCGGTAAAAACAGCTGAGCCGTACAAGTGGTCGACCGGCACATCGAAAAAGCCCTGGATCTGCGGCGCGTGCAGGTCCATCGTCAGCAGTCGGTCGACCCCCGCCGTCGTGAGCATGTTGGCCATAAGCTTGGCGGCAATCGACACGCGCGGCTGGTCTTTGCGCTCCTGTCGGGCATACCCGAAGTACGGAATGACGGCCGTGATACGTGCCGCCGAAGCCCGACGCGCCGCGTCGATCATGAGCAACAGTTCGATCCAGTTTTCCGCGCCGGGATGCGTGCTCTGAATGATGAAGACATCGGCGCCGCGAATGGATTCTTCGTAGCGGACATAGATCTCGCCATCTGAGAAATTCTTGATCGTCACCTGGCCTAGCTCCTGGCCGTACGCCTCTGCGATGCGGCGGGCCAGTGCCGGATTCGATCGTCCGGCAAACAGGGCAATGGGGCGCTCATGCCGGTAGCTCGGTAGCATAGGGCAGGGACGGGCTGGTGTCCGGATCGCTTGTTTTCAACAAAAAACCTGCACCGCCGGTGCAGGGAACAACCACGCAGCAGGCTGCGCGCTGGTGCTGCCCGGGGAGGATTCGAACCTCCACATACGGCTCCAAAGGCCGCTGTCCTACCGTTAGACGACCGGGCAGTAAAACGTCGGCGGGGTACGCCTTGGAGAATGTACAAGTTAACCCGTCCCGGGCGGTCCAGTCAACGCCTCGCCGTCCGAAGGGATCCGCTTTTGAAGGGCTTTCACGGGAGCCGACCGTACTTTCGCAGAATCTCCTGCACCCGACCCAGCGGAAGCGCCTCGACACGTCCCCGGTAGCCTTCCATCGTCTCGGCCCGGAACAACGCATTGTAGATCGCCTCTTCGGTGGCTTCCACCACGGCCTGAAAAAGGGGCGACATGCGGTCGTTGGACAGCTCGCGGTAGGTGCCCACACCGGCCCGTCGTTCCGGCGTGCGCCGCACTTCGGGTGCCGTGGAGAAGGCGATGGCGTAGTCGCCGGAGCCGTTCGTCATGGGCGAGCCGGTTCGCGCCACGCCCAGAAACGCTCGCCGGGCCAGCCGCGTCAGGTTTCGGTCCGAAAGCGGCGCGTCGGTGGCGATCACGATCATGATGGAGCCGTCGGCCGACGTGTCTTCGACGACGTCCTTCAGGTAGTAGCGGCCCAGTTCCTGCCCCACCGGGACGCCCAGAATGTGCAGGATGCCGCCGAAGTTCGCCTGCACGAGCACTCCCACCGTATAGCCGCCCAGCGCCTCGGGCAATACACGCGAGCTGGTACCGATGCCCCCTTTCCACCCGAAAGCGATCGTGCCGGTACCGGCCCCCACGTTCCCCTCGGCCACCGGGCCGTCGCTGGCCTGCTCGATGGCCTGCAGGACGTGCTCGGCCCGCAGCACGCGGGCCCGGATGTTGTTCAGAAAGCCGTCGTTTGTCTCCCCCACCACCGGATTAACCGAACGCACGGTTTCGTTGCCGGGATGCCGAAGCGTCCAGGTCAGAATCGCCTCGGCCGCCTGCGGCACCGAGAGCGTGTTGGTCAACACGATGGGCGTTTCGATCTCGCCCAGCTCCATGACCTGCGTGCTGCCCATGAGCTTGCCAAAGCCGTTGCCCACGGCAATACCGGCGGGTACCTTCTCCTGAAACAGGTTGCCACCGTGCGGCAGAATCGCCGTAGCCCCCGTGCGGACCGAATCGCCCAGGATCAGCGTGACGTGCCCCACCCGCACACCGGGCACGTCGGTGATCGCGTTCAGCGGACCGGGCCGGAAAATACCCGGCGCAATGCCCAGATCACGGGCCCGGGGCCGTTCGGACGACTGTCCCTGCACGCCCGCGGCCCAGCTCAGCAGCAATACACTGCAAACCACTTTGCAGAGGGATCGTTTGACGAAGTGCCTTCCGATTGAATATACTCGCATGGTTGGCCCTTATAGTTTGCCGGAGAAGCTTTATGAAAGATAAGATTATCGGGGTCATCGGCGGAATGGGACCGTATGCAGGCCTGGCCCTGGTTCGCCATATCTTCGATCAGACGATCGCCGCTTCCGATCAGGAGCACCTGCCCGTCGTGCTGTTCTCGATGGGTGATCGCGTGCCCGATCGGAGCGCATACCTTTTTGGCAAAACGTCCGAAAACCCGGCCTACGCCATTGCCGAGCAGATCCGGATGGCCGAGTCGGTCGGAGCCGTCGTCGTCGGAATTCCCTGCAACACGGCCCATGCGCCGAGCATCTTCAATGTCATGCTGGAGGAGCTGGCCCGCACGGGCAGCCGCGTGCGCGTGCTGCACCTGATCGAGGAGACCGTGCGCTTCCTACGCGAGCACTACCCGGACGTCAAGCGCGTGGGCGTACTCTCGACGCTGGCCACCTACCGGCTCGGGCTCTACCAGAAAGCCCTGGAAGCTGCCGGCTATGAAGCGGTAATCGCCGACGAAAGCGTGCAGGATACCATCGTCAACCGGGCCATCTTCGATCCTTCCTACGGCATCAAAGCGCAGAGTCATCCGGTCTCCAAGATCGCACGCCAGAGCGTCCTGACGGCCATCGAGCATCTGCGCCAGAAAGGGGCTGAAGCCGTGGTACTCGGTTGCACGGAGCTGCCACTGGCCGTGCCTGAACTGGAAGTGGACGGCATTCCCATCATCGATCCGTCGCTGGCGCTGGCCCGTGCTCTGATCCGGGAAACGTATCCGGAACAGCTCAAACCGCTCTGAGACCTGTCATGCCCCTGCCCGAAGCGCTCCGGGACGTACGTGCGTTTGTGTTCGACCTGGACGGCACGCTCTACCAGGGTGCACAGGCACTGCCCGGCGCCGCTGAGGCCGTGCGCGCGCTGCGGCAGGCTGGCTACGCGGTGTGCTTCGCCACAAACACTACCTCGAAAAGTCGCCACCGGCTGGTTGAAAAGCTCCGGCGGCTGGGCTTCGGGGCATCGGAGGCGCAGGTATTCAGCCCGCCCGCCCTGGCCGGGGCCTTCCTCCGCGCGCAGGGCGCCTCGGCCTACCTGCTGGTGTCCGAAGATGCCCGGGAAGACTTTGCCGGGGTCCATCTGGACGAGACCCACCCGGATTACGTCGTGGTGGGCGACCTGGGTCCGGCCTGGACCTTCGAGCAGCTCAACCATGCGTTTCGTCTGATTCAGGAGCATGGGGCCCGTCTGATCGGCCTGGGCCGCACGCGCTACTGGCAGACCGACGCCGGACTTCAGCTCGATGCCGGACCGTTCATCGCCGCGCTCGAATATGCCACGGGCCGCGAGGCGATCATCTTCGGCAAGCCGGACCGCCGCTTTTTCGAGCAGATCTGCGCGGCGCTGGCGCTGCCGCCCGGGCAAGTGGCCATGGTTGGCGACGACATCCGCACCGACGTCGAGGCGGCCATGCAGGCGGGCCTGCGCGGCGTGCTCGTCCGCACCGGCAAATTCCGGCCGTCTGACCTCGACGGCTCGGTGCAGCCCGACGCCGTACTCGATTCGGTGGCCGATCTGCGTCCGTAGCGCTACGCGACGCCGACGGCTGCGATCGCTTCCAACACGGCCTTGTGCAGTCGGCCGTTGGAGACCACCACCCCCCGGTTTTCGGCCAGCGTCGGCCCCAGATCGAAGCGCAGCGGCCGACCGTGGATGTCCGTCACGCACCCACCCGCCTCGGTTACGATCAGCGCACCGGCCGCATGGTCCCAGACCTTTTCGACGTAGCCGGGCCGCGTGGGCAGCCGCAGGTACAGGTCGGCCTCGCCCCGCGCCACCATGGCGTACTTAGCCTGACTGTCGAGCCGCCGGGGCGGCAACGTAATGCCCAGCCGCCGGGCCACTTCGGCCGCCACATCGTGCGCGCTGTGCGCCGACTCGAACGATTCGCAGAAGCGCGCCCGTGTAGAATCGTGGGTCGTGCTCACCTGAACGCGCATGGGCTCTCCTTCGCCGTCCAGCGGCCAGGCCCGAGCGCCTTCGCCTCGCACGGCCGTAAAGACCACGCCCCGGGGTGTCTCCGCGCCGGGCACAAGCGGCAGGTTCGGGCAGGCCAGCGCAGCTACCTGCACCTGTCCCTCCACGACGAGCGCCAGCGCGATG
>WFPM01000117.1 GCA_015487635.1 Rhodothermus sp.
ATCCGAGCCAAGTCAATCGGTGCGATAGGCATCGACGAGAACGCATTGAGTGCCAGACTGGGCATGGTCGCCTGACGGTAGTCGACCAGCGCATAGGTCTTGGCGACGAAAACGGAGTTAAAGCCACGCAACGACACTTGGAATCGGTTCAGGCTGGACTGGGCGATGTCCACACCCGGCGTGTAACGCAAGACTGCGGCCGTGGTGTGTGTGGCCGTCTGCTCCAGATCGCGCGCGTCAAGCACCGAGATCGACGCGGGCGATTCCAGCACCTTTTCCTGGCGGCGCGAGGCCGTCACCACCACAGGGTTCAGGCCGAGTTCGACCGGCGCCAGTGCCAGATCGACCGTTACCGTGGCACCGGCCGCCAGCGTGACCGTACGCCGGGCTTCTTCATAGCCAACAAAGCGGGCCACCACCTCGTAGGTGCCGGCCGGTAGATTTTCCAGTCGGTAACGGCCTCCGACATCGGTCGCCGTTCCCCGGAAGGCTGCCGTCTCTCCCGGGCGGTAAAGTATCACGTTGGCGCCGGGCAGCGGATCGCCGCTTTCGGCATCCGTCACCTGACCCTGCAGCGTGGCCGTCGATTGCGCAGCCGCCAGACCGGGAAATAGCAGCAGGGTAGCCAACAACCAGAAGCGCGTAAGCATGTGGGGCATGGTCGTCTTCACAGGTTGGTTAACGGTGTTCACTTCCGGCGTTTATAAATCGTCCTGATTCGGCTCTCAGGACAGGTATTTCATGACATTCCGGCAATCTCCCGTTCGCGCCTGACCAGTTCCCGCCGCAGGATCTTGCCCGACAGTGTCTTGGGAATCTGATCGACGAACTCGACGCGCCGGATCTTCTTGTACGGCGCCACCCGTTCGGCCACGTAGGCCATCAGTTCTTCGGCCGTGGCCTGCACGCCGGGTTTGAGCACCACGTAGGCCTTGGGCACCTCGCCCGCCTCTTCGTCGGGGCTCGGCACAACGGCCACGTCGGCCACGGCCGGATGCCCCTGCAGGATCTCCTCCAGCTCGGCCGGGGCTACCTGGTAGCCCTTGTACTTGATCAACTCCTTGACACGATCGACGATGTACAGGTAGCCGTCCTGATCTACGCGGGCCACGTCGCCCGTGTGCAGCCAGCCCTCTTCGTCGAGCGTGTCGCGCGTGGCCTGCGGATTCTTCCAGTAGCCCTTCATGACCTGCGGGCCCCGAATCCACAGCTCGCCCGTCTCACCCTCCGGCACGTCTTCGTGCGTGGCCACATCGACGATCCGGAATTCCGTGTTCGGCACGGCCACGCCCACCGACGAGAGCTTGATCGGAAAGCCGCGGGGCGTGAAATGCGTTACCGGGCTTGTTTCTGTCATGCCGTAGCCCTGCCGCACTATCACATTCAGCCGCTCGGCGCACTGGCGGGCCACCGGCTCGGGCAGCGGTGCCGCACCGGAGTTGACGTAACGCAGACTGGACAGATCGTACTGATCCACCAGCGGATGTTTGGCCAGCGCCAGGATGATCGGCGGCACCAGAAAGGCCGTGGTGATCCGGTAGCGCTGAAGCAATTCCAGAAACTGCTCCAGATCGAAACGCGGCATGGTCACCACCGTAGCCCCCGCATAAAGCGCCATGCTCATGATGACCGTCATGCCGTAGATGTGATAAAACGGCAGAATACCGATGAGCACCTCGTCATCCTCAAACTGCTCAACGGTCATTGTCTGGGCAATATTCGCTACAAGATTGTAATGCGTGAGCATGACGCCCTTGGGACGCCCCGTGGTGCCGCTCGAGTACGGCAGCACGACCAAGTCTTCGCGCGGGTTGATGTCCGCGGCCGGGGGCTCGGTCCCGTGCCGCAACAGCTCGGCCATCGGCGTGGCACCGTCGGCTTCGCCGATCACGATCACCTCCTCCACACCGGCACGTTCGGCCGCTGCCCGGGCGTTTTCCAGCAACAGCGGGAACGTCACCAGAAATCGTGCGCCGGCGTCTTCCAGTTGGTGCGCCAGTTCATCGACGGTGTAGAGCGGGTTGACCGTCGTCGTGATGCCGCCAGCTATCGCCACCCCGTAGAAGACGACCGCATACTCCGGCAGGTTAGGGCTGTAGATGGCCAGCGCGTCCCCCTTTCGAAAGCCCCGGGCGGCCAGTCCGGCCGCAAAGGCGCGCGCCTGCTCTCGGAGCTGCGCGTAGGTGAGCGTGTGCCCGGTCATCCCTTCGATGAGCGCCGGCTTGTCCGGGTGTTCATCCACCCGCTGGAAGACCATCTCCGGCAGCGGAATTTCCGGAATCTCGATGTCGGAAAATGGGCTGCGATAAACATGCATGGCGTAATTCTTCATTGGTTGAAAGCTGTTTCTTTAGCAAAGCTTCACTATAAAATAAACGCACGTTCACGCTTGTGCAAACCCATTCGGAAGGAACCACCGACCGTTCAGACAAAAAGATCGGGCATCAGCTCGCCGACGGAGGGATCGACGGCATAGCGGGTGAAGTCCGTCACGCCCACCTGATGCAACACGTCCTCGTCGATGAAGAAATTTCCGGTGCACCGGCGGCTGGGCTGCGTCAGGATCACGTGCGCCGCGTCGGCCACGATCTCGGGCTTGCGGGAGCGCCTTACCATTTCCTCGCCACCCAGCAGGTTGCGCACGGCCGCCGTCGCGATCGTCGTACGTGGCCAGAGCGCATTGACGGCCACGCCAGCTTCCCGGAACTCCTCAGACATGCCCAGCACGCACATCGACATACCGTACTTCGAAAGCGTATAGGCCAGGTGCGGTGCAAACCAGCGCGGCTCCAGCTTCAACGGCGGCGACAGCACCAGGATGTGTGGATTTTCGGCCTTCATCAGGTGCGGCAGACAGGCCTGCGAGCAGGCAAACGTGGCACGCACGTTCACCTGATGCATCAGATCGAAGCGCTTCATGGGCGTCTCAAGCGTGCCGGCCAGGTAGATCGCACTGGCATTGTTGACCAGGATGTCGATGCCCCCGAAATGGTCCACAGCCTGCGCCACGGCCTGCCGGATCTGATCTTCGAAGCGCACATCGACCGGAATCGGCAGCGCCTCCCCGCCGGCCGCCCGGATCTCCTCGGCCGCCGTGTAGATCGTGCCCGGCAGCTTCGGGTGCGGCTCGACGGTCTTGGCCGCAATCACAACGCGCGCCCCATCACGCGCCGCCCGCAGCGCAATCGCCTTGCCGATGCCGCGGCTGGCGCCGGTGATAAACAACACCTTTCCCTTAAGCGACCCTCCGGTTACAAACGCCATCGTGCTTCTGGACTTTATTTCATGGTTTGTCCATAGTATATTGAACGAGCGTTCATTTTCGCAATCCCCGAAACGATCATGCAGGAAGCCATCCACGAAGAACTGCTCTTTGAATACGACGGGCCGGTGGCCGTGCTGACGCTGAACCGGCCCGAGCGGCGCAACGCACTCAACCGCACACTGGAAAAAGCGCTGCACGAAGCGCTGCTGCGCGTGCGGGACGACCCTGACGTCCGGGCTGTGGTGCTGACCGGTGCCGGCCCCGACTTCTGCTCGGGGGCCGACCTGAGTTCGTTTCAGGAAATCCCCTCCCCGGCTTTCGTGCGCCGCCACCTGCTGCAGGTCTACGGCCCCATTGTTGAGCTGATGACTTCCATCGAAAAGCCGATCATCGGGGCCATCAACGGCACGGCAGCCGGGGCCGGCTGCTCGCTGGCATTGGCCTGCGACCTGCGCATCATGGCCGATGACGCCAGCCTGATGCTGGCCTTCAGCAACATCGGTCTGGTGCCCGACATGGGCGCCACGTTCCTGCTGGTGCGGCTGGTGGGCTACGCGCGGGCTTTCGAGATGGCGGCCGAAGGCCAGCGCATCCCGGCCGGTCGCTGCCTCTCGTGGGGGCTGGCCAATCGGGTGGTACCGGCCGATCGGCTACACGAAGAGGCCCGACGCTGGGCCCGCACGCTGGCCGCCCGTCCCACACTGGCACTGGGCCTGACCAAGACGGCGCTGCACTACGCGCTCACGGCCACGCTACGCGAAGCCATCGCCTATGAAGCCCTGCTCCAGCAGCAGTGCATTCAGAGCCACGATCACCGCGAGGGCATTCAGGCCTTCCTCGAAAAACGTCCCCCCGTATTCACCGGAAGCTGAGCCATGGAACTCTGGAAACGGACGGCGCTTGAGCTGGGCCGGCTGATCGCCCGCCGGGAAGTGCGGGCCGTCGAGGTGGTCACCCACTTTCTGGAGCGCATCGAAGCGCTGAATCCCACGATCAACGCGATCGTGACGCTCGACGCCGATGGGGCGCTGGCCGCCGCCCGCGC
>WFPM01000118.1 GCA_015487635.1 Rhodothermus sp.
ACGCCGGCTCCAATCCGGTCTGGCTCAGCACGACGGCCCGCCGCGAAGGCGATCACTACGTGCTCGACGGCCACAAGTGGTTCGTCACGGGTGCCGACGGGGCCGCCTTTGCCATCGTCATGGCCGTGACCAACCCCGAGGCCGAGCGGCCACACGAACGCGCCAGCCTGCTCATCGTCCCCACCGACACGCCGGGCTTCCGGCACGTGCGCCGGCTGCCGGTCATGGGCGAACGCGGCAAAGGCTGGATGAGCCATTCCGAAGTGCGTTTCGAGCGGTGCCGCGTCCCGCTGCACTACCGGCTCGGCCCCGAAGGGGCCGGCTTCGCGCTGGCCCAGGAGCGGCTGGGTCCCGGCCGGATCCACCACACCATGCGCTGGATCGGCATCTGCGAGCGGGCGCTGGAGCTGATGTGCCGCCATGCCCTGCGTCGCGAACTGGCACCCGGCCACGTGCTGGCCGATCAGCAGGTGGTTCGCCACGCCATTGCCGACAGCCGGGCCGAGATCGAAGCCGCCCGCCATCTAGTGCTGGCCACGGCCGAAAAAATCGAACAGGCCGGATCCCGTGCGGCTCGCGCCGACATCTCGCTGCTCAAGTTCTACGTGGCGGGTGTGTTGCAGCGGGTACTCGATCGGGCGCTGCAGGTGCATGGCGCGCTGGGCATGACCGACGACACGATTCTGGCCTTCTGGTACCGCCACGAGCGGGCCGCCCGCATCTACGACGGTCCGGACGAAGTGCACCGTGACCTGGTGGCCCGCCTGGAGCTCCGTCGCTATGTGGAACGCTGACCGCTCGCCGACCATGTTCATGCAGGAGCCACCACGCCTGGACAACACCTACGAAGCCGACAGTCTGTTGCGCGGCTATCTGGCGTGCACCCTGTCCACTGACGTGCTGCACGACATCGAGCCAGAACTCCGGGAGCTGGGTGCACTGGCCGGCGGTCCGCTCTACCGCCTGCAACTCGAAGACCGCACCGGCGAGCCCGTCCACATCCCCTGGGACGCCTGGGGCGAGCGCATCGACGAAGTGCGCCTGACGCGCGTCTGGCAGGAGGCTGAACCGCTGGCCGTTCGCTTTGGGCTGGTAGCCACGGCCTACGAGCAGCGACACGGCCCGTTCTCCCGCATCCACCAGTTTGCCAAGGTATACCTGTTCGCTCCTTCGACCGACATCTACGCCTGCCCGCTGGCCATGACCGACGGCGCTGCCCGCACGCTGCTCGACAGCGGCAACCGGCGGCTGATCGAACGGGCCCTGCCCCACCTGACCAGCCGCGATCCGGCCACGTTCTGGACCAGCGGCCAGTGGATGACCGAGCTGACGGGCGGCTCGGACGTCGGACGTAGTCAGACCGTAGCCCGTTGCGACGCGGACGGCACCTGGCGACTCTACGGGCGCAAGTGGTTCGTCTCGGCCATCACGTCGCAAATGGCACTTATCCTGGCCCGGCCCGAAGGCAACCCGCCCGGCGGCCGGGGCCTGGCCCTGTTCTACGCCGAGCTGCGGGACGAACGCGGCCGTCCCCGGGGTTTCCAGATCCTGCGCCTGAAGGATAAACTGGGCACGCGCAAGCTGCCCACCGCCGAAGTGTTGCTGGACGGCCTGCCGGCCGAACCGGTGGCGGGTCTGACACACGGCACGCGGGCCATCGCTCCCATGCTGAACGTCACGCGCACCTGGAATGCCATCACGGCTGCCGCCTTCATGCAGCGCGGCCTCATGCTGGCCCGCGACTATGCCCGGCGCCGCATCGCCTTTGGCCGGCCGCTGGCCGAACATCCGCTGCACCTCGACACGCTGGCCGGACTCCAGGCCGAAACGGCCGCCGCCTTTCATCTGGCCTTCCTGGTGGCCGAGCTCATGGGCCGCGTCGAAGCAGAGGCCGCCTCCGACGACGAGCACGCGTTGCTCCGGCTGCTGACGCCGGTAGCCAAACTGACCACGGCGCGCCAGGCCGTGGCCGTCCTCAGCGAAGTGCTCGAAGCCTTCGGCGGTGCCGGCTACGTCGAAGATACGGGGCTGCCCGTGCTGCTACGCGACGCCCAGGTGCTGCCCATCTGGGAAGGCACCACGAACGTGCTGGCGCTCGACGTGCTGCGGGCGCTTGAAGACCTCGGCGGCCTGAAGTCCCTGCACGAGGCTTTCGGGGCGTGGCTGCGGGAAGTGCCTGAGGCGCTGGCTCCTCTGGCCCACGAAGCCAGAGCCGCCCTGCAGACGGCCGATGCCTGGCTGACCGAAACCGCCGTCGACCCTGTGCGCCTTCAGGCCGACGCCCGCCGCTTTGCGCTCACGCTGGGCCGGGCCGCGGCGCTGGCGCTGCTGGTGCGCCAGGCTGCCTGGAGCCAGACGCGCGGCGACGACCGCCCGGCCGCCGCGGCCCGTCGTTTTGCCCGACACGGCGTTAATCTGCTTCCTACCGGCACATCCCCCGCGGACAGCCGAATGCTGGCGCTGGACGAGCCGCCCCTGGACGCCCGGTAGGGACACTTGTTTTCGGACAGAAACCTCGCGCAAAATGACGCCCGCAGATGATCCTGCGCTTTCGCTCCGCGCCCGACTACCAGCAGCACCAACACGTTCGTAGTAAGCCACGAAGGCGTCAGCCGAAGTGGCGTTACCCGTGACGGCACGACGATTTCGCTCCGTGCCTGACTACAAGCGCGCATGAAGAGCATGCCCGAACTGACCGAAGTCCGCCCCGAAGCCCGCTTCGACGAAGCTCGGCTGGCCGCCTTTCTACGCGGCAAACTGCCCGGCACCGAACGGCCGCTGCGCGTGTGGCAGTTCACGGGCGGCGCGGCCAACCTGACCTACCTGCTCGATTACGGCACCCATCAGTACGTGCTCCGGCGCTCACCGCCCGGTCCGCTGCCCCGCGGCGGGCACGACATGCGGCGCGAATACACGGTGCTTTCCCGGCTCTGGCAGGCCTACCCGCCGGCTCCCCGCGCCTTTCTGTTCTGCGACGATCCCGAGATCGTGGACACCCCGTTTTTTGTGATGGAACGGCGACACGGGATCGTGGTGCGCACCGAACTACCCGAAGCATTTCGCTCCCATCCTGACGCACCACACCGAATGGCCATGGCGCTCGTCGATGCGCTGGCCGACCTGCATGCCGTGGACTTTCGGGCCGTCGGCCTGGCCGACCTGGGCCGCCCCGAGGGCTTCCTCGACCGCCAGATCGAAGGCTGGTGGAAACGCTGGCAGGCCGCCCGTACCGGGGCATTGCCCGATCTGGCGGCCGTCTATGAATGGCTGCGGGCCAACCGCCCTGCCCGTTCCGAGGCGACGCTGGTGCACAACGACTACAAGCTCGACAACGTGATGTTCGACCCGTCCGATCCGGGTCGCCTGGTGGCCGTCTTCGACTGGGACATGTGCACGCTGGGCGATCCGCTGAGCGATCTGGG
>WFPM01000119.1 GCA_015487635.1 Rhodothermus sp.
GCGTGGCGTCGGGAACTTGCGAAGCGATCAATGATTTGTTATCATCGCAATCCCCAAGCTCAAAGCCCGGGTGGCGGAACTGGTAGACGCGCATGATTCAGGGTCATGTGGGGGCAACCCCGTGGGGGTTCGAATCCCTCCCCGGGCACCACGAAGCAACCCCTGCCAGGTCTGGCAGGGGTTATTTTTTTCCGTCAGCGTCCCTTTCCCTGCGCCGACATATTTTCTCGCAACGTCCAGAACTTTACTGAGTCTGTGGTTTTTCATCGATAAACTTCAATGAATAGAATGGCCGAGCGCTTGCAAAAGACAAGCCGCCGACAGGAGAAGCCGACGATAGCTCGTTGCTGCACACCGCCTCGTCTGCAGCGGCTTCCGGCATCCGCGGCAACCCATCGAGCCCGACAGCTCAAGCGCTCGGCCATCCGGTCCGGCTGCAGATCCTGCATCTGCTGGCGCAGGCCGACGATGCGCTGTGCGTGGGCGACATCGCGGCATGCTTTGACCTGAAGCAACCGACCATCTCGCACCATCTGCGCTGGTTGAAGGAGGCGGGCTTGCTGACCGCCGAGGTGCGGGGCACGTATACCTACTATCGCCTGCAGTCGGAGGCACTGAACGGGCTGCTGGTATGGCTTCAGCAGTTTGCTGCGTGAATGCTTGGACCCAAGAAAACCGATTTGCTTCGATGAGGGGGAAGCTTCAGATCCGCCCGGCACGGGCCGAAGACTGGCCGGCGCTCCGGCAACTGCTGCAGGCCTGTGGGCTGACCGAAGTCGGCGTGGCCGCACAGCTCGACCGCGTGCGTGTGGCGACGTGGCAGGGGCAGATCGTGGGGATGGCACTGCTGGAGCGTTACGCCGAAGGTGGGCTGCTGCGTTCGGTGGCCGTCGATCCCGCCTGGCAGGGGCGAGGGATTGGCCGTCGGCTCGTCGAAGCGATGCTGGAAACGGCCCAAAAAGAAGGGTTGAGGCAGGTATTTCTGCTCACGGAGACGGCCGCGGACTTCTTTGCCCGGCTGGGATTCGAGCCGATCGCTCGCGCAGACGTCCCGCCTTCGGTCCGACAGGCACCTCAGTTCGCCTATTTGTGTCCGTCCAGTTGCCGGGCGATGCGCCGCATGCTGGGTTGAATTTTAGGCTTTCAGTTCGCCCATCAACAGGAGCAGACCCTGAATGCACAGCGTGCCGGCGAGCTCGTACATCAGCATGATGCCGGAGAGACCGGGCGCCGGGCCCGCACTGTCTGACCGGGTGCACGGACGGCGCCCGTGTTTTCGCGAGCAGCTCCCGGCAGACTGCTGCCTGTGGCCGATTTGATGTAGCAGGGCGTGTTGCCGGCGGCAGGGCTCCGTCTGTCTGATGGGCACGATCCCGAAAGCAGGCGCTCGGGCGGGCATTGCAGTCGGTTTCCGGTAAAATACATGGACGTAGCCTCGGCGCCGGGACGCTCGGCTCGCCGCAGGTGCGGGTAGGCCGTTCACTGTAGGGGATCGCCCCGCAGCTTGTGTCAGGATTTCTCTGCCGGTCGAATGCAGGAGGGACGGGTGGTGTCGCAGCCCGGGGCGCCTATCCTGTTATTACAGGAGCATAAACCCGAAAAGGGACGGCACCATGACCGCAAAGACGCACTACGAGGTGGTCATTGTGGGCGGAGGGGCGGCCGGACTCACGGTGGCCGCCCGGTTACGCAGCGCCAAAAATCCACCCGAAGTGGCCATCATTGAGCCCTCCCCGAATCATTACTATCAGCCGCTCTGGACGCTGGTGGGCGCGGGTGTTTTCCCGCCCGAGGCGTCGGTGCGGGACGAGGCCGACTACATTCCGCCGGGCGCCACGTGGATCCAAGATCGCGTGGTGGCGCTCGACCCGGACAACGACCGGGTGCAGACCGCCGGTGGGCGGACCATCGAATACGACTACCTGGTGCTGGCGCCGGGCATTCAGCTCGACTGGGACAAAATCCCCGGTCTCAAAGAATCGCTGGGCAAATACGGGGTCACCAGCAATTATGCCTACGAGCTGGCGCCCTACACCTGGCAGGTGATGCAGCAGCTCAAGCCCGGCGACCGTGCGCTCTTCATGCAGCCCTCGACGCCGGTCAAGTGCGGCGGCGCCCCGCAGAAGATCATGTATCTGACGGCCGACCATCTGCGACGCCGGGGCATTCTGGATCAGGTGGAACTTCACTTTTTCACGCCAGGCGTCGTGATCTTCGGCATTCCGAAATTTGCCCGGACGCTGGAAAAGGTCATCGAACGCTACGGCATTCAGGTGCATTTTCGCCACGAACTGGCCGAGGTGCGGGGACCGCAGCAGGAGGCCGTCTTTCATCTGAAGGATGCACAGGGCAGCGTGCTCGAAGAGCGGGTGCATCGGTTCAACATGCTGCACGCGGTGCCGCCGCAGAGCGCGCCGGACTTCATCAAGCCCAGCAAGGTGGCCAATGCCGAAGGGTGGGTGGACGTGGACAAGTACACGCTGCAGCACGTGCGCTATCCGAACATCTTCGCGCTGGGAGATGCGGCGGGCACGCCCAATGCAAAGACCGGGGCAGCCGTACGCAAGCAGGCGCCCGTGGTGGTACACAATCTGCTCCAGCTCCGGGAGCACGGGGCGCTGGTCAATCCGAAGCACTACACCGGCTACAGCGCGTGCCCGCTGGTGACGGGCTATGGAAAGCTCGTATTGGCCGAGTTCGACTATGACAACCGGCCCATGCCCTCGTTCCCGTTCGACACCGCGAAGGAGCGGCGCTCGATGTACCTGTTCAAGAAGTACGTCCTGCCCTGGATGTACTGGAATTTGATGCTGAAGGGGAAGGCTTAGCGGCCGTTTTCGGTACGGAGCGCCCGCCACGTGTCGAACACGCGGGCGAAGCCGGTGGCCAGTTCGGGGGAGGGGCCTTCGAGTCGGACCTCGGGGCGTCCGGTGGGCGGCAGACCTTCGGGGAAGCGGATCGTGATGCGGCTGTAGCGGCCGTCGCCGTGCCCGATGTAGCATTCGGGTTCGGGCAGGTGTGGTTCCTCGAAGCGGGCCAGCCCGAGTCGATCCAGCACGGCGTCGGCGGCCGTCTGTCCCTGCGCCGAGGCGACGCCGGCCGCGCGGGGCAGGGGCGTGCGCGTCGCGTCGCCCACGACGAACAGGCCGGGCTCGGCCGTCTCCAGCCGTTCATCGACGGAGACCAGCACGCCCTCGTCCGGGAGCGTCGCCAGCATGGGCGCGCGTCCGTGCGGCGGCACGACCAGCGCCAGGTCGAAGGCCAGGCGGCTTCCGTCGGTAAAGACGAGTTCCCGATCGCTTGAAGCAGTCCAGTCAGGCCGGCGGCCAAGCTGCACTTCGACGCCGGCCTCGGCACAGGAGCGCAGCAAAAACTCCGGGATACCATGCCCCAGCGAGGCCAGCGGCGCTTCCTCGGGCGTGGTCAGCGTAAGGTGCACGTCGCGTCGGTGGTGGCAGTAGAAGGCCGCCAGTTGCATGGCCAGGCCGTACGGTGCCGGCGGGCAGCGGTAGGGCAGCCCGGAGATGATCACGACGAGACGGCCGCGCTGCAGGCGGACGACGGCTTTGCGGGCGGCCTCGGCCGTCGTGGGACTCCAGAAAGCGAACACGTTCGGTCTGGCAGGCACGGCCGCCAGATCCAAGTGCAGGCCGGGTGCCGCGATGACCGCGTCGGCTTCCAGCGCGCGTCCGTCGGCCAGCACCACGCCCCGGCCGGTCACCCGTTGCACCTCGCCCTGCTGCACCTTGATGCTGCGCAGCCGTAGCGGCACGCGCCAGTGGGCGGCGGGCGCTTCCCCCAGCACGGTGGCGATTGTGCCCGGCAGAAACTCCGCCGCCCCTTCCCGTTCGATCAACACGATCTCCAGCCGGTCGCCGGCCCGGTCGCGCAATCGCCGCGCCGCCGCGACCCCGCCCGGTCCGGCACCGATCACAAGGATACGTTTCGATCTTATCATCTTACAAGATATCGATTTGTACAAACATTTGAAATTTCGCTGTCAGGGTGTTTATCTTTTCTTAAAAGTTGTGTAAATAGGCGATGCACCATCGATGAATTACGGCTTTCTTATCCGGAATGACCGCTGTATTGGCTGTCATGCCTGTTCGACGGCCTGCAAAAGTGAGAATCAGGTACCGCTGGGGGTTTATCGGACGTGGGTGAAAAGTGTGGAGGTCGGGGTGTACCCCAACGTGCGGCGGCATTTTCAGGTAACACGTTGTAATCACTGCGCCAATCCCCCCTGCGTGCGCATCTGTCCGGTAACGGCCATGTATCAGCGGGACGATGGGATCGTGGAGTTTGACTCAGAGGTGTGCATCGGCTGTAAAGCCTGCCTGCAGGCCTGTCCGTACGACGCAATCTACGTAGATCCCGAGACCGGGACGGCTGCCAAATGTCATTTCTGTGCGCACCGCATTGAACTGGGGTTGGAGCCGGCCTGTGTGGTGGTGTGTCCGGAACATGCCATTATTGCGGGGGACCTGGATGATCCCAACTCAGAGATCAGCCGCATGCTGGCCGAACTGGAGGTGACGGTGCGCAAGCCCGAGCAGGGCACGGCACCCAAGTTGTTTTACGTAGAGGGAAACGATGCAAATCTGACCCCGACGACGGTGGAGCACCGGCCGCCCACGTTCGCCTGGGCCGATGCATGGCCTGATCAGGGCGAGGTTTCTGCAGGGGATGGAGCGTCGGGCCAGGTTTCTGCAAACCGGGTGTCAGATTCCGGGACACCCATTCGAACGCCGGGAGCGCAGGGACTTCCCGAGCCCGGTCCTATTTTTATCGGAGAAGGCCGCATGGCCGGGCAGATGGTGCAGGTGGCCTATAATGTTCAGCACCAGATCCCATGGCACTGGCCGGTGCCGGCCTACCTGGTGACCAAAGGAATCAGTACCGGGCTGTTTTTACTGATGGCACTTGGGGTCTTGCTGGGAGGCGTACCCTCGGTGGCCACTACCCTGCTGGGAGCAGGACTGGGTTCGCTGCTGTTTCTCGGCGTGACCACCGGACTGCTGATATACGACCTGGAACGTCCGGAGCGTTTCCTGCGCATCGTGTTGCGGCCGCAGTGGAAGAGCTGGCTGGCACGTGGAGCTTTTCTACTGATCGGATTTGGAGGGATCGTCGGTCTCTGGTGGGTTCTGGAAGGGGGCAGTTGGCTTGGCTGGTGGGCTGAGCCGTCAACGTTGCGGCCTGTGCTGCTCTGGATCGGGGTGCCGCTGGCGCTTGGAGCTGCCGTCTACACCGCCTTCCTGTTTGCCCAGGCAGAGGGACGGGATCTCTGGCAGAGTCCGTTGTTGCCCGTGCATCTGTTGATTCAGGCAGCGCTGGCCGGGAGCGCTTTTGTGCTGCTGACCGCGCCCTGGTGGGACTGGGCGGCTCGCTTCGTGGAGCTAAGCCGTTGGACCTTCGGACTGAGTCTGGGAATCGACCTGCTGGTTACGCTGCTGGGTGAGTTCGGCATGCCGCATGCCTCGGAAGTGGCGGCGCGTGCCGCGCATCGGATTACGCACGGTCCGTATCGGCATTACTTCTGGACGGGGAGCCTGTTGCTGGGGCATGTGATCCCGCTGCTCCTGCTGGGAGTCGGCGGAACTGTACCGGAGGCCCTGGCCGGCTTGCTGGCGCTGGTCGGGCTTTACCTGTACGAGTATGCGTTTGTTATGGCGCCTCAGGAGATCCCCAACAGCTAAATCTACAGGTTTTCTATGGCTACTACGACCACGTTGAGCCCGTCGCGCTCGTTGCTGCAGCGTTTGCTGGATCGCCTGCAGGCCGCGGCACCGGTGCGCTCGGAATCAAGTGCCCAGAAGGTGTCGAACAATGCTGAGGCCGGAGCAGCGACCTGGGGACCACCCCGCTTTTCTGAAACCGATCGTCAGCCCGAGCCGGTGACGCTTCATACGGTGGCCCATCCGGACGGCCGCATCAGCCAGTATCCGCCGCCCGACCGATGGGACGACTGGGTCGAGTGGGACGGTCAGGCCTGGCCCCGTCGGGTAGCCCGGCGCTACACGCTGGTGCCGACGGTGTGCTTCAACTGTGAAAGTGCCTGTGGGCTACTGGCCTATGTGGACCGGGAAACGCTGGAGATTCGCAAATTTGAAGGGAATCCGGTGCATCCGGGAAGCCGAGGTCGCAACTGTGCAAAAGGACCGGCTACCATCAATCAAATCTACGATCCGGAGCGCATCCTGTATCCCCTCAAACGGGTGGGCAAGCGGGGCGAAGGTAAATGGAAACGAATTTCCTGGGACGAGGCGCTGAACGAGATCGCCGAGAAGATGCGGGAAAGCCGACTTCGTCGGCGCGACGGCATCATGTATCATGTCGGTCGGCCCGGCGAAGATGGCTATACAAACCGGGTAATTCAGGCCTGGGGGGTGGACGGGCACAACAGTCATACAAATATCTGTTCGTCCAGCGCCCGGTTGGGCTATACACTCTGGAGTGGCATTGACCGCCCCAGTCCAGACCACGCCCATGCGCGTGTGATTCTGCTATTGTCGAGCCATCTGGAGACCGGTCACTATTTCAATCCGCATGCCCAGCGAATCATTGAGGGAAAAGAGCGTGGCGCCAAGCTGATCGTACTGGATCCCCGGCTTTCGAACACCGCATCCAAGGCAGATATCTGGCTGCCTACCTGGCCGGGAAGTGAAGCCTACGTGCTGCTGGCCTGGGCCAACTATCTCATCCAGAATGACCGCTACGACCAGGAGTTTGTGCGGCGCTGGGTCAACTGGGAAGACACCCTCAAGGCTGTGGCCGAGGGACAACTGCCGCTCGAAGAGGCCCGTCTACGTGACGCGATTCGTCAGGCCGCCCCGAAGTTTTCCTTTGAACTGTTTGATCGTTTGCTCAAGCATCTGTACGCACCGTTTACGCTGGAGCGGGCTGCCCGCGAAGCTCAGGTGCCCCTTGAACGCCTCCGGGAGGCGGCCGAGTACATTGCAGACTGCCAGGGACGACTGGCCACGCATAACTGGCGAAGTGCTTCGATCGGCAACCTGGGCGGCTGGCAGATCACCCGGGCCCTGTTTTTCCTGAACGTGTTGACGGGCTCGGTGGGCACGAAGGGCGGAACCGGGTTGAATGCCTGGCACAAGTTTGTACCCCGTCCGTTCGATGTGCCTCCGCCGGGCGAAGCCTGGAATGAACTTCTGCTGCCGCAGGAATGGCCGCTGGCTTTCTTTGAAATGAGCTTTCTGCTGCCGCACATGCTGCTTGAAGGGCGCGGCACCATCGACGTGTACTTCACGCGCGTCTACAATCCGCTCTGGATCAATCCGGATGGGTTTGTCTGGCTGCAGGCGCTACTCGACGAAGAGAAAATTCGCTGCCACGTGGCCCTGACGCCCACGTGGAACGAAACCGCCTGGTTTGCTGACTACGTGCTGCCTATGGGCCATGCGGGTGAGCGGCACGACCTGATGAGTCAGGAAACCCATGCCGGGCAATGGATTGCCTTCCGGCAGCCGGTCCGGCGGGTGGCCATGGAACGGCTGGGTCAGAAGGTGCGCTACACCTACGAGGCCAACCCCGGCGAAGTCTGGGAAGAGAACGAGTTCTGGATTGAACTCTCGGCCCGCATGGACCCGGATGGCAGCCTGGGGATCCGCAAGCATTTCGAAAGTCCCTATCGTCCGGGGGAAATTATCACCGTTGAGGAATATTATCGGTGGATCTTTGAAAACCAGGTACCCGGTCTTCCGGAGGCGGCCGCTCGTGAAGGGCTCACGCCCCTGGAATATATGCGCAAATACGGATGTTTTGAGGTAAAGCGCGAGGTCTATCAGCCGTATGAGCGGGAGGTCGCCCCGGAAGAGCCCGGCGTGGAAATCGACGGCGTACGCCGAGCGGGCTTTCCTACGCCCAGTCGCAGGCTGGAATTCTTCAGCCGAACGCTCTACGACTGGGGCTGGAAGGAACCGCGCTTTACGATTCCCTGGCCGCTCAAAAGCCATGTCCATCCGGATCGGATCGACCGCACCCGAGGCGAAATGCTCCTGCTGCCGAACTGGCGGCTGCCCACGCTGATCCATACCCGCAGCGCCAATGCCAAGTGGCTTTACGAGCTCAGCCACAAAAATCCTATCTGGATGCATCCGGAAGATGCCGCCCGGATTGGCGTTCAGACCGGCGATCTGGTGCGTGTGGAAACAGAGATCGGGTACTTCGTCAACACCGTCTGGGTAACGGAAGGGATCAAGCCCGGCGTCATTGCCATGAGTCATCATCTGGGGCGGTGGCGGTTGAAACCCGATCAGGGCGTCAACCGTCAGGCATCGGCCTGGGTCGAGCTGGAAGTAATGGATTCCGGGCAATATCGCTTACGCCGCAAGCAGGGGGCTGCACCTTTTGAGAGCTGGGACCCTGATACGCAGCGGATCTGGTGGCAGGAAGTCGGGGTGCATCAGAACCTGACCCATGCCGTGCATCCTGATCCGGTCAGCGGCGCCCATTGCTGGCTTCAGAAAGCGGTGCGGGTAACGCGGGCGCAACCCGGCGATCGGCAGGGCGATGTCTGGGTGGACACGCGACGGTCCATGGAGCTTTATCGCTTCTGGGTTGCGCTGACGCGGCCGGCTGCTCAGTACAGCCCGGATGGTACCCGACGCCCCTACTGGCTCAAACGCCCGCTTAAACCAAGCCGGGAAGCTTATCGGTTGCCGGAACAGGTCTTTGCGCCGGTCGAGCCCTATCCGTCGCTGGAGGAGGCCGCCCGGCGCATCTCCGAAGATTTTCTGATCGGACCGCGGCCGACCGATCCCGGCCGTCTGAAGCCATGAACAATGAATCGGCCTCCCGGACCGATCCGTTCCTGCTGGCCCAACTCTACCGTCAACTGGGCCGGTTCCTCCTGGATGGTCGGGAAGCCACGATCCGGCAGTTTATTACCCGGCTGCCGGAGTTGGTCGAAGGGCTTGCGGAGACCGATCCGGAAGCGCTGGCCGTCGATCACTATCAGGTGCTGGGACGAGAAGTGCCCCCCTACGCCAGCGTGTTCTGTGAAGCCGACGGGCGCGTGGGCGGCAGCGTGACCGAAGCCTACCATCGCCTGTATCTTCAGGCAGGCTTCGCCCTGGATCCACGGGCTGAACCGGCCGATCATCTGGGGCAGATCCTGTATTTCCTGGCGTTCTGTCTGGAGCGGCAGACACCCGCATGTCGGCGAGTGGCCGGCCAGCTATTGCATGGCGAACGGCTCGCATGGCTACCGCTTTTTGCCTTTGCCGTGCAGCGGCAGCAGGTGCCCTTCATCGAACGCGTGGTCCAACTGATTGCCGAACTGATTCGGCTGCATGGCACCCTCGTCCCTGCTTCCGAACAGTCTGGAACGATAGGCCAGGTGGACCCGGCCATGCCGGGACCTGAGGATGACCTGGCTGCTCTGGCGGCTTATCTGACCACGCCTATCCGCTGTGGCTTTTTTCTGAGCCTGTCGGACCTGCAGCAACTGGGACGTCAACTGGACCTCCCCGTCGGCTTTGGCCGGCGGAGGCAGGTGCTGGAGTCGCTGCTGCATACGGCCGCCCTGCATGGTCGATCCTGCGCGCTCCTGGAAGCCCTGCTGGCCCTGGTGGAAGAGTGGCGGCAGTACCTTCAAACGCAGCCGGCGGCCGCACAGCGCTGGCTGGACCGTCTCGAAGCGACGCGCGCGCTGTTACAGACAGCCTGCACGTTGATGAATTGATTATTAATACCTCAGTTGTTGAAGAACCTGTAAGGTAACTGCAGGGCGTATCGCCTCGCATCGAATGACACCAACGATCCGGAGCGATGCGGGCGCAACTGCAGTTGAAAATCGGGGGGATGGCCTGCTCCTTCTGTGTGCAGGGGATTCAGCAGACGTTGCGACGTATCGAGGGCGTCGAGGAGGTGCATGTCAGTCTGGCCCACGAAGAGGTGCTGGTACGCTACGATCCGGATCGTGTCGCGGAACGACAGATCCGCCGGGCTCTGGAGCAGATGGGCTATACCATTCGGGATCCGGATCGGCTCCGGGCCTATGAGGAGGCGGAGGAAGAGTTGGCCCGACATCGACGTCGTCTGCTGGGAGCGGCCGGGCTGACGGCCGGTGCCCTGGGGTTGATGGTGGCCATGTGGAGCGGCTACCGTCCGGCCTGGATGCCCTACGCGATGCTGGGGCTGGCGCTGCTGACGCTGCTGGGGCCCGGCGGCTATATCCTGCGCATGGCCTATCACTCCGTGCGGCGCGGGATTCTCAATCAGCATGTGCTGCTGGAGCTGGCCGCGTTTGCCGGACTGGGCGGCGGGGTAGCCGGACTCTTTTCGCCCGTATTCCCGGCCGGAGAGTTTTTCGGCGTGACGGTCTTTGTGACTACCTACCATGTGCTTTCGGGCTGGGCTTCGGCGCTGGTGCGCATCCGGGCTTCCCGGGCCATTCGGCATCTGCTGGACCTACAGCCGGCAACCGCAACCCGGCTGACTCCGGAGGGGCAAGAGGAGGAGGTACCGGTGAGCCAGATTCAGGTGGGGGATCGCGTCCGGATCCGCCCCGGCGAGCGCATTCCGGTGGACGGCGTGGTGCGTGAGGGCGAGACGGAGGTAGATGAAAGTCTGGTGACCGGCGAGTCTATGCCGGTCGTCAAACGGCCGGGCGACAAAGTGGTAGGCGGGGCCATCAATCAGACGGGCAGTGTGGTGGTCGAGGTAACCGCGGTGGGCGCCGACACGTTTTTGCAGCAGGTGGCCCGGCACATTGAGGAGGCGCGCGCCATGAAGCCGGGCATTTTACAGCTGGTAGATCAGGTGTTGCGTTACTTCGTGCCCGGAGTCATCGGGATCGCCCTGCTGGCGCTGGTGATCTGGATCCCCGGTGCCTGGCTGCTGACCGGTCAGGCGCAGCCAGCGCGCGGGCTGTTTGCCATGCTGGCCGTGCTGGTCATGGGCTATCCCTGTGCGCTGGGGATGGCCACGCCGCTGGCGCTGATTCGCGCGGGGGGCGAAGCCGCACGTCGGGGCATTCTCTTTCGAGCCGGCGAGGCGTTCCAGGTGCTTTCAGAGGTGCATGTGCTGGCTTTCGACAAGACCGGTACGCTGACCCACGGACGCCCTGAGGTCGTGGCCACGTGGTCGCTCGTCGGCGATGACCGGTGGCTGGCCCTGGCCGGAGCCGCCGAGGAAGGATCGGAGCATCCGCTGGGACGGGCCATCGTACGGTTTGCGCGGCAGCGCATCACGTCCTGGCCACAGGCTACCGATTTTCAGGCGGTGCGTGGAGGAGGGATCGTGGCCACCGTGGAAGGACGCGAGGTGCGCGTGGGGAGTCTACCGTTCTTGCGTCAGACGCCGGAAGGAGCAGCCCGGCGCTGGGTGGCCACGCAGGAGGCGCAGGGACGCACGGTAGTCGGCGTGGCCGTAAATCAGCGACTGGTCGGACTGCTGGCTCTGGCCGATCCGATCAAGGAAGACGCGGCGGCCACCCTGGCGGCTTTCCGGCGTCAGGGCTATCGGTTGCTCATGCTGACCGGCGATGCCGAAGCCACGGCTCGGGTCGTGGCCCGGCAGGCCGGTATCGACGAAGTCCTGGCCCGGGTCAGCCCTGAGGAAAAGGCGGCACGTATCCGGGCCCTTCAGCAGGAAGGACTCCGCGTGGCCATGATCGGTGACGGCATTAACGATGCCCCGGCGCTGACGCAGGCCGACGTCGGCATTGCGATGGGGACCGGCACCGACATTGCCATTGAATCGGCCGACGTCGTGGTCATGGGGCACCGCCTGCAGACCCTGCTGGATGTGTTTCAACTGGGGCAG
Organism: Rhodothermus sp.; assembly: GCA_015487635.1. Taxonomy (GTDB): domain Bacteria; phylum Bacteroidota; class Rhodothermia; order Rhodothermales; family Rhodothermaceae; genus Rhodothermus. Next base: position 11,788 of record WFPM01000119.1, read on the forward strand.
GAAGCCTATCGTCGTACCAGACAGAACCTGGCGCTGGCCTTCAGTTTCAACGGGATCGGCGTGCCGTTGGCCGTGACCGGCTGGGTGCAGCCCGTCTGGGCGATGGTTGCCATGGTCGCCAGTGTGTCGGCCGTGCTGTTGAACGCATTTGTCCGTCCGCTTGGTCGGCGCCCTGCTGCTATGCCGCCGATCCGGTGGACCTTCGTCGTTCCGACCATGCGTTGCCATCACTGTGCGGAAGCCATGCAGCAGGCGCTCCGGCGTCGCTGGCCTGACGTGCAGGTATCGGCCGACCTGGCCACCCACCGGATTACCGTGGAGGGCCCGGTATCGCCGGAGGGCGTACAGGAAGTGCTGGCCGAAGTCGGCTTCCAGGGCGAGCCGGTCTTACCCGGGGAGCCCGTGGTAGCGCAGGAGGCTGTTCATTCCCAAAACTAAACGACCGGGATACTGCCATGCAGCGTGCTGTTTCCTGGCGGGAGCGATTGATCGGGGTGCTGGCGTTGTTTACATCGGGGGGAACGCTGATCTGCTGTGCGTTGCCCGCGGCGATAGCGGCGCTGGCCGGAGGGGCGGCCGTAGCCTCGCTGGTCGCGACGTTCCCCTGGCTGGTTCCACTTTCGCAGCAGAAAGACTGGATTTTTCTGGGCGCAGGCGGTCTTTTGTTACTGAACGGTCTCCTGGTGGTTCGTCCGCAGAGCCAGCTGGTCTGTCGAATTGCCGGCGGCACGGCCTGCCAGGTGGCCGGGCGCTTTACGCGCGTGACGTTCTGGGTAGCGCTGGGGATCTACAGTATTGGTGCCTTTTTTGCCTATGCATTGACACCCCTGCTTCGCTGGCTGGAAAGCTAAAATCGACCGAAACCATGCAACAAGCCAGGTGGATGATCGGCGGACTGCTGGGCCTTGTGCTGATGGTGCCCGTTGGTCTGGAGGCGCAGGCCCAGGGGCTTCCTTCCTTTCGCCATGAGCCCATTTTCGGATTGGGACCCCGCACAATCTGGCAGGGCGGCTGGGGCATCGAAGTCGGGGTGGATCGGGACCGGACGGTACGGGAAGACCGATGGGCGCTGGAGTATGAAGCGCTTTACGGGCTGACGGTCAACTGGGCCACCACCTTCGTGTTTCACCAACCCCTGGATGGGACGCCAGTTGAGTTTTCTGTGCGCAGCAAGTACCGGTTCTTTCGCAAAGATGTTTATGGCGGTGTCTACCACACCGCCGTGCTGGGGGGTGTGGTGCTGGCAGAAGGAGGAACGACGCCGCGAGCAGTGTTGCTGGGGCTTTCAGGAGCCTACGAAGGCCGACGGTGGTTGCTGTTCCTGACCGGGCGCCAGCGACTGGGCCACCGGCCGGTGGCACGTTACGACGTGGCGCTGGGACTGCGGCCGATTTTAACCGGTTATTACCAGCCAGACCTGGTCGTTATGGCTGAGGTGAACGGCCAGTTGTTCCGGGATCCCTTCGATCATCGCGTGCTGGGGGCCGTCGGGTTCTGGCTGACCTATCGAAACTGGGCCTTCAAGCCCGGTCTTCAGTGGCCGCTGTATCGCCGTCGAAGTGGGGAGCCGCTTCGATATCGATGGGTTGGATCGGTAGAAGTTCATTTCTGAACAACCAGACGAGCAGAACGATGCGACAGGGTATGCGAGCCGTCCTGAGTATTCTGATCCTGTGGGCGGGCCTGGGTTTCTTGACGGCCCAGGGACAATCCCGGGTGCCCGCGCCGGACGCTATCCTCTACGTGAAAGGACTGGCTTGTCCCTATTGCGCCTATGGGCTGGAAAAGAAACTGAAGAAGCTGCCATTTGTGCAGGAGGTCGAGGTGCAGATGGACGAAGGTCGGGTACTGGTGGCGTTTCGGGAGGGGCAACGTCCCGAACCGGAGACGTTTGCGGAGCAGGTAGCCGAAGTGGTCAAAGCGGCGGGCTTTACCCTGGAAAAAGTAGCGTATCCTGCCGGACAGCATAGCAAGCGCAGAAAGGATGGATCATGAAGGGAGGGCACGCGTACGCTGAAAAGGTTGCTTTTCTTCATCACCCATTCCCGGAGGAGCCATGATGGTACGCATGTTTTTGCTGGTGGCCTTATTGATGGGGCTGGGAGGCGTCGCCTATGCACAGGAGACGGCGGCCCCGGATACCACGCAGGCCGACGCGGTTGTTTACATGAAGGGGCTTTCCTGTGAGAAGTGCGCCGAAAGCGTCTCCATCGAATTGAAGCGCGTGGAAGGCGTGGCCGAGGTCAAGGTGTTCCTGGAGACCCCGCAGCGCGCTTTGTTGACGCTCAAGGAAGGGGCTGAAGTGACCGAGGAGGCGCTCCGCAAAGCCGTAGAGCGGGCCGGTTTTCAGGTAGAGCGCGTTGCGTTTCGGCCACAGAAATCTTCATAGGTGTGCGGCAGGGACTGACGCGGAGCGAGCTGGCCCGTCGGGCGGGCGTTCGTCCTTCTACGGTTCGCTACTATGAGCAGCTGGGACTGCTTCCCGCACCGGCGCGGACGGCGGGGGGCTATCGCGTCTACACAGAGGACGATGTCGCCCGCCTGCGCTTTATCCGGCGGGCACAGGCGCTGGGTTTTTCGCTGCGTACCATTCGCGAGCTGCTCCAACTGGAGGCATCCGGAGGGCAAACCGCCGAGGTGGTACGTGCGCAGGCGTTGCGGCATCTGCAGGAAGTGCGCCGGCGCCTTCAGGATCTGCAGCGCCTCGAAGCGGTGCTGGCCCGGTTGGTAGCGGCCTGCTCGGCGCGTCGCGGGAGAGGCTGTCCGATTCTACAGGCGCTGCAGGGTACCGACCCGCTTCCCTACGTCTCGGATGTTTCTGACGCGGATGTTTCTGCTCCGGGTACGGCGCTGAGGTAGGCCGCGGCCTGGCCCCATTGCTTCAGAATGTGCAGCACGGCCCGGTGGGGGCTGAGGAAGAAGTGGTCCGGGCCGAGTTGATCGACCAGTCCGGCGCGGCGCATCGTTTCCATGACCGGCTCCTTGACGCCTGCAAAATAGAGGGCCACGCCCCGATCGGCCAGCGTTTCGGCCACCTGCAGGAGCGTAGCCGCCGCCGTGGTGTCGAGGTCATTGATCGAAGAGGCATCGATGATCACGGCGCGGATGGACGGGTCGTCACGCGTACGGTCCAGCAGCAGATCCTGCAGGAAGTCGGCGTTGGCAAACGAGAACGAGGCATCCACGCGCAGTAGGAGCAGCCCGGGGATGGGCCGCGCTTCGGGGTGGTGGCGTCGATCCCGGAAGGAACGGGTGCCCGGCAGGTGTCCCAGCTCGGCCACGTTGGGCCGGCTGATCCGGTACATGATGGCCACGATGGAGGCGATGATGCCGCTGAGCACGCCTTCCTGCACGCCCACCAGCAACGTGATGGTGAACGTCAGCAGTGCCACGGCGCCGTCGGTACGCTTGATGCGCCAGAGCTGGCGCAGGCCGCGCAGATCGAGCAGCCCCAGCGCCGCCACGATGATAATGGCCGCCAGTACAGTTACCGGCAGGTAGTGGAACAGCGGCGTAAGCACCAGCAGTGTGAGGCCCACGACGGCGGCGGCCACTACATTGCTCATGGGCGTGCAGGCGCCGGCGCGGGCGTTGACGGCCGTGCGCGAAAAGCTTCCGGAGACGGGCAGGCTCTGGAAGAAGCTCCCCGCCAGGTTGGCCGCTCCGATTGCCAGGAGCTCCCGGTTGGGGCGCACGCTGTAGCGATAGCGGGCCGCGAAGACCTTGCCCAGCGTAATCACGTTCATGAATTGCACAAGGGCCAGCGTGACGGCCGTGGGCAACAGTGTGCGCACCGTGGCTAGCTCAACTTCCGGCAGCACGAAGGACGGAAGGCCATGCGGAATAACGCCCACGATGGCTACGCCCAGTCGGTCCAGCCGCAGCAGCCAGACCAGCAGCGTGCCGAGCGCGACCACCACCAGTGCTGAGGGCAGCCGCGGCGTAAAGCGCTGCAGGCCCACAAGCAAGAGCAGCGTACCGGTACCCAGCGCCAGCGTGGGCAGATGCACGGCCGAGAGGTGCGTGAGCGTCAGCCAGACACGCACCGGCAGCGATGCGTGCGAAGGCAGCGAAAGCCCCAGTAGACTGTCTACCTGACTGAAGGCAATGATGAGCGCGGCTGCCGAGGCGAAACCGGTCAGCACCGGACGCGACAGCAGGTTGACCAGAAAGCCCAGGCGCGCCAGCCCCATGGCAAGCTGCAACACGCCGACCAGCGCCGTCAACAACAGGGCCAGCGCCACATATCGGGACGAACCCGGCTCGGCCAACGGGGTCAGTCCAGCCGCCACGATGAGCATATCGATAGCAATGACCCCGGCCGCCAGATGCCGTGAAGTGCCCAGCAGGGCGTACACCACCAACGGAATCAACGAAGCATAGAGCCCGTAGACCGGCGGCATGCCGGCCAGCAGCGCATAGGCCATACTCTGTGGCACCAGCATAACGCCCACCGTCAGCCCGGCCACCAGATCACCCCGAAGTTGCCCGAGCCTGTAGGTCGTCAGCCAGCCCAGTGCCGGAAAGAGCCGCCGCAACACGCGCGTGTGCATGGACTTCAGAACAACAGGTGAACGCAGCCCGTAATAAATCAAAATACTTAACCGATGCGGGAATTACCAGCCGCCAGCTGCAGGCCAGTAGCGCGAGATTACGCAAGCAGATCCCCGGCGACGTCCGGATCCAGGCCGCCCCCGGGAAGTTCCACTCCGAAAAGAAGTGTTGCCGAGATGCTGGTGCTCTATCGACGACGCGAAGATCCGGAGGCCGACGAAGTGGCCGAGCGGCTCCGCGAGCTGGTGCTGGCGCATCGGGTGGTGCCGGTGGATGAGACCGAGCACCTTCCGGATGGTTCGAAGCCGGCCACCTGGCCGGTACTGGCCGAAAGCAACGGGGCGCGCTACGAGGGTGCCGAGGCGATTCGGGCCTTTCTGGATGTACTGGCCTACGAGGTGACGCTTAACCGGCAGTTTCAGTCCGACGCCTGCTACCTGGATCCCGACGATCCGACCCACTGTCTCTAACCCCGTCGTTCCCAGACCAGGCGTACGGTGGCGGCGGGGCCGCAGAGATTACTACCAACCAGATCAGCGTCTTATGGCTACAGAAAAATTGACAATTCGGCTGGATCGCGAACTGGTGGCTCGGGCACGCCGGATTGCACGGGAATGGGGCATTCCGCTTTCCCGACTGATTGCCGAACTGCTTCAGCAATTACCTGAAACGCCGAAGCAACAAACCGCAACTGTGGACTGGAAGCAGTCGTTGCCCCCGCGTACGCGCCGTCTGGTCGGTCTCGCTGCAGGCGCCGAAATCGACGAAACGACCTATCGCCAGTATCTGGAGGCCAAGCATAGCTGATGGTGCAGGTCTTTCTGGACACCAATGTGATCCTTGACGTGTTGCTGGAGCGTGCACCACACGTGCAGGCAGCCGCACAAATTCTTGCTGAAATAGAAGGCGGTCGCTTCATCGGTATTTGCAGTGCTACCACTTTTACAACCGTTTACTACGTACTGCACCGCGCCCGTAACGATCGAGTCGCACGTGAAGGTGTACGCATGCTTTTGGAGTTCTGTCGAGTAGCACCTGTTACCCAGGAGGTGATTCAGTCCGCCCTCATGCTATCGTTTCCGGATTTTGAGGATGCCGTACAGCATGAAGCGGCGCGATTGGCCGGTGCCGAGGTAATCGTAACACGGAATGTAAAAGATTTCGCGAAAGCGCAGCTGCCTGTTTATTCTCCAGAGGTATTTCTGGTGCGTTATGTGCACTAAATTAAGTCTGCTTAGATTTACACAAGCAATGACGTCTTTTGTATAGCGAAGCCAGCGCCGCGCTTCTCGGAGGCGAAATTGTAAATGGCTATGTGCGCTCATAGATGACCCGGCCTTCCTGAACGGCCTGACCGACTACGTGCCAGAAACAGCCTTTCAAGCGGGCCACTTCTTCTGGCGTGGCGACAAAAATATCTTTGGCCACAGGCAGATCTGAAAGTACCCGCCGCATGGCAATAGCCGTTTCCCGCTTATGCTCCACCTTGTCGAGTACGACAAGCAGATCCAGATCGCTTGCTTCGTCGGCCTGGCGCCGGGCATGCGAACCGAACAGTACGATTCGAACCGGATTGAAATGCTGCTCCAGGCGACGTACGATTTCGTCGAGATAGGCGCGCGCCGGGGATGTCTGGACATCCATTCGTTCTGTTGCCGTGTTTTCAGACGGAATAAAAGAGTTGGTGCTGATGGTTCGAATGGGACGGATCTCTAACCCCGTCGTTCCCAGACCAGGCGCACGGTGGCGGCGGGGCCGTGGTGACCCGGCCCTTCGTTCAGTTCGGGCGTGGCATTCTCCAACAGAAGAATGCCTTCCGACTCGAAATGCCGGCGGAGCTCGTCGGCCGTGATCATCCAGCTTGGATCGGGCGGGCCGCCGCTCGGGTAGCCCTCGGTGCGCTGCTCGGGCCGAAACCACTCGGCGATCAGATAACCGCCGGGGCGGAGGATGCGACGGATCAGCGCATACAGGGACAGGCGGGCTTCAGGCGGCAGGTGCAGAAAGGTGATTACGACGGCGTCCCAGGTGCGGTCCGGCTGCCACCGGGTAACGTCGGCCCGAATCGTCTCGACGGCAACACCCTGCTCTGCGGCCAGCCGGCGCGTTTTGCTCAGGCCGGCCTCGGCATAGTCGACGGCCGACACGCGAAAGCCCTGACGCGCCAGCCAGACGGCATTGCGGCCTTCGCCGGCGCCCAGTTCGACAATCTCGGCATCGGGCCAGAGGTAGCGCGGCACGGCTTCGGCCACAAAGGCGTTGGGCTCGGTGCCGTAAAGGAACGTCGGGTCCGCAAAGCGCTGGTTCCAGAATTCAGGACGCATCGTTCAGCAGTTCACTGAGGGGCTGGCGGGCCCAGAGCACGATGCCCGTCTGCAGGGCGGTCCGGGCCAGTGGCTGGCCCCGTCGGATCTCGGCCAGCGTGTAGGGAAAAAGATCCAGATCCACCGGAAACGTTTCAGGGCGGTATCGGTCGATTCGCTCCAGAAAGGGCCGATCAGACTCCCGCAGCACCACCAGCACGTCCACATCGCTTCCTACGCCGGCTTTGCCGCATGCCCATGAGCCAAAGCAGACCACGGCCAGCACCTCTTCGCGTTGCCGGAGTGCTTCGACCAGTGCCTGCAGCGCCGCTTCAACCTGACTTCGGTCCAGCGAGAAGACCGTGACCGAACCGAAGGATTGCTTCTGCACAGCGGATGGCATGCGTGGCCTCCTCTCGGGTGAAGAATTCCGTCGGAGCGCCTTCCACCAGACCGTTGGGATAACGTGTGGGGATGTACAGTTTGTCCAGCATTTTGGCCGCATCCAGGAGGGCGGCTTCGATCGTCACGCCCTGGGTTTCCAGCGCCTGCAACAGCCGGGTCACCGAGTGCCCCCAGGCCTGTTGCCCGCGTTGTTCAAAGACAGCCTTCAGGGCCTTTTCGGCCGCCTGCTGGGCCGCAAAGCAGGCCCACTCGTAGTCCTCATCTTCCAGCGCATGGCGGGCGTGACGCAGGTCGGCTTCGGCCTGCACCCACCAGTCACGAGCGCGTTGCATAGGGTGATACGGCAGGGTTCCCGACGTGGGAACCTGGACCCGCGCCCCCGGCGGATGTTCCGCCTTCAGCGTTCCACCTCGGCGCCGGCGCGGGCCAGCTCTTCAAAGCCGCCGATGTTGTAGAGCCGACGGAAGCCCATTTCGCGCAGGATTTCGGCGGCCAGCTGGCTTCGTCGTCCGGAGCGGCAGTAAAGATAAACCGGCCGATCCGGGTCCAGTCCGAGCGCCTGGATCTGCTCTCGGAAGTCGGACGCCTGCACGTTAATATTCAGGGCACCCTTCAAGTGGCCCTGAGCGAATTCCGCGGGTGTACGCACGTCGATTACGACGGCCTCCGGCGTGTAGCGTGCCAGAAACTCCTCGGCCGTCAGGCGCACGATCGCCGTGGTGTCGGTCATCGCGGCCGTCGTGGCCTGCGGCGTGTCGGGACGTTCCGTCGTGCAGGCGGCCGTGAATCCGAGCAGCAGGGCCAGCAGCCAGATGGTGCGTGTCTTCATGGCGTCATGGCAGTTTTCAGCGAACGATGGACGCTCCGGCGCGGGCCAGGTCCTCCAACCCGCCGATGTTGTAGGCTTCCAGGCCACGCTCGCGTAGCAACTGGGTAGCCAGACCGCTTCGGTTTCCGGAGCGGCAGTAAAGATAGTAGGTACGGTTTGGGTCGAGACGGGCGATTTTTTCGTGGAAATCGGGGGCCGTCAGGTCCAGGTTGATCGCCCCCTCCAGGTGGCCCTGGGCAAATTCCTCAGGGGTACGTACATCGATCACCACGTCGTCGGGACGCCGGCGATGAAGAAAAACGTCCGGTCGCAGAACCCCGGAGGCCTTAGCCGTCCGGGTCGGCACTTTCAGCAAGCGTGTCCACATGGTGTCTTCTTCGATTCAGGTTGGTTTCGGTTCCAGAAAAAACGGCGGGTATCAGGTTCACGACAGCGGAGTAAGGGGCACCCTTACGTCCACTCCTGCAGCCAAAAGTTGACTCAGAAAGAAGTCTGCAGCAGCGAATCCGGCACGAAGACGCTGTAGAGGCCGCGCAGGTCACCGGGCCGGAAGTCGTAGGCCCGGTCGTCGGGGTAGTTCTGCACGATGAAGGCAGGGCGTCGGTCGCGCGGGCCATGGCAGGCCAGGCACTGAGGCCGGACCGTGATGCGGCGCAGGTAGCGCCAGCCCGGCGTGCCGTTCCAGGTGGCCCGCACCCAGAGGCTGTCGCGCGACGGATCGGTCTCGAAGCGCGCAAACAGCGCGGCCGCCTGGGAGTCGGGCCGATGCGCCGGATTCCGGTACTTTACGGCCAGTTGCTGCACGATCCAGCCGTTGGCCTCGCCCAGTTGTCGGGCCTGTCGGCCGACGGGACGGCAGACGCGGTTGAACGTGGCCTCGTCGATCGTCTCGCCGGCCGTGATGGTCTGGGCCAGACTGGCCCGCAGGGCGTCGAGCGCCCGGATCGCTTCCTCTACCTGTTGCCGGACCGCCTCTGGTGGTGCTTCCGGGACGGTGTCCGTCCGGCAGGCAGTCAGCAGCACGGCCAGCAGGATAAAAACACGCATGTGACTGCCGAACAGCGTTTCAGGAAACGGTCGGCTCCGACACGTGCTGCTGGAGCCAGCGGCGAACGGCCGCCTCCGGCAGCGCGCCCACGAACTCGTCCACCACCTTGCCGTTGCGGAACAGTTTGACGGTCGGGATACCCCGTACGCCATAGTGGATGGCCAGCTCAGGGTGCTGGTCCGTGTTGATCTTCACCAGGCGCCAGGCCCCCTTGCTTTCCCGGGCCAGCTTTTCGAGTACCGGTCCCAGGATTCGGCAGGGGCCGCACCAGGGCGCCCAGAAATCCACCACCACGGGCTTTTCGTGGCTTTTCTCAATCACCTCTTTCTGAAAGAATTCCGGAAACGACATGGCTTTTTTCGATGGTTTTGTTTTGGCATAGGGGCGCATTTCTGGGTGCGCCTCGATAATTAACCCGTCAGTACGTTCAGATTCTGGTAAAGAATCCAGAGGCCCATGAAAATCAGAAAGATGGCAAAGCCGCGTTGCAGCCGGTGCTGCGGGATGCGTACGCCGAGCCAGTTGCCGGCAAACGATCCGGCAATGCCCACGGCGGCAAACAGCCCCACCACCTCCCAGTTGACGGCCAGGCCCAGATCGGCCAGCACGTCCAGGTATTTCAGGTAGCCGGCCACGCTTTTGAGCGCGATGATGACCAGGCTGGTGCCGACGGCCCGGCGCATGTCGAGCCCACCGAGCAGCACGAGCGCCGGTACGATCAGAAAGCCGCCGCCGACACCCACCAGGCCGGTGAGTACGCCTACGCTGATACCTTCGAGCATGATCTTCCAGGCGGCGTGTTTGGGGGCGGCCACGACCACTCCGCTGGCGCTCGGGGAGGTCGAGGCGGACCGCGGGGTGCTACGACGATACATGAGCACGGCGGCCAGCAGCATCACGCCGGCAAACAGTACAAGCTGCACCGGCCCCGACACGAAGCGTGACAGCCAGGCACCCCCGTACGTGCCGACGATGCCCGGGATTCCGAAAAACAGGACGCTCCGCCAGTCGATCGTACGCTGGCGGGCGTAGGGCAGGGCACCGGCTGCCGCAATGGCTGCCACAATACCCAGGCTTTCGGCAATGGCTACCTTGTCGGGCTCACCCACCAGATACACCAGCACGGGCACCGTGAGGATGCTCCCACCTGAGCCCAGCAGGCCCAGCGAGAGCCCCACCAACAGCGCGCCAATCAGTGCAATCCACATAGTACACCGGGACTGTGGTTTAGAGATAGAGGAATGAGCATAATCTCCCCCTGACCCCCGCCCCGCGTTTGCGGGGCGGGGGTCCCAACCAGAGGAAGGTCCTGGCGCTATCGCGTCAGGTGTCAGGCGGTGACGGGCTGTCCGCTTTCCACGGGCCCGATTTGCTGATAGGTGGCAAAGTCGCCCGTGACGTACTGGACGCGGTAGCCCTGGGCCGCCAGGAACGAGGCAGCCGCTGCACTCCGGCCACCCGTGACGCAGTGTACGAGCAGCGTGCGATCCTTCGGGATGCGGTCCAGGTACTCCGGAAGCCGGGTGTAGGAGGCGTTGATGGCTCCGGGGATATGGCCGGCCTCGTATTCCGAGGCGTAGCGTACGTCCAGCACGGCCACGTCCGGCTGCTCGCGCAGGCGCACAACGTCCTCGAATGTGATCATCGGAATGGAGGCCCGGGCGCCTCCTTCGTTGAAGTAGCGCACGAGCGTTTCCGGCGTGGCGTAGGCTTCGATGCGGTCATAGCCGATGCGGATCAGGTCACGCACGGCCTGCTCGACATCCTCGTCGTCAATGATCAGCACGAGCGGCGTCTGATCGTCGGCGACGAGCGAGCCCACCGTTGTGTTGAAGCTCTTATTGAAGGGCGCGTAGAGGGCCCCGGGCAGGTGGGCCTGCATGAAGGCCATGCGGTCCAGCCGCGTATCGACAAAAGTCACCCCTCCCTCCTTCACCAGGCGATCCAGTTCGGCCACCGATAGACGACGCGGGACGGGCAGGCGGCCCAGCACCGGCACGCCGTCGCGGTTGTAGACCTTCATGCGGGCGTAGTAGAGGGGTGGCTCGGGCTGGCCACTCAGGATGCTCTGCACAAAGGCATCTTCCCCTTCACGCGCCGGTGCCAGCGAGGCGTTGAAGCGTTTCTCGTAGCCCACCGTCGATTCGGGCACGGCACCCAGTGCCTTGCCACAGGCCGAACCAGCGCCGTGGCCAGGCCAGACCTGCAGGTAGTCGGGAAGGTCCAGAAAGCGCAGGACGGACTGGTAGAGCCGGTGCGCCGAGGGCTCCTTCATGCCCGAAATTTTAGCCGCCGACTCGAGCAGGTCCGGGCGCCCCAGGTCGCCCACGAACACGAAGTCGCCCGTGACCATGCCCATGGGTTCGGTAGCACCACTGCCACGGTCGGTCACCAGATAACTCAGATGCTCGGGCGTATGACCCGGGGTGTGCACGGCCTTGAATTCGATGTTGCCGATCCGGAACGTGTCGCCGTCGCGCAGAAAAGTGACGTCATAGCGGCCGTTTTTGGCCCAGTTCGAGGCCCAACCATCGGACTCGCCCTCGGCCGACAGGTAGAGTTTGACGCCGAGGCGTTCGGCAAACTCCCGGGCACCCGAGAGGAAGTCGGCGTGAATGTGCGTTTCGGCCACGGCCACAATGCGCAGCCCCTCTTCTTCGGCCAGCCGCAGGTACTGATCGATGTCCCGTTCCGGGTCGATCACGATGGCTTCTTTTGTTTGCTGGCAGCCAATCAGGTAGGCGTACTGGGCCAGCTTGGGATCGAAAATCTGTCGGAAAAGCATAGCAGTTCTGTGGTTTGGTTTGGTGTAGGATCAAAAGCTCTACTCAATGGGGCAGGCGGGGACGCAGCACGGCGTAGGCCCAGGTGCCCAGCATGGCGCTGGCGATGGCCACCACCATGACGGTCACACCGCTACCCAGCAGGGCGAACATCGGGCCCGGGCAGGCACCCAGCAGGCCCCAGCCCAGACCGAAAAGTATGCCGCCCAGCCAGTAGCGGACCCCTTTGCCCCAGATTTTGGGCTGGATTTCGATCGGCTCGCCGTGGATGGTCTTCAGCCGCAGCCGCTTGATAAGCTGCACCGACAGACCAGCCACCACAACGGCCGAGCCGATTACGCCATACATGTGAAAACTCTGGAAGCGAAACATCTCCTGGATGCGAAACCAGGAAGCCACCTCGCTTTTAATCAGCACAATCCCGAAGAAAATGCCCAGCAGCAGGTAGGCCAGGAGGCTCCCGGGCCGGTTGCCGGTCTCCTGCGCCTGTGCCTCGTAGTCCGGCGCTACCTGTTCGATGTCGATGCAGGCTTCGGGACGCGTATCACGTATTAATTCAGCCATGGTTGTTTGCAACGTTAGCGCGTTACAGGATCAGGGGCAGAATCAGGTAAGTGGCGATCAGGCCGCCGATAAAGAAACCGATCGTAGCTACCAGCGAGGGAAACTGCAGCGCGGCCAGTCCCGTGATGGCATGGCCCGAGGTGCAGCCGCCGGCATAGCGGGCTCCGAAGCCGACCAGAAAGCCCCCGAGCACCACCATGACCAGACCCGGCAGCGTCATCAACCCCTTCCAACTGAAAAGCTCCGAGGGTACCAGACCCCGGAAGTCCGTAATACCCAGCGCAGCCAGATCGGCACGGGTGGCCTCGGAGATCTGCACGTAAGGATCCGAGGAGGCCAGCAGCGTGGCGGCGATGAATCCGCCGAGCAAGATGCCCAGCGCGAAGGTCAGATTCCACAGGCCCTGACGTTTCCAGTCGTAGCGCAGAAAGTCCACGCGGGTCGGGAGCACCGCCGCGCACAGATGCCGCAGATTGGCCGACACACCAAACGACTTACCGCCAATCAGCAGCAGCAGCGGCACGATCAGGCCGATCAGCGGACCGGCCACATACCAGGGCCACGGTTGCGAGAGCCATTCCAACATGATTGCATGCGGGTTGCGTTATGTATTCGAGGCCAATAAACAACCTTTCGGTTATATTGTTTCCGCTATCAATTGGGATTTGATATCAAGATAACGGATTTAGGGAAACAATATAACTGTAAAGTTATTTTCTCTGGCGTAGTCAAATTGGATAAGGAGGTTTTCTTCCCGATGGAAACGCTGATTCCCCGTGAAAAGCTGGAATGGGTGGCCCAACGCTTTCGGCTACTGGGCGATCCGGTGCGGCTGGAGATCCTGAATCTTCTGCACGTGCGAGGCGAGATGACCGTACAGGAGCTGGTGGCGGCCACCGGGCAAAGTCAGGCGAACGTGAGTAAGCACCTGCGGCAGCTTCGCGAGGCCGGTCTGGTGGCCCGTCGCCAGGAAGGTCCGTATGCATACTACCGGATCAATGATCCGATGCTGGCGGCCCTGTGCGTGCTTGTCTGCAGTCAGGTGCCGGAAGCCACCGCTCAGTAGAATGTATCCGGAAAACAAGGGGTGATCTGGTAAGCCGGCGCTGCACTCCACGTCGGACGACCGGCGCGTTGGTAGTGCGCCACGGAGGCAGCCGGCCGCAGTGGTGCTACCCGAGACGGCATTCCGCTTTGCTTCGTGCCTTACTACGAACGGGTTGGTAACGGCACGCCGCTGCGCTCCGGGCCGGGCGACCAGCGTGTTGGTAGTGAGCCACGAAGGCGTCAGCCGGCGTGGTGTCCCCCAGATGGCTCTTCGCTGCGCTTCGTGCCTGACTACAAGCGCGTTGGTAACGGCACTTCGCCTCGTGCCGGACTACCAGCGCACGCGGAGAACGCCCATAGCATAGCCTGACCAGAGGGGAGCGGATTCAGAGGCCCGGCTGTAAAGCTCCCCGAAACGCAGCCGGTGCGGATCCGACCGCTGTTTCACCCGGGCCTTACTGTCCGCGGTTGCGCGTGCCGCAAAGAACATTTTTCGGATGGCTGCTAATCAATGAGTGCACAGCCGGGATCGTACGTGGCTTCCAGCAGACGCCGGGGCTGTTCCAGCACCTGTTCCAGCAGTCCGATCGGCGCTCCGGGGGGCAGCTCCAGTTCCGGGGCCCCGGGTTCGTCGGGCATGTAGAGACGGTCCAAGAAACGTCGGATCCAGTCGCGGTGGAAACGGCGGTGGGCCCGGGTGGCCGCGTCGGTGCCCGGGTTTTGCGCGAGCCAGTCAGCCAGCTGGCGCAGATGGGCTTCCAGTTCGACGCGCACGTCCACGGGCGTGCGGGCGTCCCGCGCCCGCTCCAGCAAGCCAGCCGTCCAGGCCGTTTGCACCACGCGTTGCAGATGGGCGTCGTAGGGATCGTCGGGTACCGGTGCGGCCCAGACCTTCTGGCTGATCTGCTCCAGCACTTCGGCTAGCGAGGGAAGCGATGGATCCTGCAGGGCCTGATAGTGCAGGCGGCTCACCCGCTCCGGTTGGAGCAGCAGGTCGAACACCTGTCGGGCGGCCGCCTTGGCCGGCGCGATCGGGTCGAACAGGGGGGCCGTCTGGCGGGCAAACAGCTCGCGGTGCGCCGGATAGCCCGGCGGGCGCGGCGGAATGAGCCCGCGCAGGGTTTCGGGAAGGCGCAGCGTGGCTGGCTGCACGATCGTGAGCAGGGCTTCAAGCGCTGCCCGCTGGGTGGCCCCCGGCACCGGCCGCACCACCGGCGCTTCCGACATATCTGCTGTACGCACGGCGTACGTGTAAAAAGCGCCGCCGATCAGCTTGACCGTGGCCTCGGTCTGGTATCGATGCCACAGGTAGATGGGCACCAGCACCTCTTCGAGTGTGGCCAGCGGACGCCCCGCCCGCAGGTTCTGCAGCCCGAAGCGCTCCAGTGAGACCTTGCGCACCTGCAACTCGCGGTGCAGGGCCGCGACGGCGTCGGTGCCGTTGTCCCACAGGTGCGCCAGCGGATGGGCACCGCCCGGGGGCCGCGCGTCGGCATCGGTAATGAAGTGCAGGCCCTGGCGTGCGGCATCTTCCAGAATGGCCGCCAGGGCAGTCGCTTCGTCGGTGCCGGGTGGAAATTCGCTGTAGGCGTAGCGGATGGCGATTTTATCCCAGGCCCCGATACCCGTGTCGTAGGCTTCCGAGACGTCCAGTGAGCCGTCGGGACGCACGCGCACGTAGGGGGCCGGGTAGTCCATGACCGAGGCGCGGTCGTTCACCGAGGCGGCAAAGTTGTGCTGCAGGCCCAGCGTGTGGCCTACCTCATGGGCGGCCAGTTGACGGATGCGGGCCAGTGCCAATTGCAGCATGGGATCAGCTTCGGGGGCATACCCGTGGGCATGTGCGCTGTCGTAGGGGGCCAGCAGGCCCTCGAAGATCAGGTAGTCCTGGCGGATGCGCAGCGAGCCCAGCGTGACGTGACCTTTGATGATCTCGCCGGTGCGCGGATCGACGATTGTGCGGCCGTAGCTCCAGCCGCGCGTGGCCCGGTGCACCCACTGGATCACGTTGTAGCGCACGTCGAGCGGATCGGCCGTGTCGGGCAGTACCTCCACGCGAAAAGCGTTACGAAAGCCGGCCGCTTCGAACGCCTCGGCCCACCATGAAGCCCCTTCAATCAGGGCCTGACGGATCGGCTCGGGCGCGCCGGGGTCCACATAGTAGACGATGGGCTTTACCGGCTCGCTGACGGGCGCATTCGGATCTTTTTTCTGAAGCCGGTGCCGGACGATCCACCGCCGGGCCAGCGGCTCGCCCACCGGACTCGTGTAGTCGTAGAAGGTGATGTAGAACAACCCGCTCCGCGGATCGTGCGCCCGGGGCCGATAGCCCGGCGGGGGCAGCGCCACGAACATCAGGCGCTGACGCAGCGTGACATGCTCGGGCACGGCCGCCACCTGCCGCACAAAACGCCCGGGGCGCTCACTCGAAAACGTCAGCAGCGCTTCGATGACCGTATTCTGGGGAAACGCCTTGACCGCCTCGAAAAGAATCGTGCTCCGGTCGCGATCCAGCCGGAACGTGCCCTGGTTGGTCTGGCGCAGGCGACCGACGACGTCCATGGCGTCGTGTAGGGCAAAGTCGGCCGCGTCGATTAGAAACCGGTCGCCCCGGCGGGCCACGATCGGAAAACGCCACAGCACGGAGGCTGCAAAGGCTTCTTCGACGGCTCGGCGGGCCGGCGCATCACCTTCGAGCGCCCGGTAGGTCAGGTTGGGCGCGTAGAGCAGAATCTGGTTGCCGGTCCGTCGGAACTGCACGACGCGTTCCTCGCCGAACAGTCCCCGGTCGAGTCCCACGTCGTTGGAACCCAGTCCGGCCGGCAGCGCCGGTACCAGCAACAGGTCTTCGTCCGAGGGGACGACTTCCAGGTAGAGTTTACCTTTCAGCGTGTCGAGGTACGCCGGGATCAGGCCCTCTCGGCGGACCATATCGCGGGTGAACGTGTCGATGTCCGGCAGTTGCGCAACCGACAGGTGAGCCCAGAACAGCGACAGCATCAGGAGCAAGAGGCGGCGCAGCATGGCACTTCCGGCGGATCGCTTGCTGTTGGAAAAGACAGTCTGGCTCCAAAATAGCAAATTGTATATTTTCCAAAAAAGCGCTTTTGGGAAAAACCAGACCTGTAGGCCGCCATGCGTCGCGCCGTTCTTTTTCTGCTGCTTCTGGTGGTGATCGCTCCGGCAAGCCATGCGCAATCGGGTCGGTTGACGCTGGAGCGCTACCTGGAGTGGGAAGACATCAACGATCCCCAGATTTCACCCGATGGGCGGCGCATTGTTTTCACGCGTCGCTGGGTGGACAAACAGAAAGATCGCTGGCAGTCGGCGCTCTGGATCATGAACGCCGACGGCTCGCAGCAGCGCTTTCTGGTCGAAGGACGTTCGCCGCGCTGGTCGCCGGACGGGACGCGGATCGCCTTCATTGCCAATGACGAAAATGGACGTCCCCAGATTTTTGTCAAGTGGGTCGATCTACCGGAGCCGCCTACCCAGTTGACGCACCTGACAGAGGCACCGGGCAGCATCACCTGGTCGCCGGACGGCCGGATGATCGCCTTCACGATGAACGTACCGGTCGAGGTGCGCTGGAACGTCGAATTGCCCGGTCCGCCCGAAGGGGCCACATGGACCAAACCGCCTCGGCTCGTGCGGCGTCTGCATTACCGGGCTGACCGCCGCGGTTTCATGGAGGAAGCCTACACGCATCTGTTCGTGATCCCGGCCGAGGGCGGTACGCCCCGCCAGCTTACCGAAGGCACCTGGCACGTGGGCCCGCGCTTTGACGGACTGCCGGCCGGGGCCACGCTGAGCTGGACGCCAGATAGCCGTACGATCGTCTTCGACGGCTTCAAAGCCTCGGCCGACTCGGTGGACCGCAATTACCGGAACGCCCATCTCTACGCCGTCGATGTAGCCACGCGGCAGCTCCGCCAGCTTACCCGGCAGCCGGGACGCTGGACACAGCCGGCCGTCTCGCCGGACGGCCGCTGGGTGGCCTTTATCGGCTATGCCGAAACGCGTCAGACCTACCACGCCGCCGATCTCTGGCTGATGCCGATCGACGGCAGCGCCGCACCCCGCAACCTGACCCGAGCGCTCGACCGGGACGTCAGCAATCTGCACTGGGCGCCCGATGGCTCGGGGGTCTACTTCACGATCAACGACCGGGGCACGCGGAACGTCTACTTCGCCTCGGTCCGGGGCGAGGTGCGGCAGGTCACGCGCGGCGTACACATGCTGACGCTCTCGTCGATTTCTCGCAACGGCATTGCCGTCGGCGTGCGCACGAGCTACCACGAGCCGGACGACGTCGTGCGCTTTGCACTGGATCGGCCCGACCAGATCGAACGGTTGACCGCCGTCAACGACGACGTGCTGCAGGACGTAAAGCTGGGCGAAGTCGAGGAGATCTGGTACGCCTCGCGCGACGGCACGCGCATTCAGGGCTGGATCGTCAAACCGCCGGACTTCGATCCGACGCAGAAGTATCCACTGATCCTGCACATCCACGGCGGCCCTCATGCCATGTACAACGTGGGTTTCAATTTTGCTTTCCAGAACTTTGCGGCCAACGGGTACGTCGTGCTCTACACGAACCCGCGCGGCAGCACGGGCTACGGCACCGAATTCGGCGCGGCCATCAGTCAGGCCTATCCGGGCGTGGACCATGAGGACCTGATGGCCGGGGTCGATGCGGTGCTGGCGCGGGGCTACATCGACCCGGACCGCCTCTTCGTGACCGGATGCAGCGGAGGCGGCGTGCTTTCGAGCTGGGCCATCGGCCAGACCGATCGGTTCGCGGCGGCTGCCGTGCGCTGCCCGGTCACCGACTGGATCAGCATGGCCGGCACGACCGACATTCCGCTGTTCACGTTCAACTGGTTCGACCGGCCTTTCTGGGAGGATCCCTCCGAGTGGCTGGCCCGCTCGCCGCTGATGCTGGTCGGCAAGGTGAAAACGCCCACGCTGTTGATGACCGGCGAGCTGGACCTACGCACGCCGATGAGCCAGACCGAGGAGTACTACGTGGCGCTGAAGATGCGGGGGGTGCCGGTCGTGTTGCTCCGCTTCAACGAAGAGTACCACGGGACGGGCTCGCGGCCATCCAACTTCATGCGAACGCAGGCCTACATCATGGACTGGTTCGAGAAGAAGGGCCGTATTCCGGGCGTGACCGTCGAAGCGGAGGAGTAACCGGGCGTTATATGATTTTCCGGGGATCATGGGGCATGTGCGCGGCATCCCATGCCCCCACCCTGTAGCTTCGGGGACAAGCCTCCAGGCTTCAGGGGGGCCGTAACCTGGACTATCCCCCAGGCCCTTCGGGTCGGCTCCCCCGGAAAGAGGGGGATTTCTGGGAACCCCCTCAGCCGCTGCGCGGCAGCTCCCCCTTGAAGGGGGAGCGGAGTCTACGGACCGGACTGCGGCTGGCGGTGGAGGCAGGCGCCTGTGCGGGTTTCAGCGCCGGCGCCTGCTGCTTATGTCCTTCCCCCTCCCTGCCAGGGAGGGGGCCAGGGGGAGGGTCCAATCCGGTCGTCTCCACCGACGGGGTTTGAGTCTGCGGGCGTCGGCGGTAGTTCTGGGCAGACCCCCTCAGGCCCTTCGGGCCCGCTCCTCCTGCCAGGGGGAGCGGGGTCTACGGACGGCGGCCGGCGGTGGAAGCAGGCGTCTGCGCGTATTGCAGCACCGGCGCTTTCTGCTCATGCTTCCCCCTCCCTGCCAGGGAGGGGCCAGGGGAGGGTCCAAGCTGGTGCTTTCTGCGTCGAGGTTCGGGGTCCGGGCGTTGGCCCTGCTCATCTGGGGCGGAAAGCATGGGCGCAATCGGAGTGTGTCCCGCCCGGCCAGGTGGCGCCCTTTCCAGCCTGTAGGGGCGAACCGCTGGGTCCGCCCGGTCGTGCCCGCCGGGGTAGGTCCGGCACCCGGGGCGTTGCGTCCTCCTGCACCGGTAAATCGGCGATCACATACTTACTCGGGCAGACGGTCGGCCTCCAGGCGAGCTTCGAGCGCCAGCGCCGCTTCGATGAGCTGCTCGCGCAGCGGGTGCAGCTTTTCGTGCTGGTCAATGTAGCGCGAAAGCGCCTCGCGCAGCGAGCTGTCGCGCTCGACGATCGTGCGGCGCTCGCGCACCACGGGCGTGACGGTGCGCTCGACGCCGGCAATGTGGGCGGCTGCACGTAGCGCCTCGCGGATGCGACGCACGTCGACCCGAGCTACCTGGTCTTCGTCTACTTGGTAGCGCACGCGCACAATGGCGTCGGCCACCGGAGCGCGGGCGATGGCATTCAGGATGCGTTCGGTGGGGTCGTCGCTATCGCGGGCGTCTATGTGCAGGTCCACGAAGCGGCGGGCGGGCGTCTCCACGAAGCGGTAATGCGTTTGTTTGCGGATGCCGTCGGGATGGATTTCTACCAGGACGAAGCCCTTCGGGTCGTCCGCCTCGCGAAACGTGACGCGCTCGATGCTGCTGCTGTAGACGACGGGAATGCCCTCGGGATTGAGATTCTGGTGCCGGTGGATGTGGCCCAGCGCCACGTAGTCGATGGGCGGCAGCGCCAGCTGGCCCACGGTGAACTTCGGCTCGTGGGCGATGAGGCTGGTGCGCTCCGAGCCGGAAAGCTCGGCGCCCTGCACGCTGAAGTGTCCGGCCAGCACGGTGGGCAGCGACGGATCGAGCCGTTCGACCGCTTTCTGCACGTATTCGGCGTAGAGCTGTTCGATAATCTCGCGCACTTCGGCCGCCGACTTCTGGCGGTATTCTTCGCGCGTCAGCAGCAAGCTACGCACCGGCCAGGGCAGGGCGATGAGCTGGAGCGGCCCGCTTTTCGTCTGGATGGTGGCCACTTCGGGCCGTCGGAAGACGCGGGCCTGTCCTTCCAGATAGCGGAAGATGTCGATCGACGAGGCGCGACCAAAGGTAACCGGATGATCGTGGTTGCCTACCAGCAGGACGATCGGGATGCCGCGCTCGGTCAGCGGGCGCAGGCACTCGGCAAAGATCGTCTGCTCGGTCGGGGAGGGATCTGGATTCCGAAAGGCGTCGCCGCAGAACAGAAACAGATCGACGTCTTCGGCGAGCGCCTGCTCCACCATGAACTCGAACGCGCGGCGGAAGTCCTGCAGCCGCGTGTTGAGTCCCGTCGATGAATCGACGCGGCCGTAGGTGGTGATGCCCAGGTGGATGTCGGCCGTGTGCAGGATCTTCATGGGGAAAGGCGGGCTGGCGATCAGCCAGAAGATAAGACGGCGGCCGCTCGGATGCCAGTCCGCCTCACCATCCCACACGGCGCTGACGCAGCTCAGGCGTGAGTCGGCGCTCCTGGCGGAGCGAGTCGGTGCCCGGCAGGTGCAGGCTGATCGGTAGCGGGAAGGTGGCGTCGCTGATCTCGATGTCCGGCGCCTGTTCCATGCGCCGCCAGAAGTCGCCCACGATTAGCAGCGCGTTGTGGGCACCCTGGCCCCACCAGTGCGTGCGGAATGTGACGCGTGGATCATTGAAGCCCACCCAGGCGCCGGTGACCAGTTCGGGATGCATCAGGATGAACCAGCCGTCGGCGCTGTTCTGGGTGGTGCCCGTTTTGCCGGCTAGGTCGTAGCGGGTCAGCCCGAACTGCCAGCGAATGCGCTGGCCCGTTCCGTACCGAATTACGTCGCGAAGCATGTCGACCACTGTATAGGCGGTCTCTTCGGAAATGGCTTCGCGCGGCACCGGCCGGGCTTCGTAGAGCACGCGTCCGGTGGCATCTTCAATGCGGGTGACCATCGTGGGTTCGTAGTAGAGGCCGCCGCTGGCCAGCGTGGCGTAGGCCGAGACCAGCTCCAGCAGCGTCACGCTGCTGGTACCCAGCGCCAACGAGGGCACCGCCTTCAGCGGACTTTTAATGCCCATGCGGCGGGCATAGAAAGCCACGTTGCGCGCGCCCACCTGCAGTACAAGGCGGGCCGAAACCGTGTTGACCGAGCGGGCCAGCGCCTCGCGCAGTGTGATGAGTTGACCGGTCGATTCGCCCTCGGCGTTCTTGGGCTGCCAGACGTTCCCTGCCGGGTCCACGTAGGTGACCGAGCTGTCGGGTAGTACGTCGTAGGGCGACCAGCCGTTGTCGATGGCCGCCGTGTAGAGGAACGGCTTGAACGTAGAGCCCGGCTGGCGGCGGGCAATGGCCACGTGGTCGTACCAGTCCTGCGTCAGGTCACGGCCGCCCACCCAGGCCCGGACGTAGCCGTTGCGCGGGTCGATCGCCACAAAACCGGCTTCCAGACGCGTCTTGACCGCTTTGAGCGAGTCCATAAAGGCCCGGTCGGCCCGAAGCCGACGGAGCGCCTCGTCAGGAGCCATGCCACTGGCCACCAGGCGCCGATAACGCGCCGTCTCCCGGATGAACTGATCGACCGTGTCGCGTTTGCTGGACCAGTAGTAGGCGAACGGCTGGTAGTTTTTCTGCTGCAGGTACAGGTTGATGTCGTCGCCCAGGAAGTAGCCGGTTTCGCGGCTCCACTCGTAGTTGACCACGACCTGCAGCTTGTCAAGCGTTTCTTCGACGGCCTGGCGGGCCAGCTCCTGCAGCCGGCTGTCGAGCGTGGTATAGACGCGCAGCCCGTCCGTGTAGATGTTGTAGCCGTGCTCTTTCGCCCAGTTTACGAGCCAGCGCCGCACGTATTCGGCAAAATAGGGGGCGATGCTGGCCGTGATCGATGACGTGTGAAAGTCTGTGACGATCGGATCGTCCTTGTGCGCCTCAAAGAAATCCCGGTCCAGATAGCCGTGCCGGACCATCTGCCAGAGCACGACGTTGCGTCGCTGGCGGGCACGTTCGGGGAAACGAATCGGATTGTAGAGCGCCGGATTGCGCAGCATCCCGACCAGTGTGGCCGCCTCCAGCACGTTCAGATCCCGAGCCGGCTTGTTGAAGAATGTGCGGGCCGCCGACTCGATGCCGAAAGCGTTGTAGACGAACTCGACCGTGTTCAGGTACATTTCGATGATTTCTCGCTTGGTGTAGCGGCGCTCGAGTTCGACGGCCGTCACCATTTCCTTGAGTTTGCGCTTGATCGTCTGGGCCCGACCGATCTGCTCATTGTACAGGTTTCGGGCCAGCTGCTGGGTGATTGTCGAGCCGCCCTGCACCTCGCGGCCCAGGCTCAGGATCGTCTGCGCCACGGCCGAGGCCGTGCGAAACAGGTCGATTCCCCAGTGATCGTAGAACCGATGGTCTTCGGTGGCCAGCAGGGCTTGGATGACGTAAGGCGAGATCTCGTCGTAAGAAACCCAGGTGCGGTTCTGACGGGCGTAGCGGGCCAGTTCTTTGCCGTCGGCCGTGTAGGCGATGGTGGCCAGCTCGAAGGTGGGGTTGTCGAGTTGCTGGAACGAGGGCAGTTCGTCCGAAAGCGACCACACGTACAGGCCCAGGGCCAGCGCGCCCAGCAGGATCAGACCCACCAGCACGCTCAGCACCAGCGCCGCCTGGGCTTTGCGCGGATCCCGAAAGCGTCGATAGAAAAAGCCGGCCGGTCCCCGGCGTTTCCGGGGCGTGTGGCCGTCGCCCCGTAGCCGGGCGTGCCGGAAGTTCGGGTCGCTGAAATACCGCCGCAATTCCTCTTCGGTGTGCGTCCAGCGGTCAGGCATGGATCGATCGATGCCGTTTTTCGGCTCAGAATAGTGCGTATCGGATCAACGTCTGTGGGCCGTCCGGGGTCCAGCGGCAGAGGGCCAGCGCGTCAGCTTCCATCAGGCCGAACGTCTGCGCCTGATACCAGCAGCCCGGATTCAGGTACAGCCCTTCAGGCCAGCGAAGCAGTTCGGCCTGATGGCTGTGGCCCAGCACGACCACGTCGGCCTGCCTTTCCCGGAGTACCTGCCTGGCGTAGCGGCGCAGGCGTTCGACGGTGACCGGATTCAGTCGCTCCGGCCGCCACTGGGTGACGCGTCGTGCCAGAGCCAGTCCCAGATCGCCGGGCAGCAGGGTCCGGTAGAGCCACACCGGCACCGGATGACGGAGCAGCCGGCGCAGTGCCCGCGAGAGCGGCCGGGCAATGGCCAGATCGCCGTGGTCCAGATAGACGCGACGCCCCAGCAGCGAAACGACCGCCGCCTCGTAGAGCACCTGCACACCCAGTTCCTCCTTAAAGTAATCCCGATGCCAGGGATCGTGGTTGCCGACCACGTAGGTAACGGGAATGCCCCGCGCGGTCCAGTCGGCCAGCAGCGCCTGAAAACGGACAAACCCCCGGGGGACCAGGTAACGGTATTCGATATAGTGATGAAAGACGTCGCCGACCAGCACCAGATGTTGAACGCGATCGGCCAGCGCGGCCAGGCAGGCCAGCAATGACTGCTCGACCGCCCGCTCGGTGGCAGGATCGGCGCGTCCCAGATGCAGATCGGCGAAAAACAGGATCACGGGCTCTCAGGGCAAATCGGGTTGCTTGATGTTGCGTTCGGGTAAAGTAGCCGTGTCCGTCAAACAGGATCTTCTGGACATTGTGACCGATCGGCCTTCAGCAGCAGACACGTTCCCGTTTGCAGGGCGCCACGGAGCGAAGTGGCCTCAAACGGATGCTTCGCTCCGTGGCGGACAACGGACTCATTTTCGGGCCGCACGGCTATCCCATTCTGCATTATCTTAACGCACGCGCCGCCCTTGTTCGCGTAGGTAGCCGATGGGGTTCCGGCGGCGCACCCTTTCGGCGCTTGAGGCGTTGGAAGCGCGTCTGTCACCCGGTAGTCAGCCATTGAGTCATGTACCGCGACTACGACTACTACCAGCCGCCCACGCAGTTTGCTGTTTTTCCGCCGGTCGTCAAAAATCTGCTGATCCTGAACGGCCTGGTGTTTCTGGCGCAACTGGTGCCCACCACCGATCGGCTGCTCATCGAATGGTTTGCGCTCTGGCCGCTGGGCCTTCCGGACTTCTACCCGGGCTTCTGGCCCTGGCAGCTCATCACCTACAGTTTCCTGCACGGTGGCTTTGCCCACCTTTTTTTCAATATGTTCGCGCTCTGGATGTTCGGCGTGCCGATCGAGCGGGCCTGGGGCTCCCGGCGCTTTGGGGTATACTACTTTGTGTGTGTGGCGGGAGCAGGCCTGACGCAATTACTGGTTGTTACGCTCAGTGGCTCGGTGTACCCGACGGTGGGCGCATCGGGCGGGGTGTTTGGCATCCTGCTGGCTTTCGGGATGATGTTTCCCAATACGCCTATCTATCTGTATTTCCTGTTTCCAATCAAGGCCAAGTGGCTGGTGATTGGCTACGGATTGCTGGAACTGTGGGCTGGCGTGACGGGCACCCAGGCGGGCGTGGCGAACTTTGCGCATCTGGGCGGGATGCTTTTCGGTTTTCTACTAATTCAGTACTGGCGGGGGAAGCTACCCTGGCGTCCAACGCGGCGGTTGTACTGGTAGCACAAAACCTTTCGCCCGTCCATGCAGTACACAACAGCAGATCTGTGGAACCACCTATCCTGAGCGATCCGTGAGCCGGTTTCTGGTCTGGTATCGGATGCAGCCGCCCGCGCTGCGGGCCCTGCTGACGATCAATGTGGGCGTCTACCTGCTGTGGATCCTGGTGCTCATGCACCTCGACGCCGTGCGTGGATTCGTGTGGATGCAGTTAGCGTTGAACCCCGACTGGCCGGCCATCCTGAGGCATCCCTGGCAACTCGTTACCTACAACTTTCTACACCTGCAGCCGGGCTTCTGGGGGCTCCTGCACATTCTGTTCAACATGCTCTGGCTGGTGTGGATCGGCCGCGAATACGAGGAGCTGCACGGCTCGCACCAGCTCCTGGCATTGTACCTGATCGCCGGCGTCGGTGGCGGGTTGCTCACCGTGCTGCTGCACGCGCTGTTTCCGAGCGTGGGCGCCTTTGGTGGGCTGGTGCACGGCGCGTCGGCGTCGGTGCTGGGCGTACTCATGGCCGTGGCCGTCCTTTACCCCTTCAAGAGCGTGGCGCTGTTTCTGTTCGGGCCGATCCGGTTGCTCTACCTGGTGCTGATCTTTCTGGTGCTCGACGTGCTGTTCATGGCTGGCGGCGGCACGGCCGTTGGGGCGCACCTGGGCGGTGCACTGTTCGGTTTCCTGTACGCGAAGGCTGAGCAGCGGGGAATTGATCTGGCCGGGTGGGCCCGCATCTTCTTCCAACCCCGGCGCGTACTGCGGAAGCGGCAGCCCGTCACAGCCGAGACCGGCCATCTGCTGCGTCGGGTGGGCGCCTGGATGGAACAGCGACGTGGCGCAGCGGCCGAAGGTCGGAGCAGTTCGGCTGAGGAACGCTCGCTGGAGGAAGAGGTGGATCGCATTCTGGACAAGATCAGCGCGCACGGGTACGATTCGCTCACCGAAGAAGAGAAGCGGATCCTGTACGAAGCCAGTCGGCGTTGAAGCCCGGAGCCAACCGCGAACACAACCCCTGACGTTATCATGGAGCGACCGCGTCGCCGGTCCCGGCCTGTCATGGTCGGGAATGTGCAGATTGGTGGTGGGGCCCCGATCTCCGTCCAGTCGATGACGACCACGAAGACGCACGATGTGGAGGCCACGCTGGCGCAGATCCGGCAGCTGGCCGAGGCGGGAGCCGACATCGTGCGGGTGGCCGTTCCACGCCCGGAGGACGCCGAAGCGCTGCGCGACATCGTGCAGGGCAGCCCAGTGCCCATCGTGGCCGACATCCACTTCAACTACCAGTACGCGCTGAAGGCTATCGAGGCCGGCGTGGCCAAGGTGCGCATCAACCCCGGTAACATCGGCAAAGAGGAGTGGGAACGCGAGGTGCTGCTGGCTGCCAAGGAAAAGGGCATCCCGATCCGGATCGGCGTCAATTCGGGCTCGCTCGAACGCGACCTGCTCGACAAGTACGGCTATCCGAAGCCGGAGGCGCTCTTCGAAAGCGCCATGCGACACGTGGAGATCTGTCTCAAACACGGATTCGAGGACATTGTCATCTCCGTCAAACATTCCGACGTCTACTACATGATCCAGGCCTACCGGCTGATCGCCGAGCGCACGGACTTCCCGCTACATCTCGGCGTGACCGAAGCCGGATCTTTCCTGAGCGGTAGCATCAAGAGCGCCATCGGCATTGGAGCGCTGCTGGCCGAAGGCATTGGCGACACGATCCGGGTCTCGCTGGCCACAGACCCGGTCAAAGAGGTGGAAGTGGCGCATCAGATTCTGAAGGCGCTGCGGCTGGGCCCACCGGGCGTGAACATCATTGCCTGCCCGACGTGCGGCCGCCTGACCGGCAACCTGTTCTCGATCGTGGAGGCCGTCGAGGAGGCCGTCAAGGCGCGCAAGTTTAAAAAGAACCTGAACGTAGCCTTGATGGGCTGTGCGGTGAACGGCCCGGGCGAGGCGGCTGGCGCCGATCTGGGCATTTCGCTGGGGCGCGGCCGGGCTCACCTGTTCATCCGGGGCAAGGTCGTGCGCGTGGTGCCCGAAGACCAGATTGTCGATGCCGTGCTGGAAGCGATCGAGCAGTGGGAGGAAACTTCGGATGGCGTGGCACCGGATGCTTCCTGAGCAGAGAGAGACTTTCTGTAGCGAAATTATGCCTTAAAAGTTGTTCTAAACTTTTGATCATATCTTTTTCATAGGCCGTGTGAAACAGCATGCCGCGCGGAGACGTTGAGTCTGGGCTGAAAGCGCTTTTGTCGTGACGAGAAGGCGGTGCTGTTGGCTTGTCCGGGTGAGGCCGATCGAAGCGGGGGTGGTAAGATTCCGGCCAGTGCAGTTGTTGTCCTGAAGTAAAAAACACCGTTCCTATGGACTACCGCTACCCCAAAGCCGCCCCGTACAAAAACAAAATCGTCGAAGCACTCCCGCGTCTTACACCGGAACAGCGTCGGGAAGCCCTGCAACAGGCCGACTACAACGTCTGGCGTCTTCGAGACCGACAGGTCTACATTGATCTGGCCGATGCGCACGGCAACGGCGCCCTGACGCAACAGCAGTGGGCCGGACTGATGGTGGGGGACGAGGCCTATGCGGGCAGCATCAACTTTGAGCATCTGCAGGAGGCCGCCCAGGCCCGCTTCGGCAAGCCGCATCTGGTACCAACCCATGCCGGTCGGGGGGCCGAACACCTGGTACTACTGGCGTTCAGCAGCGAGGGGCAGCAGGTGGTAGGGAATGCGCCGAGCCCGACGCTGGTCCGGTTGACAGAACGTTATGCGCGTACGTACCGCGATCTTTCGGCGTCAACTGCAACGTTTTCGGGCGACGTGGACCTGCAGGCGCTGGAAGCGCTGCTGCGTCATGAGGCGGAGAGCATTGCCTACCTGGTGCTGCACTCGGCCGCATGGACGTTGGGTGGGCAGCCTTTCTCGTTGCGCAACGCCCGGGCCGTAGCCGAACTGGCCCGGGCCTACCGGAAGCCGCTGGTAATTGAGGCGACGCATATCTTCACGCAGGCGCTGGTGTTGCAGGAGTGCGAAGAAGGGCTTCGGGATCAGTCGCTGCTTTCGATCGTGCGTGAGCTGGCCGATCTGGCCGACGTAGTGTATCTCTCGGCCCGGGGTGATCTGGGGTGCCACGTGGGCGGGATGATCCTGACCGATCGTGAGGAAGACTACGTGGCGCTGCGCAGCCTGGTCGTCGTGTTCGAAGGGCTGCATACGTACGGCGGGCTGGCCGGACGCGACCTGGAGGCCATTGCCGTGGCCCTGCAGGAGCTGTCCGAGGATGAACTGCGCTTTCATCGGGGACAGTTGCTGACCCTGGCACAGCGCCTGCAACGGCTGGGGTATCCAGTGCTTGAGCCCGTGGGATTGCAGAGCATCGCGGTGGACGTAACCGAACAGGCGCCGGGCGCTTTCCCCGCACACAGCCTGGCCGCGGCGCTGTATCTGCTGGCCGGCGTGCGAAGCGGGCCCCGGGGCGCCTTGCTGCATCTGGCGCTTCCCCGCCGCGTCTACACAGAGCGTCATCTGGATTATGTTGTGGCGGCGCTGGAACGTTTGCAGGAGGTGCGTCCGCTGCCCGGCCTGAAACTGGTGGAAGACTATCCGCCGCTCCGGGACGAGATGGCCTGCTTCGAGCCGGAACAACCGCTGGCCCCGCCGGCCTGGTCGCCGGAGGTGGCGCCGGAGCCGTATCGCATCAAGGCTATCGAACCGCTGGTGCTGACCACGCGGACCCGGCGTGAAGCGG
Organism: Rhodothermus sp.; assembly: GCA_015487635.1. GTDB lineage: Bacteria > Bacteroidota > Rhodothermia > Rhodothermales > Rhodothermaceae > Rhodothermus. The sequence goes on from WFPM01000119.1 coordinate 40,464, forward strand.
CCCTCCAAGAGGCGGGATGGAACACGTTCCTGCTGCGCTCGCAGGACGTGTACATCGACTTTCTGACAGACTCGGGCACCTCGGCCATGAGCAGCACGCAGTGGGCCGAGATGCTGCGTGCCGCAGAGACGCTGACCTACTCGGAGGCTTACGATCGCTTTGTAGAGACAATCCGCGAGTTGTACGGCTTTCCCTACGTGCTGCCCACGCATCAGGGACGCGCCGCCGAACACGTCCTGTCGCAGGTGATGATCCGGCCCGGACAGTACGTGGCCAACAACATGTATTTCACCACCACGCGCGAGCATCAGGAGCGGGCCGGGGGCATCTTTGTGGACGTGATCATCGACGAAGCCCATGATCCGGCGACCAAACATCCCTTCAAGGGGAACATAGATCCCGACAAGTTGCGGGATCTCGTCCGCCGGGTAGGGGCCGAGCAGGTGGCCTACGTGTGCCTGGAACTCAATGTGAACATGGCAGGCGGGCAACCCGTCTCGCTGGAGAACGTGCGCACCATTGCCGAAATCTGCCGTAGCCATGGCATCCCGCTGATCTTCGATGCAACCCGCGCGGCCGAGAACGCCTATTTCATCAAGATGCGGGAACCCGGCATGCAGGACCGTACGATTCCGGACATCTTCCGGGAACTCATGTCTTACGCCGATGGGGTGACCGTGAGCGCCAAAAAAGATCTGCTGGTCAACATCGGGGGGTTCCTGGCCGTGCGGGATGCGACGCTCTACCGACGGCTTGAACAGTTTGCGCTGCGATTCGAGGGACATCCGGCCGACGGGGGGCTGGCCCGGCGCGATCTGGTCGCCATGGCACAGGGAGCCCGCGAGATGCTCGATGTGGACTACCTGCGCAGTCGGATCGAGCAGGTGGCCTATCTGGCCGCCCGGCTGCGCGACGGGGGCGTGCCGATCGTCGAGCCGCCCGGCGGGCATGCCGTGTTCATCGATGCGCGGCGTTTTCTCCCGCATCTACCCCAGGATCAATTTCCCGCGCAGCGGCTGGCCGGTGAGATTTATCTGGCCTCCGGCGTGCGCGCCATGGAGCGGGGCATCGTCTCGGCCGGACGCGATCCGAAGACGGGACGCCACAAGTATCCCCGCCTGGAGCTGGTGCGTCTGACCATTCCGAGGCGCGTCTACACGCAGGGGCATCTGGACGTGGCCGCCGAAGGCATTCTGGAAGTGTTTGCCCGGCGGGAGCGGATTGGTGGCCTGCGCATGGTCTTTGAGCCGCCCACGCTGCGCTTCTTCACGGCCCGTTTTGAGCCGATCGTGTAAAAGCAGCCCGTTTTTTCACACAGAGCACGCACGGAAGCCGGGCGGTCGTGAAAAAGGGACCGCCGTAGCATCCCGGCATGGAGGCACAGATTTCTGCCGCAGAGGGGCCGTTTTTCCAGCAGTACTGGGATGATTTTAAATTTTCTCAAAAGGAGAACGCAGAAGGGCTTGACGAAAGCGGATCCATGTTGTTTATTTTCAGATCGAGTAAGCGCTTACGCACATGTCAGACTGATCCGGCCGATGGGACTGACCATTTACGACATCGCCCGTGAAGCGGGCGTCTCGATAGCCACCGTCTCGCGCGTCTTTAACAACAGCCCCCGTGTGGCGCCGCACACGCGCAAGCGGGTGCTGGAAGTGGCCCGGCGGCTGGGCTATCAGCCGCACGTGTCCGCCCGGAGTCTGGCCCGGCGACAGGCGCAGACGGTGGCGGCCATCGTCCCCATGCTGACCAACTACTTCTTCGTCGAAGTGCTACGGGGGCTGCAGGATCGGCTGGCCGAGACGAACTTCGATCTACTGGTCTATGCCGCCCCCGCGCTTTCGGACGTGGATGCCCACCTGGAACGGGCGCTGCAGCGGGGCCGATCGGCCGGCGTGATGATCTTTTCGACGCCGATGACCCGGGAGCGCGTCGAGCGCCTTCAGCGCAGCCACCAGCCCGTGGTGCTGGTGGATTCGTTCCACCCGGATTTCGACTCGGTTTCGATCGACAACGAGCAGGGCGGGTATCTGGCGGCGCGCCATCTGCTCGAGCACGGCTATCGGCGCATCGGACTGCTCATGGCGCATCCCGACTCGGTCCCTGCGCGGGAGCGCCGTCACGGCTACGAGCGGGCGTTGCGCGAGGCCGGCCTGGAGCCTGATCCGGATCTGATCGTCGCCAGCACCGACCCGCATAACCACGGCTACACGGAAGAGGGTGGCTACGAGGCGATGAAACAGCTCCTTGAGCAAATGCCCCGTCCAGAGGCCGTGTTCGTTGTGTCCGACATCATGGCGCTGGGCGCGTTGCGGGCTGTCGAGGAGGCCGGGCTCCGCGTGCCGGATGACATAGGACTGATCGGCTTTGACGACCTACGCGTGAGTCGCTTTCTGGGCCTGAGCACGCTGCGCCAGCCCATGTACGAAATGGGAAAACTAGCCGCCGAAAAGTTGCTCCGACGCATTGCCGAGCCGGAACTGTCGGTAACCAGCACGGTCTTCGCGCCCCGCTTGATCTGTCGCCGCACTTGTGCGCCGGGCGCGCGGGGCGGTCAACCCGAGACGGCAACGCTCTCCCGAAACCAGACATGAAAGTTGTGGGCCTCATAGTCGTTGTGGGTTTGCTGTTGCTGGCTGGCTGCCATGCCGGCTCGGCGCAGCAGACGCTGCTGGCCGAAGGGCCGGGCGTGCACATCACGACCGACGCCTTCCGGGAGGCGTATCTGGACTATCTGCTGCGCACCGGCCAGACCGACAGCCCGCGGTTGCGCCGACTGTTTCTCGAGCAGATGATCCGGGAGGCTCTGGTGGCCTACGAAGCCCGGCGGCAGGGGCTGGATCGCACCCTGGCCTACGAAGAAGAGGCTCGAGCCGTCGAGACCAAGCTGCTCGTAGAGGCCTACGCTCGGCGTGTGCTTTACGACACGGTGCAGATACGCGAAGCGGAGCTGGCCGAAGCGTTTGTACGCCTCAACACCGAGGTGCGGGCGCGCCATCTGTGGGCACCCACCCGGGCGGCCGCCGAGTCGCTTTATGCCCACCTCCAAGCCGGTGCGTCGTTCGAGGCGTTGGCCGCCGAGGTTTTCCGTGACAGTGTGCTGGCCCGAAGCGGCGGCGATCTGGGCTGGTTCTCGTTCGATGAAATGGATCCGGCCTTCGAGGACGTGGCCTTCCGGCTCCGGCCTGGCGAGATCTCTCCACCGGTGCGCACGGCCTATGGCTACTCGATCATTCAGGTGACGGATCGGTTCACAAAGCCCATTCTGACTGAGACCGAGTTTGCGCAGAAGCGGCCCCTTCTGGAGCGTTATCTGCGCTACCGGAAGCAGCAGGCCGCCCGGGAAGCCTGTGCGCGCAGTCTGGCCGATTCGCTGCAGATTCACTTTCACGAGGCGACGCTGCGGCGACTCTACGACCGGATTGCAGGACGCGTGACGCAGGAGATGGAAGGGGGGGCTGAAGACTGGCTGCAGGCACCGCTGCTGTCGTTCGGTCCGGCCACAGAGCGCGTGACCTGGACGGTGGCCGATTTCCGGGAGCAGGCGCGACTGACAAGTAGGGCGCAACGCGAGGCGGCCGCCCGCTCGCCGGAGGCGCTGCAGGAGTTTGCCCGCGGCCTGGTGGTACGTCACGTACTGGCCGAGCGCGCCCGCGCGGCCGGTCTGCACCGCAGCCCGGCCTTCGAGCAGGTCCGGCAGGAGGCACTCGATCGCTGGCTTTACCGATACGTGCGTCAGCAGATAGAGGCCGGGGCTACCGTGCCTGAAGATACGATGCGGGCTTTCTACGAAGCGCACCGGGAGGACTTCCGGATGCCGGCCCGGCGGGCCGTCTGGGAAATCCTGGTGCCCACCGAGGCGGAGGCGCGTCGCATCCGAGCGCTGCTGGCGAGCACGTCGTTCGAGGAGCTGGCCCGGCGCTACTCGCGGCGACCGGGCGCGGCGGCGACGGGCGGCTATCTGGGCTTTGTGGCTGAAGCGCAACTGGGTACGGTGGGAAAGGCCGTCTTTGCCGCACGCGAAGGGGAGGTGCTGGGGCCGCTGCGGATTGCCGACGGCTACGTGCTACTGAAAGTGGGCGCCGAGCAGTCCGAGCGTCCCATGACCTTCGAGGAGGCCCGGCCGCTCATCGAACGCCAGTTGCGTCCCTACTTCGCACGCCAGCGCTGGCGGGAACATCTGGCGATGCTGGCTGCCCGCTACGAGGACCGCATTACACGCTATCTCTCCCGACTGAACACGTTACAGCTGAGCTCCCCCGCTGACGCCTGAACGGGAAACCGAGTTGCTGTAGGCCATCATGAAAACACAACGGATTGCAAGTAAAGCGCTTACATTTCTGGGAGGATTGCTACTGGCTGGCGGGCTGTTCGGCCCGGTTCTGGCGCAGACCACGGGAAAAATCGCCGGCCGCGTCATCGATGCGGCCACGGGCGCGCCACTGCCCGGCGTGAGCGTTTACATCGAAGGCACCACGCTGGGGGCCGCCACGGACGTCGATGGCGAGTATGTGATCATCGGCGTGCGGCCGGGCACCTACACCGTCGTGGCCTCCTTTGTGGGCTATGCCACCGAGCGTCGCGAGGGGGTGCAGGTGGGCAGTGGCCTGACCACGCGCGTCGACTTTGCGCTCCGCGAGGAGGTGATTCAGGGCGAAGAAATCGTAGTCGTTGCGCCGCCGATCACCGTGCGCAAGGACCTGACCAGCGCCGAAGCGCGCGTGACGGCCGAGACGATCGACCGCCTGCCCGTGCAGGAGGTCAGCCAGGTGCTGACGCTGCAGGCGGGCGTGACCGAACGCGATGGGTTACACATTCGCGGCGGGCGCGCCAGCGAGGTCGTGGTCATGGTCGACGGCGTGCCTGTTACAGACAACTTCGACGGCTCGACGGCCGTGCAACTCGAAAACGAAGGGATCCAGGAACTGCAGGTCATCTCAGGCACCTTCAACGCCGAGTACGGCAACGCCATGTCAGGCGTGATCAATGTGGTGACGAAAGAAGGACGCTCGGACCGGTGGGCTGGCTCGATCAAGACCTACAGCGGCTCCTATCTGGTCTTCGGCGAAGGGGGCGAGGCTTACCTGCGTGGCGTAGAAGTCGAACGCTACACGCGGCAGGGCATTCAGTACCGGGATGTCGATCCCTACGGCTATCTGCCGATCAACCCCACGCACTACTACAACTTCGAGGCGGCGCTCGAGGGGCCGATCTTCTCGCCACGGCTGACGCTCTTCGGACTCATCCGCTACTTCCATAACAACGGCTGGCTCTACGGCGTCCGCATATTCAACATGGACGGCACCTACGGCGACTCGTCGCTGGTGCCCATGAACACCTATTCGAAGCTGAGCTGGCAGGGCAACTTGCGTTTCCAGGTGACGCCCAACCTGTTTCTGAATTTGATTGGCCTCGGCTCGATCACGCGCAGCCGGCCCTACGACCTCTACTGGCGCTGGAATCCCGACGGCCGCACGCGCAACTACGACTTGGGCTACAACCTGAAACTGCAGCTCAAGCACCTGCTCAGCGCCCGTACCTTCTACACGGTACATCTGGCCACCTTCCGGCGGTACGCCTGGAGCCGGCGGTTCGACGATCCGCTCGATCCCCGCTACAACGGGCTGGCCATTCTGCCACCCGACTCCATCGAGGTGGCGCCGGGCGTCTGGGTGCCCTACCTGACCGGTGGGGGACGCTTCGCTCGCGGGGGCATGGACATGAACCACTTCGAGCGCACCTCACGGGCCTACTTCGTCAAGGCCGACCTGACCAGCCAGGTGGCCCGCAACCACCTGGTCAAGCTCGGTGCCGAGGTGCGCATCGACCGGCTGGACTTTACGGCCTTCAGCCTGATTCCGGCCACTGACGCCGAAGGCAACGTCATCCGACCCTTCCGGCCAGCCATTCCACCCGAAACGTCGCCGCAGTATCAGCACTACAAGGACGTTTCGCCGATCACGGCCAGCGCCTTCGTGCAGGACAAGATCGAATTCGAGGACTTCATCGTGAATGTGGGGCTTCGCTTCGATTACTTCGATGCCCGCACGCCGGTCCCGGCCGATCCCGAAGACCCGAACATCTACTTCCCCTTCAAGAAAATCCACATTTACAAAGACCTGAACGGCGATGGCGTGATTACCGCCGATGAAGAGCGCGAGGACAATCGCTACACGCTGGAGGAGCGGGAGGCGTTCTGGTGGAAGTACCCCGAGCCCAAATTCCAGCTCTCGCCGCGCCTGGGTATTTCTTATCCGATCACGGAAAGCGGCGTACTGCACTTTTCCTACGGGCATTTTCTTCAGATTCCCACGCTGAACCTGCTCTTTGCCGGCTACGGCTACAAGATTCAGAACCAGTCGGGCCAGTACGGGCCTTACGGAAACCCGGACCTTGATGCGCAGCGGACCGTCATGTACGAGATCGGCTTCCGCCAGGGGCTGGGGCCCTTCCTGTTCGACGTGACGGCCTACTACCGGGACGTGCGCGACTGGGTCTCGACCTCCACGCCTATCGAGACGGAGATCCCCGGCGTCGTCTACGTGATCTACACGAACCGGGACTATGCCAGCACGCGCGGCGTGACGGCCACCTTCTCACGGCGCTTCGAAGATGGATGGGGCTTTGACATTAACTATACCTACCAGGTGGCCGAAGGCTCCAATTCGAACCCGGACGAAGAATTCTTTGCGCGGCTGAACAACCAGCAACCCACGCTGACGCTACTGCCGCTCGACTGGGACCAACGGCACAAGGTAGCCGCTGCTTTCTACCTGGGCGGGCAACACTGGGGCGCCTCGGTGGTGAGCGTCTGGGGCTCGGGCTTTCCCTACACGCCCTCGTTTCCCGAAGCGGCCATTGCCGGGCCTAATGTGCCCCCGACTTTCCCGCGCAACGCACGCCGCATGCCGCCCACCTGGCAGGTGGACCTCTACGCCTACCGGGACTTCGAGATTGCCGGCGTAAGGCCGCGCCTGTTTGTGCAGGTCTATAACCTGCTGGACCGCCGCAACCCGCTGGCCGTCTTCAGCGACACGGGACGGCCCGACGTGACGCTGCCCCAGCAGCAGGCTGCCTCGTTCGATCCGGGCTATTTCGTCCGGCCCGAACACTACAGCGAACCCCGACGGCTTCATGTAGGACTGGAACTGCAGTTTTAAAGTGGGAAATGTAATCGCTATGCGTAAGCGTTTACTCATACTGCTCGGTCTGACGCTGCCGATGGGCTTTCATGGCCCGCGTGCTGTACGTGCGCAGGCGATCGAGCGTGGGCATGTGCCCAGCAAAGAACGTGTCGATCCACTGGAACGTCGGCGCGACGACATTGACGGCAACAACGTGCGCGCCACGATTACGAACTGGCTCCAGACGGCCCAGTCGGGCAATCCCGGCGATTTCTGGTACGAATGGCCCAAGAACACGCGCCGCATCTACGTGTCGCTGACGCAGCTCTGGGTGGGCGCGCAGGTGAAGGCCAACGTGGGCAGCAACCCGGGCCAGACGCTCTACATCGTTGACGTGGCCGACTTTCGCCAGAATCGCTTCGGCGGTACGAACTCCTGGACCTTCGAACCCATCAAGGGCTACGTCAATCCGGCCGGCAGCGAATACGGCATCGCGCAGAGCGACGACCCGGAGAGCTGGCCCCCCTTCTGGCCCGATAAACTGGCCGATAAGAATGACCCCGGCTGGCGCGGCTCGTGGAACGGCTTTTTCGGCAAAAACATCTTCAACGCCGACCAGGAATTCTTCTTCAAGGCAGGCGACGACCAGTACGATCGCTACCTGAACGCCTACCGGCCTGACTCGACCGATCCCTCGCGCGGTGGGCTGGGCCTGATCGTCGAGGCCCGCTACATGGCCTGGACGCAGATCCTGATCGACGATGTGGTCTTCCTGCTCTACGAGGTCAAAAACGACGGCACCGAAGATCTGGAACGCGTCGGCTTTACGGTCTGGCTGGCCGACTGCGTGGGCGGTGACTGTGGCGACGACATTCCCTTCTTCGACATTCTTGAGGACGTCGCCTTTATGACCGACCGCGACGGGGTGGGCGACCAGAACTTCGGCCCGGATCCCGTCGGTGTGGCGGCCATCACGTTCCTGGAGACGCCCGGTAACGGCATCGATCGCATCGACAACGACGCCGACGGCTCGACGGGCAACCCGGACTGCTCGGTGGCCGAGTGCAACAGTCCCGTCGTGCCCGAGGCCTTTCTGGAAGGCGAAAACCCGCTGAACGGGATTGACGACAACGGAAACGGCCTCATCGACGAGAACGCTTCCCACGTGCCCTTCCAGGCCGAGCAGGGCTCCAGTCCCGGCGTAGGCTATGCGGACTTTATCGATAACGACGACGACGGCGAGGCAAACAGCCCAGTGGTGACCGAGGCGATGGTAGCCGCCGCCGCGTCGGACGTCTGGAACCGCTGGCCGCCGAATCCGGAGTCCGATCCGCTTCAGCAGCGCGCCAGTGGTCGGCCGATCGTGCACCTTGTGGGGGTGGGGCAGGAAGACGTGGGACATGGCTTCAAGGACGGGATCGACAACGATAACACGTGCGACGCGCCGGGCCACATCTTGGCTGAGCCGGGCTCCCCGCGCGTGACGCAGGAGATGATCGACGCGGCCGCCTCCGATCCCTACCGTCGCTACCGCCTGCCCGGTACCGACCTCATTCTGTACGACGTGGGACCGGAAGATCTGGGCAAATGCTATGCAGACGGCGTGGACAACGATGGCGACGGGGCCGTGGATGAGGGGATCGATGAAGGCATCGACGAGATGATCGACGAGCGCCGCGACGATGGGCTCGACAACGACGGCGACTGGAATCCGCTCCGCGACGATACAGGCCTCGACGGCGTGCCGTATTCCGGGGATCCGGGCGAGGCCGACGGCCTGCCCACCAGCGGCGCCGGTACGCCCTTCCCCGGCGAACGCAACATCGATAAGACCGACGTAGCCGAATCGGACCAGATCGGCATCACGAACGTGCAGGTCTTTCCGGCCGGCTCGCTGAATCTGACGCAGACGGCCGATCAGACGCTCTTCAACACATTTATGCTGCCCGGTGAGCTGGAGCTGGAACGACCGCCGGCCGGCGACAACGACTTGGCCGTCTCCAGCGGGCTGTTCCCCCTGCGGGCCGGACAGATCAAGCGCATCTCGCTGGCCATCGTGCTGGCAGCCGGACGGGACGAAGCCCTACAGGGGCGCGACTATGCGCTGAGCGCCTACTCCGAAGACTATCAGTTCGCCCAGGCGCCGTTGACGCCCACCGTGGTTGCCGTGCCGGGCGACGGCCGCGTGACGCTCTACTGGGACACGAAAGCCGAGGAGTCCGTCGACTCCTACCTGGAAAGCATCGGGCTCAACGGTCGGGACTTCGAGGGCTACCGGATCTACCGGGCCACCGATCCAGCCTTCCTCGACGCGCTGGTCATCACCGACGGCTTCGGCAACCTGACCTTCCGCAAGCCAATCGCCCAGTTCGACCTGAAAGACGGCATCAGGGGCTTCCACCCCGTCGACATCAACGGGATCAAGTTCTACCTGGGCGACGACACCGGCATCCGGCACGTGTTCGTCGACACGACCGTCACGAACGGCATCACCTATTACTACGCCGTGACGGCCTACGACTTCGGCGCGGCCGAAGCGAACATCGCCCCCACCGAGACGCCCATTCGCATCCGGCGGCTGCCCGACGGTACGATCGAAACGGGACCGAACGTGGTGCGCGTGACGCCTACGGCGCCGGTGGCCGGCTACCGGAACGCCGAGCTGGAGAACATCGAGGGTTTTCTGCCGCGCGTGCAGGGCTTCACGACCAGCCGGATCGGCTATCAGATCATCGATCCGCGAGCCGTGCGCGACGGAGCACGTTACCGCGTCGTGTTCGAGGACACGCTGATCCCCGGCACGCGCACCACGCCCGACACGCTCACCACGAAGAACTTCTCGCTGATCGACATCACGGATCCAGACAACCCCGACACACTCATCCGTCGCTCGACAGCCTTCAAACCCGGCCGCGAGGTGCCCATTGTCGACGGCTTCCAGCTCATCTTCTTCCCGGATCCGTACGTGGTGCAGGACCGCACGCAGTCGGGCTGGAACAACCCGGATGTGTACGATCCGGTGATGGAGCCCTTTGTGCAGCCGCCCTTCATCAAAGGGCTTCGGAATCCGGCCGACTATCGAATCGAAATTGTGGGCGACGGCGAGGTGATGTCCGAGCCGCTCCGGATCGGAGCGCAGACCATCCCGGCGCGGCCCACGAACGTCCGCGTGGTCAATATTTCCACCGGTCAGGACGTGAAATTCGCCTTCCTGGATCGGGACAATTCCGATGGCGGTATTTTGTCGAGTACCCCGGCGCGCTTCACGGCCAACCCCGACGCCAACCCGCCGGCCAGCGACTATCTGGTGCTGATCGAACCGTTGCCCGGCGGTGGAGAGGGCGTCACCTGGCGCATTTCGCTCGACATCACGCAGACGGGGCGGCGCAATCCGCAACAGGGCGACGTGGCCACGCTGATCACGCGCAAGCCGTTCCTGTCGAGCGACGTGTTCGAATTCACGGCCCGGGGGCCAACGGTGGATCGCGAGGCCGCCCGCTCGCTGCTTGATCAGATTCGCGTGGTGCCCAACCCGTACATCGCCACGAACCGCTTCGAGCAGCAGAACCCCTACACGACGGGGCGGGGGCCGCGGGCCATCCACTTCATCCACCTGCCGCCGCAGGCCACCGTACGCATCTTCACGATCAGCGGGCGGCTGGTGCGCACGCTTCGACTGAACGAGGGCTCCAACGACGGGCTCGACGCCGCCTCGCTGATGAACGGGACGCTCGTGTGGGACCTGCTCACCGAAGACGGACTCGAGATCTCCTACGGCGTCTACCTCTACCACGTGGAAGCGCCGGGCATCGGCGAAAAAACCGGAACCTTTGCCATTATCAAGTGAGCGTTATGCGTGCATATAGATCGATTGCCGTGATTCTCGGGCTGCTGGTGCTGACCGCCGGCGCGGCGCAGGCGCAGTTTGCCAGCACAACGCGCACGGTCACGCGGGTTGGCACAGCAGCGGCCGAGTTTCTGAGCATTCCGATCGGGGCGCGGGCTACGGCCATGGGCAACGCCGTCAGCGCAACGATCGACGATCCGACGGCCATCTACTGGAATCCGGCCGGTCTGACCGGGCTGACGCGCGGCACCTTTACCGCCGAATACGCGCAGTGGCTGGCCGACATTGCGGTCAACTACGTTGCCGTGGCCACGCCGCTGGGCGTCGGCACGGTGGGCATCGGCGTGACGGCCGTGCGCACGCCGGAAATGGAAGAAACCACCGTCGAGCAGCAGGAAGGTACCGGACGCCTCTTTACAGCCGCTTCCTATGCCATTGCGTTGAGCTATGCCCGGGCGCTCACCGATCGCTTCTCGGTGGGAGCTTCGGTCAAGTTCATTACCGAGCGCATCTCCTACTCGACGGCCAGCGGGCTGGCGCTTGACATCGGGACGCTGTTCGTGACGCCGTTTCGGGGCATCCGCCTGGGCGCGGCCATCACGAACTTCGGTACGAAAATGCGCATGCGCGGCGACGACCTGCTGACGATCGTCGACATCGACCCGAACAACCGGGGCAATAACACAAGCAACCGGGCCGAGTTGCGTACCGATCCGTTCGAGCTGCCACTGACGATGCGTATCGGGTTGGCCGGTGAAGTGTGGCAACGCGACGGCTACCGGCTGACGCTGGCGCTTGATGCGCTCAGCCCGAGCAACAGCAGCCAGTACGTGAACGTGGGGGCCGAGCTGGGATTGCTGGGCGACCTGATTCTGCTGCGCGGCGGCTACAGCGAGCTGTTCCTGACCGACAGCGTGCACACGTTCTCACTGGGCGGTGGCCTGCGCTACCGGTTCGGCACCTTCCACGTGACCTTCGACTACGCCTACGAAAGCTGGCGCTATTTCAACGGCGTCAACCGCTTTACAATGATGGTCGGCTTCTGACCATACCCGAACAAAACCCCAACAACCAAACCGGTGAAACCGCCATGGTAAGCGCTACCACCAAATTCGGCGGCCGCCTGGCACTGCTGCTTCTGGCAGCGGTGCTGATGGCCGGCCAGGCGCTGGCGCAGCGCACCGTCACGCTGCGCCTGAACACGGCCACGCTGCCCGACACCACGGGCGCGGCCGACGGCCTCATCCAGGTGCGTGGCCAGATCACGAACCAGAACTGGCCCTTCACGCTGCCTGACGGGAATGTGATCTCCTGGGACGATCAGACCACGCTCAAGCCCACGAACGTGGGCGGGGACTACTGGGAGATCAGTTTCCAGATCCCCGACAACGAAGAGCTGCAGTTCAAATTCTTCTCCACGCAGGCCGAGGCGTCCGGCATCGGCGGCTGGGAAGACGGTGGCAACCACGTGCTGGCCGCCGATATGGGCGACACCACGCTGGTGCTCCACTTCTTCGAGAAAGGCGGGGACTTCGCCTACGACTGGCGGCCCTGGGAGCAGAAGCCTGACACGATCGCCGTCTGGTTCCGTGTCTATGTCAGCACCGAGGAAGGGGCGGCCGATGGCTACGACCCGAATGCCGACAATATCGTCGTGGGCGTGCGGGGGGACCCGCTCAACGGCGCCGGTCCGCTGGACTGGGGCA
>WFPM01000120.1 GCA_015487635.1 Rhodothermus sp.
ACGCGCGTGACGGCCGGTGGACTTTACAAACTGCTCGAAGGGGCCTGGGAGCTGGTGCCCGGCATTTACGATCTGCCGGTGCGGGAGATCGGGGCCGGGTTGCGTCCGGGCACGCGCGACAACCGGCCCCTTCTGGGCTACGGTGCGCCCGGCATTGTGCTGGCCACCGGGCACTACCGCCACGGCATTCTGCTGACGCCCATCACGGCCCAGGAGGTGGCCCGCCTGATCCTCACCGGAGAAACTTCCCCGTGGCTGGCCCCGTTTTCACCCGAGCGATTCCTCACGGCTTCGACTCCGTCATAAAGCGATGGCCGAAACAACCCAGACCCTGGCGATTGTGCTGAACGGCGAGCCCTACGAGGTGCCCGTCGGCACCACGGTGGCCGAACTGTTGCGCCGGCTGGAGATCGATCCGGAAACAGCGCGCGGCATCGCCGTGGCGGTGAACGAGGAGGTCGTGCGCCGTTCGCAATGGGCCGAACTTCAACTCCAGGCGGGCGATCGCGTGGAGGTGGTGACGGCCCGTCAGGGGGGATAAAACGTACGGGAAAGGCTATGAGCATGCAGGTTGTCGAAGGCAAAGGATGGCAGGTGCAGGTGGACGACGAGCCGCTGCGCATCGGACCGCTGGAACTGCACACGCGGTTGCTGATGGGCTCGAGCGGCTATCCGAACGTGCAGACCATGCTCGATGCGCTGGAAGCGGCCGGGGCCGAGCTGGTCACGGTGGCCATCCGGCGTATCAACCTGAAGGATCGCTCCGAGGAGAGCCTGCTGGCGCTGCTCGAACGGCACGGCTATCGGGTGCTGCCCAACACGGCCGGCTGCTACACGGCCCGCGAAGCCGTGCTCGTGGCCCAGCTGGCCCGCGAGGCGCTCGAAACGAATCTGATCAAACTGGAAGTCATCGGCGACGACGAGACGCTGCTGCCCGACGTGGAGCAGTTGTTGAAGGCCGCGCGGGAGCTGATCAACGACGGCTTCGTGGTGCTGGCTTACACGAACGACGATCCGATCACCTGCCGCAAGCTGGCCGATCTGGGTTGTGCGGCCGTCATGCCGCTGGCCTCGCCGATCGGAAGCGGCATGGGGCTGGTCAATCCCTACAACCTGCACCTGATCCGTGAAATGATCGACGATGTGCCGCTCATCGTGGATGCCGGGATCGGAACGGCCAGCGATGCGGCAATGGCCATGGAGCTGGGTTATGACGGTGTGCTGGTCAACTCGGCCATTTCGCAGGCGGAGCACCCGGTGCTGATGGCTCGCGCCGTCCGCCACGCAGTCGAGGCCGGTCGCCTGGCCTTCAGGGCCGGACGCATGCCGCGGCGTTTCTACGCACGGCCGTCCTCGCCGATGGAAGGCCGCGTCGGGCATTGAAGGGCCATGAAGCCGCTGCCCCGTCTGCTGCTGATCGCCGATCGTTTCACCGAGTCCCGTCGGGCCGACGCGGTGCGCCGGGCGGTGGCTGCCGGCGTGCCTTGGGTGCAGCTCCGGGACCACCGGGTCGATCCTGACACGTTTGCCCGCGCGGTCGAAGCGCTCGTGCCAGTGCTGCAGGCCGAAAATTCGAACCTGCTGCTCTCGGTCAACACACACTTGGAGGTAGCACGGCGGCTGGGACTGGGGCTGCACGTCGGGCAACGCGGTCCCTCGGTGGCCGAAGCGCGGCGGCAACTTGGCCCCGAAGCGCTGCTGGGCTACTCGGCGCACGATCCGGCTTCGGCCCGGCAGGCTGCCGACGAAGGGGCCGATTATCTGCTCTTCAGCCCGGTTTTTTCCACGGCCAGCAAACCCGGGGTGCCACCGGCCGGTCTGGAGGCGCTGGCATCGGTCTGCCGGGCGGTGGGTGTCCCTGTGCTGGCGCTGGGCGGCATCACGCCTGAACGTGTCTCGGTCTGTCTGCAGCAGGGCGCCCACGGCGTGGCCGTAGTCTCGGCCATTCTGGAGGCACCGGATCCTGCGGCGGCCGTTCGGCAGTTTTTAGAACATATTGAAGGCGCATTACACCATCGATAAACGGCCATGAACCGACAGATTCCACCGGTGGCGCTGACGATCGCCGGAAGCGATTCGGGCGGAGGCGCCGGTATCCAGGCCGACATCAAGGCCATGCAGGCCAACGGTGTTTTTGCCGCTTCGGTCATTACGGCCGTCACGGCGCAGAACACGCGGGCCGTCACGGCCGCCTTCGAACTGCCGCTGGAGCTGATCGAAGCACAGATCGATGCGGTTTTCGAAGACCTGCCCGTGGCGGCCGTCAAGACGGGCATGCTTTCGTCGGCAGCTATCATCGAGCTGGTGGCCCGCAAGGCCAGGCAATGGCAGATGCGGCCGCTGGTCGTCGATCCGGTGATGATCTCCAAGAGTGGCTATCCGCTGCTGAAACCCGACGCCATTACCACACTACGCGAGCAATTGCTGCCGCTGGCCACGCTGGTAACGCCCAACGCGCACGAGGCCGCCCACCTGACCAGCCTGAAAATCGAAACGGTCGAAGACCTCTACGAGGCGGCCCGGCGTATCAAAGCCATGGGGCCGCAGGCCGTGCTGGTGAAAGGCGGACACCTGAGCCGCGAAGCCGAGGCGGTCGACGTGCTTTTCGACGGCGAGCGCTTCGAGGAATTTCGCGCGCCCCGGATCGACACGCCCCACACGCATGGTACCGGCTGCACCTACGCTTCGGCCATCGCCGCCAACCTGGCGCGGGGATTTGCGCTGGTCGAGGCCGTGCGTCGCGCCAAGCGCTACGTGACCGAGGCGATCCGGCACGCACTGCCTATTGGCGGCGGCCATGGCCCCACCCACCACTTCTATTTTCTGGAATCTTTCAAAGGATTTCCGATCGGCACCGAAGAACCCGAAAAAACGGCCGGCGTATAAGCGGATGCTTTCCGAGGTTGGCGCTTGCGTCCGAAGCGACGCACGCTTATCTTAGCCAACCGCAGTAAGCGTGCCCGTAGCTCAGCTGGATAGAGCGTCTGACTACGGATCAGAAGGTCGGGGGTTCGAATCCTCCCGGGCACGCTACAGAGCCCGCACCTTCCATGGTGCGGGCTTTTCTGTTAGAAACCGGTGAACCTGCGTGGAACACCTTTCATTCCGAGCGCTGTGGAGCCGCGTACGGGAGTTGCTGGCTCGTTTGGAGCAGCAACCCGGCTTTGAGCCGCGGCCCGGCCAGCGCCAGATGGCCGAGACGGTCGTCCGGGCGATCGCCGAGGGGCTGCCCGCGGTAATCGAGGCCGGGACCGGTACAGGCAAGACGTTCGGCTACCTGATTCCGGCGCTCTGCGCGGAGGCGCGGGTGATTGTCTCCACCAGCACGAAAGCCCTTCAGGAACAACTCGTCCACAAAGATCTCCCGTTGCTGGGTGGACTTCTGGACCGGCCGGTTTCCTGGGCCCTGCTCAAAGGGCGGCAGAATTATATGTGCCGGCTGAAAATGGAGGCCGGCACTCAGGAAGAGCGGCCGGTTTTCGAGACGCGCGACGAAGCCAAGGCGTTTCAGCGTCTGCTGGAATGGGCGCGCCGGTCGGATACCGATGGCGATCTGGAGCAATTCCCGGGGCGTGTGACGCCCGCATTGCGGGAGCTGGTCACCATGGACGCGGACGGCTGCGGCGGCCGGCAGTGCCCGTTTTATGATGCCTGTTTTCTGATGGAGGCCCGACGCCGGGCCGAGCATGCCGATGTGGTGGTGGTCAACCATGCGCTGCTGCTGCAGGATCTGATGCTGCGGGCGCGAAGCGGCGGAGCGCTCT
>WFPM01000121.1 GCA_015487635.1 Rhodothermus sp.
AAAAGGCCCTGGGTTCAACGGGTCTGTTCATTGAAGGCGAAGGGGATGTGCTTTTGACCCTTTACCGGATTGCGCGGGAGGATTCGTTGCGGAGCTGGGTGCGTTTCAGTCGGATCGACACGGTGCAGACTGAGCCGTTTCTGCTGGTCTTTTACGAGGGGCGTTTCGAGGTGGTGGTTTCGCCGAATAGCTGGGATCCGGCCTGGAGTCGGTATCCGAACGAGAAGTTGCATTTTGTGGGGCGGTTTCGGGTGCCGGCCGTCACGTGGGACTACCTGCGTCAATGCGGGAAGGCGCGCAACTGTCTGCGCGTGCAGCTGCGAACGCTGTGAAGGCAGCCCGAATTTCACCGTTTCGATTTGAACTACCGCATCGATCCGGCCCTGCTCGTTCCGGGCAGGGCTTGGATCAGTTTCCGGCGCGTTGCCGGTCGCGGAGGGTGCGGAAGGGTGTGCCTTCGCGCCAGTTCGGGAAGTCGGTGCTGTTGGCCAGCCGGTAGCCGATGTCGAACAGCAGCCGCAGGTCGTCCACGGCACCGCGCAGGTCCCAGGCCGGGTCGTACTCGTCGGAGGGCTTGTGGTAATGTTGCTCGACGTACTCGGCGCGGCGGGCCAGCGTCCAGTCCGGTCCGTGCTCCACGTGATCGATGCCGGCGTCCAGGTACAGCGCCGGAATGCCCGCGCGGGCAAAGCTGAAGTGGTCCGAGCGGTAGTAGTAGCCCTTTTCCGGCTCGGGGTCGGGGCGCAGGTAACGCCCCTGGGCTTCGGCGGCGGCTGCCGCGTAGTCGTCCAGTTCCGACATGCCGTAGCCGATGACCGTCACGTCGCGCATGGGACCCAGCACGTTCAGGCCGTCCATGTTCAGTACGGCCACGGTCTTTTCGGGCGGAAAGACCGGGTGCGTGGCATAGTAGGCCGAGCCCAGCAGGCCCTGCTCTTCGGCGGTGACGGCCAGGAACAGCACGGAACGGGCGGGCGGTTCGGGCAGCGCCGTAAAGGCGCGTGCCAGCGCCAGCAGGCCGGCCGTGCCCGTGGCGTTGTCAAGTGCGCCGTTGTAGATGCTGTCGCCGGGCAGCGCCGGATCGACGCCCAGATGGTCCCAGTGGGCCGTATAGATCACCACCTCGTCGGGACGCTCCCGGCCCGGCAGAAGCGCCAGCACGTTGCGCGAACGCACCTCGCGGATCGTGTTGCGCAGGGCGGCCGACAGGCGCAGATTGAGTGGGACGGCCCGGAAGTCCGGCCGGGCGGCCGCCGCCTTGAGCTGCTCCAGGTCCTGTCCGGCCAGCTCGAACAGCCGCTGTGCTGCCTCGTAGGTCAGCCAGCCCTCGATGGCGCACCGGTCCATGTTCTGCTGCGCGTTCACCAGCGTGAACTGAGGACCGGACCAGGAGCCCTGCACCACGGCCCACGGGTAGCCGGCCGGACCGGTCTCGTGGATGATGAGCGCGGCCGCCGCGCCCTGTCGGGCAGCCTCTTCGAATTTGTAGGTCCAGCGGCCGTAGTAGGTCATGGCCCGGCCGGTGAACAGTGTCGAGTCGCCCGTTGCGTAGCCGGGGTCGTTCACCAGCATCACGACGGTCTTGCCGCGCACGTCCACGCCCGCGTAGTCGTTCCAGTTGTACTCGGGCGCCACGATGCCGTAGCCCACGAAGACCATCTCACTTCCGGCCACCGACACTTCCGGCACCAGCCGTTTGGTCCAGAACATGGCCTCGTCGCCGTAGCGGAAGCGCAGGCGGCCCCGGCGTCCCTGTACTTCCAGCCGAGCCGAGGCCGGATCGGCCGTGATCTCGGCCAGCGGCACTTCCTGGGTGTAGCTGTCGCCGTTGCCCGGGCGAAGTCCCAGCGCCTGAAATTGCTCGATCAGGTAGTTGACCGTCTTTTCTTCGCCCGGCGAGGCGGGTGCCCGGCCCAGAAATTCATCGGAGGCCAGCACCTGGATGTGTTCGGCCAGCAGTTCCGGCGTGATGGCCCGGTGGGCCACTTCGGTGGGATCTTCCGTCCGGCAACCCGTCCATGTGAGCACCAGCAACAGGGCGGCGGCAAATAGACGCTTTGGCATGGTTCGTTTCGCGTTCCTTTATGGGTTCGGTTTGAGATTTCGAGAGCGTTCCGCGAGGACCGCTAAGGGTCCTTCGTTTACGCTTCGTAGCGGACTACAAGCACGTCTGTAGTAAGCCACGAAGGCGCCGGCCGTAGTGGCGTTTGCTAAAGCGGTCCGTCGCTTTGTGCCTGACCACGCGTTCGCTTTGCGGCCAGCTTTGCTGGTTACGCGCTATTAAAGGTACAAAAGCGCGTGCTTTCCGGGGAGGCGACAGGTGCGGGGCGGGAAAATTCAAAATAAGCAGTACCTTGCCCGAAGGTCGGGGATAAGCTTCGGATGCAGGTCCGTAAGTCGATCCGGGGCCTTTCTTTACCAGTTTACGAGCGTCGGCTCTCGAGGCGGGTGCGGAGCAGAGGAATCATGACGGTATTGATGGTGGAAGGCACTGGCGCCACGGGGCGGTTGCTGGTGCAGCAATTGCTGGCGCATGACGAGCGGGTGCGGGCTATTGTGCGCACGCCCGACCGTTACCCTCGCTGCACCGGCTGCTGGAGCGACTGCTGCGCGGCCCTTGCCGCCGCACGCCGACAACGTGGCGGCCGCCGAGTTTTTGCGCACGCAGATCGGGCCACGGAACGAATCCATCGAGTGGGGGACCGTGCGGCCGGACGCCCTGCAGGATGAGGCAGCCGTCTCGGCCTACGACATGCATCCGTCGCCCACGCGCAGCGCGCTGCTCGACGCCGGGGCTACCAGCCGGATCAACGTGGCGCACCATGGCCCGGCTGCTCACCGAAGAGGCGCTCTGGAACCGCTGGAAAGGGCAGATGCCGGTCCTTTACAACTGAGCCTGACGTCCGTCGGGCGAAGGAGACACCTTGTGCCAGGTGATGCGGCGGCGGTCGCCGCCCAGGTGTTCGAGCCGCAGGCGCAGCGCGTGCGGTGGCAGGAGCGGTTCGACGCGATCGGCCCATTCGACAACGCTGACGCCGTCGCCGTAGAAGTATTCCTCGTAGCCCAGGTCGAAGAACTCTTCCAGGTTGCGCAGGCGGTAGGCGTCGAAGTGGTAGAGCGGCAGCCGCCCGCCCCGGTACTCGTGCACAAGCGTGAAGGTGGGACTGCTGACCTCCACGTCGGGGATGCCCAGGCCCGCCGCGATGCCCTTGACCAGTTGCGTTTTGCCCGCGCCCAGGTCGCCATAAAGCGCCACCACGTCGCCCGGCCTGAGGCGTTCGGCCAGACGCCGCCCCAACGCGTGCGTGGCCTCGGGGCCGTCCGTCTCGCAGGGCAGCAGATCGGTCAGTGCAGCGGTGCTCATACGGCCCGGGGACGCAGGGTAACGATCGGCACGATCATCTCCTGCAGCGACACGCCGCCGTGTTGGAACGTGTCGCGGTACAGGTTCACGTAGTGGT
Organism: Rhodothermus sp.; assembly: GCA_015487635.1. GTDB lineage: Bacteria > Bacteroidota > Rhodothermia > Rhodothermales > Rhodothermaceae > Rhodothermus. The sequence goes on from WFPM01000121.1 coordinate 3,462, forward strand.
GGTAGTTCGTCGGATAGACGAAGTAGTAATCTTCTTTGGCGAGCAGGTAGGTGGTGGTCACGCTGCTTCGCGGCAGGCCGAAGGGCAGCGGGTCGCGTACGAGAATGGCGTGGCGCTCGTCGCCGCGCAGGTTGCGGCCGAACTTGAACCGGAGCGCCGTCGAGGTTTCGCGGTCGCCCAGCACCTTCGTGGGGTGCAGGCAGCGGATGGCGCCGTGGTCGGTCGTCAGGATGATCGTGCAGCGCTGGCGGGCCAGCTCCTGAAAGGCCTGGTAGAGCCAGGAATGCTCGAACCAGGTGCGCGTCAGCGCCCGGTAGGCCCGCTCGTCCGGCGCGATCTCTTTGAGCACGTCCGAGTCGGAGCGGCTGTGCGCCAGAATATCGACGAAGTTCACGACGATGGCGCTCAGGTCGTGCTGCAGGAAGTCGTTCACCTGACGGGCAAAGGCCCGGCCGTCGGCCGCCCCGATGAGTTTTTCGTAGCGGATGCGCGCGCGCAGGCGACGCCGCTCAAAAAAGTCGTTCAGAAAGGCTTCCTCGTTACGGTTACGGCTGCTTTCGCTTTCTTCGGCCTCGGACCAGGCGTCCGGGTAGCGCCGGGCCAGGTCGCGCGGCAGCAGTCCGCTGAAGATTGCGTTGCGGGCGTAGGGCGTGGCCGTAGGCAGCAGCGAAAAGTGAAAGCGCAGTTCCAGATCGAACAGCGGCACCAGCAGTCGCTCGAATTCCAGCCACTGGTCGAAACGCATGCAGTCGATCACGAAAAACAGTACGGGCCGTCCTTCGTCGAGTGCCGGCAGCACGAAGCGGGGCAGTACCTCGTGCGAGAGCACGGGCCGGTCTGCGTCGGGTTGCGACGACAGCCAGTCCGGGTACACCTCCTCGACGTAGCGGCCGAAGACCCGGTTGGCTTCGCGGAACTGGTCCTCCAGAATCTGGCGGGCCCCTTCGTCGCCTTCCAGCTCCAGGTCGAAGCGGGTGAGCCGGCGGTACAGGTCCACCCATTCATCGGGTGAGAGCGGACCCTGCAACGCAGCCGCAATGCGGGCGAAGGCCTGCAGGTATTCCTGAGAAACTTTTTCGCTCCGGATGCGGGGTTGTTCGAGCAGGCGCTTACAGGTGAGCAGGATCTGGCTCGGGTTGACGGGTTTGGTCAGGTAATCGCTAATCTGGCGGCCCAGCGCTTCTTCCATGAGCTGCTCCTCTTCGCTTTTGGTGACGAGCACCACGGGCAGCTCCGGCGCGATCGCCTTAATTTCGGAGAGCGTCTCCAGGCCGCCCATGCCCGGCATCTGCTCGTCGAGCAACACCACATCGAAGTGCTGGCGGCGCACCTGCTCGACGGCGTCGGCGCCGT
>WFPM01000122.1 GCA_015487635.1 Rhodothermus sp.
CAGCCGGGGCCGGCTGCTCGCTGGCATTGGCCTGCGACCTGCGCATCATGGCCGATGACGCCAGCCTGATGCTGGCCTTCAGCAACATCGGGCTGGTGCCCGACATGGGCGCCACGTTCCTGCTGGTGCGGCTGGTGGGCTACGCGCGGGCTTTCGAGATGGCGGCCGAAGGCCAACGCATCCCGGCCGGTCGCTGCCTCTCGTGGGGGCTGGCCAATCGGGTGGTACCGGCCGATCGGCTACACGAAGAGGCCCGACGCTGGGCCCGCGAACTGGCCGCCCGACCCACACTGGCACTGGGCCTGACCAAGACGGCGCTGCACTACGCGCTCACGGCCACGCTGCGCGAAGCCATCGCCTATGAAGCCCTGCTCCAGCAGCAGTGCATTCAAAGCCACGATCACCGCGAGGGCATTCAGGCCTTCCTCGAAAAACGTCCCCCCGTATTCACCGGAAGCTGAGCCATGGAACTCTGGAAACGGACGGCGCTTGAGCTGGGCCGACTGATCGCCCGCCGGGAAGTGCGGGCCGTCGAGGTGGTCACCCACTTTCTGGAGCGCATCGAAGCGCTGAATCCCACGATCAACGCGATCGTGACGCTCGACGCCGATGGGGCGCTGGCCGCCGCCCGCGCAGTGGACGAACAGCTGGATCGGGGCGAGACGCTCGGACTGCTGGCGGGCGTTCCCGTCACGATCAAAGACCTGACCGAAACGAGGGGCCTGCGTACCACCTACGGTTCGGCGCTGCTGCGCGACCACGTGCCGGACGTCGACGCCGTGCTCGTCGAGCGCCTGCGGCGGGCCGGGCTGCCCATCCTGGGTAAGACAAACACCCCGGAATTCGGCGGCAAGTTCGACACCGGAAACCGTCTGTTCGGTGCCACGCGCAACCCCTGGCACCTTGACCACAGTCCGGGTGGCTCCTCGGGCGGAGCGGCCGCCCAGGTGGCTGCCGGACTCGGCCCGATTGCGCACGGCAACGACGGCGGCGGCTCGATTCGCGTGCCGGCCTCCTGCTGCGGCGTGTTCGGGCTCAAGCCCCAGTTCGGCCGCGTGCCCTTCTGGCCGCGCCAGGACAGCTGGGCTACGCTGAACCATGAAGGGCCGATCGCCCGCAGCGTGCGCGACGCGGCGGCGCTGCTGGACATCATGGCCGGACCGGACCCGCGCGATCCCTACAGCCTGCCGGGTCCGGTGCCGTCGTTTCTGGCGGCCTGCGAGGGCGATATCAGGGGCCTGCGCGTGGCCTGGAGTCCCACGCCCGGCTACGGCCGCGTCGACCCCGAAGTGCAGGCGCTGTGCGAGGCAGCCGCCCGCACCTTCGAAGACCTGGGCTGCCATGTCGAAGAAGCCTCGGCCGAACTGGACTTCCCTGCCGAAGCGTTTCTGGGCATCATCGTACCCCGCATGGTGGCCCAGCTCGAACGCGACCTGCCGCCGGGCTTCGTCGAGCAACTCGACCCCATGCTGGCCGTCTTTCTTCCCTACGCCGACCAGCTCACCTCGCGCGACGTGGCCCGCGCCGAATTTGTCCGCCTGCGGCTTTACGACCGCGTGGAGGCCTTCCTGCAGCAGTACGACCTCTGGCTGCTGCCCGTGATGGCTGCGCCCCCGCATCGATCCGGAGAGTTCGGTCCCACGGAAATCGCCGGTCAGCCGGTGGATAGCCCACTGGAACCGTTCTTCACGTTTCCGTTCAACCTGACCGGACACCCGGCCGCCAGCGTGCCGGCCGGCTTCACCCGCGACGGTCTGCCCGTCGGACTTCAGATCGTCGGTCGCCGCTTTGCCGAAGCCTCCGTCCTGCGGGCGGCGGCCTGCTACGAAGCGGCCCGTCCCTGGGCCGACCGCTGGCCTGAAATTGCCCGCCAAGCCTCGAAGTAGCCATGAGCGAACGCCGTCTGCCATTCACCGCCGACCTGCGCGGCAAGGTGGCCCTGATTACCGGCGCAAGCCGGGGTATCGGCCGGGCCATTGCCGAAGCCTATGCGGCCGCCGGCGCCCGCGTGGTGCTGGCCGCCCGCAAACCGGAAGGACTTGAAGCGACCGCCGAAGTGATCCGACAGCAGGGTGGCGAAGCGCTGGCCGTTCCCACCCATGTCGGACACCCGGACCAGGTGGACGCACTGGTGGCGCGCGCCGTCGAAGCGTTCGGCGGCATCGATATTCTGGTCAACAACGCCGCCACCAACCCGCACTTCGGGCCGATCCTGACGGCCGAGCCCTCCCACTGGGACAAGACCTTCGAAGTGAACGTCAAGGGTTATTTCTACACGGCCCGTGCCTGCCATCCGCACATGAAGCGGCGGGGTGGCGGCAAGATCATCAACGTGGCCTCGATCGCCGGGGTGCGGCCGCAACCGGGCATGGGCGTCTACTGCGTCACGAAGGCGGCCGTGCTCATGCTGACCGAAGTGCTGGCGGCCGAGCTGGCACCCGACAACATCCAGGTCAATGCGCTCATGCCCGGCTTCATCCGCACGCGCTTCAGCCGGGTACTCTGGGAGACGCCCGCCCTGCACGATGCCATTGTGCAGCAGATTCCCCAGCGCCGCATGGCCGAGTCTGAAGAGCTCGTCGGCCTGGCACTGTTTCTGGCTTCGCGCGCGTCGGACTACATGACAGGTGCGGCGCTTCCGATCGACGGTGGTCTTCTGATCGGCTATCCCCCTATGCCTTTGCCATGAGTACCCAGGCGCTGTCCGGTTCTCTCCTCGTCGAGGTGCAGTCGTTCCTCGAAAGCCGCGTCTACCCGCTGGAGCGACGGCTGCTGCGCGAGGGACTGCACGCGCTTACCGACGAACTGAACGCACTCCGTGCCGAAGTGAAGGCAAGAGGCTGGTGGTGCCCACCGCTGCCCCGACGCCTGGGCGGCATGGGGCTATCGCTCATCGAGTTTGCCCACCTGAGCGAACGTCTGGGGCGCACGCCGCTGGGCCATTACCTGTTCAACTGCCAGGCGCCCGATATCGGCAACATGGAGCTGCTGCTGGCCCACGGCACGCCGGAGCAGCAGGAGCGCTTTCTGATCCCGCTGGTGCGGGGTGAAATCCGAAGCTGCTTTGCGATGACCGAGCCGGAGCACGCCGGCTCCAATCCGGTCTGGCTCAGCACGACGGCCCGCCGCGAAGGCGATCACTACGTGCTCGACGGCCACAAGTGGTTCGTCACGGGTGCCGACGGGGCCGCCTTTGCCATCGTCATGGCCGTGACCAACCCCGAGGCCGAGCGGCC
>WFPM01000123.1 GCA_015487635.1 Rhodothermus sp.
ACCAGCCAGAGTTGATTGGGCGGATCGAGCCGTTCCGGCGTATAGGCCCGGATCAGCGCCACCCATTCGCCGTCCGGGGATAAACGTAGATTGTACAGGTTCTCGGTGCCGGGCAGAGGGTCTCCCCCGTAGTCAAAACGCGTCTTTTTTTTCGGCTCGAAAAGCGAGCAGGCGGCCAGTAACAGCCCCGCCATCCAGAGACTCTGCCACTTCCACCGCAGCTTTTTCATGTGTCGTCGTGGTGACTTGCAGGCGGTATAATCAGATATACCTTAACTCTAAAAAAAAATTCTTCTAAGTCAAGCCCCAAACGGACCGATGTTCGACCGAACAAACCACGGCGTGCTAAAACCGCTGATTGGCACATCGTCTATGACACGATCCTTTCGCCCATGGTACGCATGAACTCCTCCAATGGCTCTGAACTCCTCAATAGGGTCTTCAGGATCAGAGGCTGTCTTACAGAACACAGCTTTTCTTTGACGGCCATGGATCGTCGCGATTTTCTGAAAGGCGTGGGGCTGGCGCTGGCGGCTGGGCCCTACTGGCTGCGCCGGGCGCTGGCGCAGCCGTCAGCCTCGAGTTCGCCCTTCGTCGAAGCCCGGATCCCCGAGCGGGGCATGTACAGCCTGCAACCGGCCATGCGCCGGGAAGAAGCGCTCGTGTCCGACACCGACCAGACGCTCACGCTGCGCGTGCGCCGGGGCATCGCTAAACTGCAGGCGATCGAAGGGCCGACGCCGGAGCGGACGTCCGCGACCGACGCCACCCTGCAACTCGCCGCCCGAACCCCCGCCACGCTGCAGATCCATCTGGCCGACTGAACCGGGGCGCCCACTGCGACCGCCCGAATTCAGACGAAAACAAAAAACGGGCACCCGCAAGAAGGTGCCCGCCCTGTGGCCGACGGTGAAGGCGTCAGCGAAGCTCTTCCTCTTCCTCGGAACGTTCCTTCGAGGCGTCGCGGTAGTAGATCTCGTCCCGGAGGAACTCCTCCACGGCAATCTCCGTGGGCTCGGGCTTCAGTTCGTACTCGATGGAAATGCGCCGCTGCTCTTCCTGATGGCGCGGATCGTCTTCCAGTCCCAGCCCCTCGAAGTAGGAGAGCTTTTCATCGAGCTCCTGCTTCATCTGGGTGGCAATCTGACGGGCACGTCGCGAGAGGATGGCCACCGTTTCGTACAGGTTGCCCGTCTTGGCGGCCAGCGTGTCGATGTCGAGGGTTTTGAGGGCCATAGCTGCACAGGTTGTCAGATTCGCGCGGTCCCTTGCTCACGCAAAGCGTCGTAAATGCCGGCCTTTACGGAAGGTTCCGTTCAGCCGGCGAGCATGCCGGCCACGCCGGCACGGATCATCGCCACGGCAATGGCGGCCAGAAACAGGCTGGCGACCTTCGCAATGGCCCGCACAGCCACCGGCCCCAGCTTTCGAATCACCCACGGCCCCGCGGCAAAGGCCACCGTCACCAGCAGTAGGTTGGCCACCAGCGAGACGAGCGTGGGCAGGTAGCCGTAGGTCTGCTGCGCCACCAAGATCGTCGTAATGGCGGCCGGGCCGATGATCAGCGGAATGCCCAGCGGCACCACGCCCACATCGGCGGCGTCGGATCCTTCGCGTGGATCGCGCCGCCGGTAGTCGGCAAACACCAGGTCCGTGATACTGAGCACGAGCAGGATCAGGCCGCCGCCCACCCGGAGATCGTTCACCGTGATCCCGAGCGTCTCGAAGATGAGCTGCCCGGCAAACAGAATGAGCACGGCCACCACGAAAGCCGTCGCCACGGCCCGCACGAGCAACCGGCGTCGATCGGCCGCCGAAAGGCCTTCGGTCATCGAGATGAAAAACGGCAGAATGCCGGGCAGATTGATCGCCACGAACAGCGGCAGAAACGTCTCTAAGTAGGCGTTCACGTTCAGGCGCGGTTGATGGATCGGCAGCGATCAAAGCGCGGCGATCCGCTTCGTTCCACCCGAGCTGCAACGCTTTTGCGAAAAAGCAGCCGGAACGAAGCCCGGCGGCCGCTGTTGGAACACGCTTGAACCTTTTCGTCGAACCGAGTGGTCGGGCCGGCAGCGGTATGCAGGACTGCATTGTCATCCGAGGCGCACGCGAGCACAACCTCAAAAACATTGATCTGGACATTCCCCGGGAGCGCCTGGTGGTGATCACCGGCCTTTCGGGCTCGGGCAAGTCGAGCCTGGCCTTCGATACGATCTACGCCGAAGGCCAGCGGCGCTATCTGGAAAGCCTTTCGGCCTATGCGCGCCAGTTCCTGGGCATGCTCGAGCGGCCCGACGTGGACTTCATCGACGGCCTGTCGCCCGTCATCGCCATCGAGCAGAAGACGGTCGGCCAGAACCCGCGCTCGACGGTCGGCACCGTTACCGAGGTGTACGACTTTCTGCGGCTGTTCTATGCCCGCGTCGCCACGGCCTATTCGCACATCTCGGGCAAGCCTATGCGCCGCCAGACCGATGACGAAATCATCAACCATATCCTGAGTTTTCCGGAAGGCACCCGGCTGTTGATCCTGGCGCCGGTGGTGCGCGGCCGCAAAGGGCACTACCGGGAGCTGTTCGAGCAGATCGCCCGCCAGGGCTTCGAGCGCGTGCGCGTCGATGGCGAACTGCGGGAAATCACGCCGGGCATGAAGCTCGACCGCTACAAGACGCACGACATCGAGGTCGTCGTCGATCGGATCGTGGTGCGGCCCGACATCCGGCCGCGCGTGCACGACTCGGTCCAGATCGCCCTTGGCATGGGCGGCGGCGTGCTCATCGCCCACGTGCTCCACCCCGACGGCACGGGCACCGACCACGTCTTCAGCCGCCACCTCTACTGCCCCGAAGACGGTGTCTCGTACGACGATCCCTCGCCGAACACCTTTTCGTTCAACTCGCCCTACGGTGCCTGTCCGGCCTGTAACGGCCTGGGTACCCGGCTGGAAATCGATCCTGAGCTGGTCATCCCCGATCCGTCGAAGTCGATCAACGAAGGAGGACTGGCGCCGCTGGGGAAACCACGCGATGGGTGGATCTTCAGCCAGCTCCGCGCCGTGGCCGCCGCCTACGGGTTCGACTTCGACACGCCGCTGGGCGCACTCACCGAGGAGCAGCGACGCGTGCTGCTGGAAGGCGCCGGCGACCGGGAGTTCGAGATCGAATACCGCTTCAAGGGCCGCACGCTGCGCTATCGCCATCGCTTCGGCGGGCTGTTCGAGTACCTGCACCACCTGCGTGAGCATGCCGGTTCGGCTTCTCAGCGCCGCTGGGCCGAGTCGTTCATGCGCGAGATGACCTGCCGTGCCTGCGGCGGTGCCCGCCTGAAGCCCGAAAGCCTGGCCTTTCGCATCGGCGGCAAGAACATCGCCGAGCTGGCGCACATGGACCTGGTCTCGCTGCGGCGCTTTCTGTCGGAGCTGCAGTTCGAAGGCCAGAAGGCACTCATCGCCCGTCCCATTCTCAAAGAAATTCTGGAGCGGCTCGGCTTTCTGATCGAAGTCGGCGTGGGCTATCTGACGCTGGACCGTCCGGCGCGCACGCTCTCGGGCGGCGAGAGCCAGCGCATCCGGCTGGCCGCCCAGCTCGGCTCGCAACTGACCGGCGTCCTCTACGTGCTCGATGAACCGTCGATCGGCCTGCATCCACGCGACCATCACCGGCTCATCGACGCGCTCAAGCTGCTGCGCGACCTGGGCAACTCGATCCTTGTCGTCGAGCACGACCGCGAGATGATCGAGGCGGCCGACTACGTGATCGACCTGGGCCCGGGCGCGGGTGAACACGGTGGCCACGTGGTGGCCGAGGGACCGCCCGACCGCCTGGCGGTGCGCGATGGCCACGTCAGCCTGACGGCCGCCTACCTGAAGGGGGAACGCTACATCCCGGTGCCACGCGAGCGGCGCACCGGCAACGGCCACCGACTCGTGCTCTACGGCGCCCGCGGCCACAACCTGAAGGGCGATCCGCTCGTGCTGCCGCTGGGCACGTTCATCTGCGTGACGGGCGTTTCGGGCTCGGGCAAGTCGAGCCTGATCAACCAGACGCTCTACCCGATCCTGGCCCGCCACTTCCACAACGCCCGCCTCGTACCACTGCCCTACGAGCGCATCGAGGGGCTCGAGCACCTGGACAAGGTGATCGACATCGACCAGAAGCCCATCGGCCGCACGCCCCGCTCGAACCCTGCCACCTACACAGGCCTGTTCAGCCACATCCGCGACCTGTTCGCCCGGCTCCCCGAGGCCCAGCTCCGCGGCTACAAACCCGGCCGGTTCTCCTTCAACGTGAAGGGGGGCCGCTGCGAGACCTGCAAGGGCGCCGGCGTGGTGAAACTGGAGATGAACTTTCTGCCGGATGTGCACGTGACCTGCGAGACCTGCAGGGGTCGCCGCTACAACGCCGAGACGCTGGAGGTCCGCTACCGGGGCAAAAGCATCGCCGACGTGCTGGAGATGACCGTGGACGAAGCGCTGGCCTTTTTCGAAAACATGCCGCGCATTGCCCGCAAGCTGCGCACGCTGCAGGCTGTCGGGCTCGGCTACATCCGGCTGGGCCAGCCTGCCACCACGCTGTCGGGCGGCGAGGCCCAACGCATCAAGCTGGCCCGCGAGCTGTCGCGCCCCGGCACCGGCAACACGCTCTACATTCTGGACGAACCCACCACCGGCCTGCACTTCGAGGACATCCGGCACCTGCTGGCTGTGCTCCGGGCACTCGTACGCAAGGGCAATACGGTGCTGGTGATCGAGCACAACCTCGACGTGATCAAGGTGGCCGATCACGTGATCGAGCTGGGGCCCGAAGGTGGTGATGCGGGTGGCCACATCCTGTTTGCGGGGACGCCCGAGGAGCTGGCGGCGCAGGACACGCACACCGGCCGCTTCCTCCGCAAAGAACTGGCCCGCGCGGCCGCGCTCGCCGACGGCGCCGACGAAGAGCTCATCGACCTCGACCAGCTCGCCCCCGACGAAGAAACGCCCGAAGAAGTAATCGAAGACGAATTGCTCGACGAAGAGGAAAGCTGAGCACTCCTCACCGCCGCACCTCCACGCGGAAGCGTCCGATCAACCGACGATCCGGCTCGTCCGACAACCGAATGTAAAGATGATAGGCTTCATCCCGCCCCAGCACCGGACCCGGAAGCGCCAACGCCTGCTGCCAGGTGCCTGACACTCCGACAATGATCCCGTAGGGTACGATGTCGGCATCAGACCGACCGGGACGCTCGAAAAAAGACGGCTTCCGGTTGTAAAAATAGGCCAGCACCAACGTGTCCCCGGCAAAATACACCCCCTCCATACTCGAACTCTGCAACAGCAACGCGTTGAACCGATCCCGATCGTTGACCAGCAAGTCTGCCGGCATCTCCTGCGGCGGATCCTGCCAGGCCGGGTGCTGCAGCGCCACCCGTCGAAGCAACCGCGCCGACGTATCTCCCAGTGCATAGAACTGCAACTCCGAAGCCTGCGCGTACACCACCGCGGCCATGCGACTTTTAGCCATCGGGGAATCGGGGGCGGTCCAGAAAGCGACCGTCTACGGTAAAGCGAATCGGATAGCCTCCTTCCTCGACGTAGAGGATTTTTCCATGGACCAGTACCTGATGGGGGCGACGAAGCGCGCCTGGTTCGTCGAAGCCCGGGCGGCCGATGGTCTGCACCGGACGGCTCAGGCTGTCGTAGACCACGATCCGATGCAGTCGTTGGTCCGGTACGTAGAGCCGAAACGGATATAGTGAGACTTCCACCGTCTTGAATTCGCCCAGGAAGAGCGTATCGGGCTCCTGCAGGTGGATCGTATCGACCGGCACGAGTACGGCCCGAACCTCGGTGGGCTTTTCCACACCGCACCCGCACAAAAGGGCTCCGGTGACCACAACCCACAGCCACCGGCGTCCATGCCCCTTCCAGACGCCCTGCAAGGAGAATCTGCACTTACGGCCGAAGTCCGGCAGCTCGAAGTACATGCGGCTTCAAACGGCCTACGAGCCAGTAATTCTCTGTTTCGTAATTCGGATGCGTGAAAAACAGCGTTCCTGTACGCGGATTAACCACCAGCAGTCGAGGTACATCCGTTACCTCAAACAATACGCTTCCTTTCGGCGTGACTCCTGCCAGACTCCAGCGAGCCTTTCGGCGTTGAACATCCAACAAATCCTTATAAAGGATTAAGATTATTTTACGGTTTAACCAGAAAACGCGGGCCAAAAGTGAGTGACTTTCCAAAAATTGCGTAAATGCTTCCAACGACGCTATTGGCTTCTCAGGAATCGTTCGTCGAAAATGGCGTAAGGGCACTTCAATCTCTTCAATAAATCGGCCATTTAGATCGAAAAAATAAAGCCGATTCAACAAAAGAAAAGTGGCTACAATACGATTACCCAGCACATCTGCATCAACTGACTGTGCCAGTGAATGTATTACGCCACCATACTGGTCCGGAGAAATAGGATGAGGAAAAAAGCTTTTGGTAATTTTTCCCTTTTCTGGATCGAAAAAATGAAGCAACGGCTGAGCACCTCGCTGGACTTTTCTCATGCCAATTACCAAAACTTCAGGCCCCGGTACATCCCGCACCGCGTAGGTTCCTGCTACGACAACCCGAGTATACCGCCTGATAAACTTTCCACGGGGATCAAATAACGAGAGATGCCCCCCAAAATCAGGGACCAGAATCTCACCGGATAAAAGTCGAACCGGAGCCCGAGGATTACGCAATCTACCCGGCGCTTCCCCAGGACCTCCAAAATATAAACGGAGCCGACCTTCCTGCGTGTAAAGACGCACCTGATGCTCTTGAACATCAGCTACCAGAAAGCCTCCTTCTGGATCTAAACTCACATCAATGATCCCGGTAAGTGTCTCTTCTGTCTCTTCAAGTTTAAGCGAATCAACCCATACAATTACATCTTCAATAGATTGTCCCAGAGATGTAAATGGATAAATCCAGCTTATCAATGATGTTAAAAATATGCCACATATGTTTTTAAACATAATGATTGCCTGTTTTTATTGAGCAATGGCAATTCCACAATCAAAGCAGCACAACGGTCCTCCATAACAGGGAATAAGCCAGTTGCAGTAGATCTCATCCCTTATCCAATCATAGTCCAAACTGGGACACCCTGTAGCGGTCCTTTCTTCAGAGACTGCCGTGTCAATCCACGGCAGCAGGCTCAGGCCCAGCGCCAGCACCAGAAACAACGTCGCCAACCGATCCTTCCAGCGCTTCATAGCACACCTCCTTTGGTCTTGGTGAAACATGAACCCTCTATCCGATCACCGGCG